>CAZGUM010000079.1:0-17911 GCA_964529085.1 uncultured Methylomonas sp. | reverse complement strand
TGGTGTTACTTGGGTACGGCCAAAAACGAAGTGGAGATCGCAGAACTGTTGCAGGCCGGCGTTCCGGCGTTTGATCGGGATACTTACATGTTGCTTAGCAAGTCGTTGCAAAAGGTTGATGTTGTGGTGTTGCCGCGAACATTGGAAATGGCTGGTTGATGACTAAATTCCTCTGTTAACACTTTCCTAATTGAAAGGCAGCTAAAAAATAGGATTCTGTTGTGACTATTTTTTTACTAATGGTGTTTATCGGAATTGGGCTTGCTGTGTTTGGGTGGCGGTCTTTATTGGTATCCATAATTGCTATGTTTTTTATTGTTCAAATATTACTTTTTTTTGACATAGGACGCGGGGGGCCCGGAGGGGCAGCAGGAATCGGCGCCATTATTATTGTTTTTGCCGTTGGTTTAGTTCTAGGCACTATCATTCGCGCAATGATAGTTGGGCTGACCAAATTAAAAAAATAACTTGCAAGACGAAACGAGCCAGGGCCGTAGGGTGGATAAGCGAAGCGCCATCCACCAAATTGGCATAATCTTTAGCAATGCCAAAGTATCGAAGCACGTGTAGGGCAATAGTGTGATGTGCCGAATGTTAATCGATTCCTTATGACGTATTATGGTTTCGTCTATTGGCGTCATTCCTATTACAACTTAAGGCCTTCCACACCCTGATCTTGCGCATTATTCCGGCCTGTTGCCGCGTCCCGTCTCCGTTTTGGTCTATAAAATAACGGCGGCCGGATATAAACCAAAGCCGCTGGCGTATAAAACTATCCGGGGGGCATCTCCCAGGCGTCCGGCGGTGTCTTCGGCTGTTTTCGCCGCACTCTCGAACCTATTGGCCATGCCTTCCTGGTTGGCGAAGGTGCGTTCGGGATATTGGGATACGCCTTCCTGGGATTTTTACATGCCGCCGGGACTGTTTAATATGCCTTCGCGGTCACCGGTAAACCGAGCGGACGCTTTGGAAGTCTGTGCAAAATGAATGGCTATGTTTGGCCGAGTTTATTTTTTACAGATTCACCGTTGGGAACGTTTTTGGTGAGACGTAATGTTTGGGATGGAAAGGCATGACAGAGACGCAAGGTCTTGCGTCTCCGCGGAATCCAGCGTTCTAGCAGGGAAATGCGTTTTTCAAGTGGCGCTTGTAGAAGCGGCTTTTGGAGCGGGCGTTTAGAAACTGGTTGTACAGCTGTTCCGGTACGTGGCAGAAATCTTGGGCCGGCTGATCCTTGAATGTGACTCGCATTTTGTGGGTTTGTTCGTCGTAGCCGACGACATCGATGGTGCTGGATTTGATAGCTTGCATTCGCATGGTGACCTCCCAGAGGATGCACTCTAAACAGTGCGGGTGAGGCATGGCAAAATGGAAATAGTTCCCGGCAGGCGCTGGCGCGGCCTTGCTTGCGAATAAAATCTGTTCGCCGGTCTGGACGCTACCGCCGCGTAACAGCAATTTACCGTAATATCTTTTTTCGACTGGATTTTTTAAGGAGGATGACAATGCAAACCCTGTTAATCACCGGTGCCAATCGCGGCCTGGGTCTTGAGTTTTGCCAGCAGTACGCGGCGGCCGGCGATCAGGTGATTGCCGCTTGTCGGCGGCCGGGCCAAGCCGAACAACTGCAAGCGCTAGCCGGCCGCTATGCCAATATCGAAATTCAAACCTTGGATGTCGCCGATTTTAGCCAAATCGACGCGTTGGCCCAAAAGCTGGCGGATCGCAAAATCGATGTGTTGCTGAATAATGCCGGCGTTTACGGCGACCAAGCCGGGCGCGGCTTCGGGCAACTGGATTACCAAACCTGGGCCGGCGTATTGGCGGTCAATGTGATGGCCCCGCTGAAGTTGGCGGAAGCGTTCCTGCCGCAGGTGCAGCGCAGCGACAAGCGCTTGATCGTGGCCTTGAGCAGTTTGATGGGCAGTATGACCGACAATACCAGCGGCGGCAGCATTCTGTATCGTTCGAGTAAAGCCGGCCTGAATGCGGCGCTGAAAAGCCTGTCCATCGATTTGCGGCCTGCAGCGGTCGGGGTGTTGATTTTACATCCGGGTTGGGTTCGAACTGATATGGGCGGACCGAACGGTTTGATAGACGTTCAGGAAAGCGTATCCGGTATGCGCAATGTGATCGACAAGTTTAATTTGGCCGATACCGGCCGGTTTGTTAAGTACGACGGCTCGGCGTTTCCTTGGTAAGTCATTGATAGGTATGCGTTTTTCGCATTTTTGATTGATCCATCCTAAGTTTCCGCGCACTGATTGCTCAGGGTAGATAGTGCGCGCTTAAACCACATTTTGCTTTCCTCTAGCACTATTACTACTAGCGACATAAGTAGCGATTCAAAACTTTATCGCTTGCGAAAAAATTTCGATTCGCTATTATTAAGGCGCACCGGAAAGAAGTTTGTTTATACCGGTTGCTCAAGTGCGGCGTCTAAGAATCGCATCGAATAAATTGCAACGACACAAGAGGAGGGGTTTATGCAGACTCCCAATAAATTACTGCTGGAAAACAAAGCCTGGTCGGAAGCCATAACCGGTAAACAGCCCGATTATTTTGCGAATATGGCCAAGGAGCAGCATCCGGAGTTTCTATGGATAGGCTGCTCCGACAGCCGTGTGCCGGTCGATACTATCGTCCACGCCCAACCCGGCGAAATATTCGTGCATCGCAACATAGCCAATCAGGTGATCACCACCGATTTCAACGGCCTTAGCGTGCTGCAATATGCGATTAACGCGTTGAAAGTGAAACATGTGATTGTCTGCGGCCATTACGGCTGCGGCGGAGTGGAAGCTGCCTTGCGTCCGCAGCGCGCTGACCTGGCCATCGCCAACAAGTGGTTGACGCACATCAAAGAAATTTATCGTTTGCATCAAGCGGAACTGGATGATTTACAGCCCGAAAACAAAGTCGACAGATTGATCGAATGGAATGTGATCGAACAAGTACAGCGTCTGGCGCACACCTCCGTCGTGCAATCGGCCTGGATGTCCGGCCAAAGAATCAGTCTGCGCGGCTGGGTATACGGTTTGCACGACGGCTTACTGAATGAACTGATACACATCGACGACACGGCGCCGATTCACGACATCTACCAATACGCCCATTAAGGCTCCCAGTTATCCGCACGGAGACCGTCTATGAAAAATCAATTTAATTTCTACTTGAAACATTTTCGTCAGGATATTTCGGCCAGCATTGTGGTGTTCCTGGTGGCCCTGCCTTTGTGTCTTGGGGTGGCCTTGGCTTCCGGCGCGCCCTTGTTTGCCGGGGTAATCGCCGGCATGCTGGGTGGTATCGTCGTGGCTTGGTGCAGCGGCTCTCAGCTTAGTGTATCCGGACCGGCCGCCGGCCTGACAGTGATCGTATTCAACGCCATCGAAACCCTGGGCAATTTCAAGGCGTTTTTATTAAGCCTGATGTTTGCCGGGATTCTTCAAATATTCTTCGGCTGCATTAGGGCAGGCGTCATCGCCGCGTTTTTCCCAACCGCAGTGATCAAAGGCATGTTGGCCGCTATCGGCATGATCCTGATTATCAAACAAACCCCGCATGCTACCGGTTACGATGAAGGCTACGCGGCCGATGAGAGTTATATGCCGGAAACCGCCGGGTCCAGCTTTATTGAGTTTACCCAGTCCTTGCACGGCATTTCGCCGGGAGCGACCCTGGTGGCTTGTGTGGCCTTGTTGATCCTTATTTTTTGGGAAAGCGCTTTCATCAAACAATTTAACGCATTGCGGATGATTCCAGGACCGCTATTGGCGGTGATTTGGGGGGTAGCTTTCAATAACTGGGCATTGGCCGCCGCGCCGGAATGGTCGATTGGTGTCAAGTATCTGGTGTCTTTACCGGAGCTTGGTTCTACCAGTAATTTCGTCAACCAGTTGCGCTTGCCCGATTTCAGTTACCTAGGCAATCCCAAGATTTATAGTATTGCGTTGACCCTGGCCATCATCGCCAGCCTGGAGACCTTGTTAAGCGTCGAAGCGGTAGATAAGCTGGATCCGCATAAACGCGTTTCGCCCACCAATCGCGAGTTGAAAGCCCAAGGCTTGGGCAATCTGCTCAGCGGCTTGATGGGCGGTTTGCCGATCACGGCCGTGATTGTGCGGAGTTCGGCCAACATCAATGCCGGCGGTCAAACCCGCCTGTCTTGCTTTTTCCACGGATTACTGTTGCTGATCAGCGTACTGTTTTTCGCTCATATTCTAAACATGATTCCATTGGCCTGTCTGGCGGCGATTTTGTTGCAAACCGGTTATAAATTGGCCAAGCCGGCCATGTTTTTCGAGTTCTATAAAAAGGGCTTGAATCAGTTTGTACCCTTCGTGATCACGGTGTTCTCCATTCTGTTTACCGATTTGTTGGAAGGTATTGCGATAGGCATGGCGTGCGGCATTTTTTTCGTATTGCGGGCCAACTTTCATGCCGCTATCACTCTGACCCAGCATGGGTCCAACTATTTGCTGAGGCTGCACAAGGACGTGTCTTTTTTAAATAAAGCCTTGCTGCGCAATTATCTGGGCAGTATTACCGACGATAGCGAATTGATCATCGACGGCGGCAAAGCCCTGTTTATCGACCTTGATATTTTGGAGACGCTGAGCGATTTCCTGCAGGCGGCGCCGGAACGGAATATCGATGTGGAATTGCATGGATTCAATCTGGATTTGCCTGGTGTGACATATCAAGAGCTGATGTCTCCCAAGCTGGTAGGCGCCGCCAGTCTAGCCTGATGGTTGGCCCGCCGGATTGAGATGCCGGGTTTGCGGAATAGGATCTGCAAACCCCTCATCCGCAATTAACGTGCGGCCTTCTCGGTCTGAATGGCTTTCGGATTGGGAGTGGCCGCGTTCCATCTTTGATGCGCTTGGCGATATGCCGGCAGCTGCAGCAGGCTATTGCTAGGCGCTCTCGCAGTCCACCCAAATGGTTCGGGAAATGTAATAGTCAATTTAGATGAAGCTCTAAAAAATCGATAAACACCCGGGTCTTCGTCGGCATCAGACGCCGTCCGGGGAATACCAACCAAGCCGTGGTTTGCGGTAAACACCATTCCGGTAGCACCCGCACCAGTTCATTGTTCGGCACGGAAATGCTGGCGTAAGAGTCCGGCGCGGCGACGATGCCTTGATGTTGCGTAGCCAGCTTCACCAATAATTCCGGTGAGTTCGCTTTGATTCTTACCGGGGGCTTGCCCAGCCATTGTTGGTCGCCCCGGCTAAGCCTCCATTCCGATGCTTCGCGATTGCCGGCCAGCAAGCTTAGGGTATCGTGTTGCAATAATTCTTCGGGGCGCTGCGGCGTGCCGTGTTTTGCCAGATAAAGCGGCGAGGCGTAAAGTCCCCAGGTTTGCAGATTCAGGCGTTTGGCCGTCAAGGTCGCATCGTCCGGTAATGCGCCCATGCGGATCGCCAAATCGAAACTCTCGCTAAGCAAATCTACTCGCCGCGCGGACAAATCGATTTCCAACTCAATGGCCGGGTAAGTGTCGCTGAATTTCGCCAGCAGCGGCGCCAGAAACAGACTGGCAAAGTCGTTGGGCATCGAGATGCGCAATACGCCGTTGGGCTGGATTTGCCGGTGTTGCGCCAACGCCATCGCCGCTTCGATTTCCTCGCTGACCTGCCGGCCGTGTTGCAGCAGGCGCAAACCGAATTCGGTCAGATTCAGTTGGCGGGTGGTGCGTTGTAACAAGCGCTCGCCCAGCTGTTTTTCCAGATTGCTGATGCGCCGCGACAGGGTCGATTTGGGCAAGCCCAGTAATTCCCCTGCTTTGGAAAAGCTGCCGGCATCGGCGATTTTGGCGAATAGCCACAAGTCGTTGGGTTCAATCTGCATTATTGTTCCTCCAGTGGAACAATGTTATCCATTTTCTGGTCTTCTGCCCAATATTATCCAGGCGTATAGTCGTCCCAACTTCAAAAACAAGTGGGAGACTAAAATGAACATTCTGCAAATTAATTCCAGCATCCGCGCCGAAAATGCTTATTCCAGCCGTCTGGCTGACAACTTGGTGGCCGGTTTACGCCAACAAGCGCCGGCCGCGCAATTGACGGTGCGCGACTTGGCGAAAACTCCGCATCCTTTTTTGGATGAAGCCGCCTTGATTGCATTGAATACGCCAGCAGCGCAGCGCAGCCCGGCGCAAGCCCAACGGGTGGCGCTGGACGACGCCTTGATTGCCGAAATTCAACAAGCCGACGTCCTGGTGTTGACCGCGCCGATGTATAACTTTGGGATTCCGGCACAATTGAAAGCCTGGATAGACGCTATCGCTCGGGCCAAGGTAACGTTTCAATATACCGAAAACGGCCTGGAAGGCTTGCTGAAGAACAAGCAGGTTTATGTGATCCAAACCGCCGGCGGTAAACACAGCGGCACCGAGAGCGATAGCCAAAGCGCATATTTGCGTACCGTCTTGGGATTTTTAGGCATGACCGATGTCACGTTCATTTATGCGGAAGGTTTGGCGATGGGCGGCGATGCCGAACAACTGGCTCTGCAAGCCGCCGCAACTCAGATTGCCGCGTTGGCGGCTTAGACGTCTATCTTAAATGGGAGATTAGCCATGAACACAGCAACTTTTAAAACCGATAGGGTGCAACGTTCGCGCGTTATCGAACAACTTGTGCTTGGCCAGGCAACCTCGGACGGCGCCGGCGTGAAATTGACCCGCGTACTGGGCCAAGCCTTGCAACAACGGCTCGATCCGTTTTTGATGCTGGATGCCTTCGGCAGCGATAAACCTAACGATTACATCGCCGGCTTTCCGAACCATCCGCACCGCGGTTTCGAAACCTTGACTTATTTGATTGCCGGGCGGATGCGGCATAGCGATAACGCCGGCCATCAAGGTTTGCTGGAAACCGGCGGTATCCAATGGATGACGGCCGGGCGCGGGATTATCCATTCGGAAATGCCCGAGCAAAAAGACGGCTTGCTGGAAGGCTTTCAATTGTGGATCAATCTGCCCGCCGCCAACAAAATGCAGCCCGCGGGTTATAAAGACGTGCAAAGCGAGCAGATTCCTGAATTGGTCACGGCGGACGGCGTCAAGGTACGGGTGATTGCCGGCAGCAGCCATGGCGTAGAGGGCGCAATTCAGAGGCCGGATACCGAACCATTGTTTCTCGACGTGCATGTGCCGGCCGGCCTTAGTTTTAGTCAGGCACTGCCGGTGGGGCATAATGTGTTTTTCTATGTGTATCGCGGCGAGGTGGCGGTGGCAGAGCGGACGGTATCCGCGCAACGCATGGCGATTCTGCGAAACGATGTTGCCGCGGATGGCGTAATCTTGCAAGCCAAGCAAGATAGCCGCTTGATTTTGGTGGCCGGCGCGCCGCTACGCGAGCCGATAGCCCAACATGGGCCGTTCGTGATGAATAGCCGAGAGCAGATCGAACAGGCGGTTGAGGATTATCACGCGGGGCGTTTTGCGGCGGGTATTTAGAAGAGCGCATCACAGCGGGGGTAAATAAGCGATGAAGTTAGAGCAACAGGTTTCGTACGCCGATTTGCCGCGTATGCCTGCCTTATTCGTCGGTCACGGTAGCCCGCTGAATGCGATTGAAGGTAGCGAATTTAGCCGGGCCTGGGCAGAGTTGGGACAAAGTCTGCCCAGGCCCAAGGCCGTTTTATGTATCTCGGCGCATTGGCAAACCCTGGGTACATGGATAATCGCGATGCCGCAGCCAAGGACTATCCACGACTTTTACGGTTTTCCGCAAGCCATGTTCGATTTTGCGTATCCGGCGTCCGGCTGTCCGGCATTGGCGGCAAAGATTCAAACGGCGATGCCGCTAATCCAGCTGGACCGGGAGTGGGGCCTGGACCACGGCAGCTGGTCGGTTTTGTGCCATATGTTCCCGAACGCCGACATTCCGGTTTTGCAACTTAGTTTGGATCGCGGTCTCTCCCCTCGGCAACATTACCAATTGGGTCAAGCGCTGCGCTGGTTGCGAGCCGAGGGCGTGTTGATTGTCGGCAGCGGCAATATCGTGCATAACTTGCAGGCGGTGATTTGGCGCGATACCGCGCACGATTGGGCCGTGGCGTTTGCCGAAAGGGTTAAACAATTGATCGCCGAGCGGGATCACCAAGCGTTAGTGAGATACCCGGAGATAGCCGGCTCGACCTTGGCCATACCTACGGACGAACATTTTCTGCCCTTGCTGTACATCCTCGGATTGCAGGACGAAACCGAAGAAGCGAAGTTCTGGACCGACAAAACCACGCTAGGAGCTATTTCCATGCTGTCCGTCCAGTTTGGATAGTGGGCGAGACACGCAAAAACTGGCGTTTACACCTGATTGCCGCCAAGCCGGTCATTATTTATTTGCTGTCTGCTTTGACGGCGAACTCCTTAATCAGGCTGGTAAATTGCTGCAACTGCGCATCGATTTTGCCGTTGAACGAATCGGGTGGAAATTGACCTAGCGCGTCGGCAGTGCCCACTTCCATATCGCTCAATAATCCCAAGGCTTCATCGACGCGGCTGACCGGGTAAATGTGAAACTGCCCGGCTTGCGCGGCGTGTACCACGTCCCAACGCAACATCAGATGGGGGATATTGCTGGCCGGAATGATCACACCCTGCGTACCAGTCAGGCCGCGGGCCGAACATATATCGAAAAAGCCTTCGATCTTTTCGTTGACGCCTCCGATGGGCTGTACTTGGCCCAGCTGATTTACCGAACCGGTCATCGCCAAGTCCTGGCGTAGGGGCACTTGCGCTAGCGATGACAGAATCGCACATAGCTCCGCCAGCGATGCGCTGTCGCCTTCCACATGGCCGTAGGATTGTTCGAACACCAGACTGGCGGCCAGCGAAAACGGGCTGGTGCGGGCATAGCGGGCGGCGATGAAGCTGGATAAAATCAGTACGCCCTTGGAATGAATCGCTCCGCCCAGTTCGGTTTCCCGTTCGATGTCCACCACTTTGCCGTTACCCATCCGGGTAGTGGCGGTGATCCGCGACGGTTGGCCGAAACTGAATTCACCCAGTTGCAGTACCGACAGGCCGTTGATTTGCCCGACCACTTTGCGTTGGGTATCGATCATCACCGTGTCGCGCTGAATCGCTGCGTACAGCCGCTCGCGCAGCTTGTCCAGCCTATGGGTTTTTTCGTCGATGGCTTGCTGCACATCGCTGTTGGCAATCACTGTATGGCCATTTTCGCCGGCCCAGTAATCGGCTTCGGTCAACAAATCCTTGATGCTACGCAGATGGGTCAACAGTTTTTCCGCGTCGTCGGCCATTCGCGCGCTGTGCTCGATAATCCTGGCCACGGCTTGTTGGCTGAGCGGCCGCAATTTTTCGCGGCGGGCAATCGTGGCCAGCAGACGGGCATATTCCAGGCTGTTGTGCTCGCGGTCGACGTGGCCGGCAAAGTCGGCGGCAACTTTGAAGAAGTCCTGAAATTCCGGGTCGTAAAAGCTCAACAGATAATACAACATCGGATCGCCGAGTAGGATGAGCTTGACCTCCAGCGGAATAGGCTCAGGCTCCAGCGATGAGGTACTGATCAGGCTCAAGGCCCGTTCCAGCGACTCGATGCGGATTTCGCCGGCTTGCAAGGTGCGTTTCAGGGTTTCCCATGCATAGGGTTGCAACAGCACTTTGCGGGCATCGAGAATCAAATAACCGCCGTTGGCTTTATGAAAAGCGCCGGGTTTGATCATCGTAAAATCAGTGACCAGCGAACCCATCTGTGCCTGATGATCGATGCGGCCCAGCAGATTGCCGAAATTGGGCAAATCCTCGCAAATCACCGGCGCCGAACGTCGGTGATTTAAATCCACCATCAGATTGACCCGATAGCGTTTTAACGGATTGGGGTCTTGCGGCAATTCCATGAAGGACAACACCTTGTCGCTGTGCGGAATAAAGTCGCGAACATGATCGATGATGTCTTGTTGCACCGCGCTCAGGTAATCCAGCACTGCCTGATGCTTGGCGTATTTGTCTTTTAGCTCGTCTATCGAGTGATGCACCGCCAGTTCCGCGACTTCCCGGTTCAGGGCTTGCAGCTTGCGCTTGGTTTCCTTACGCCATTGCGGAAATTTTTTGATCGCATCCTGTACCCGTTCCTGCAAAGCCAGCACCGTATCGTGAAATTTGTGCTGGCGGTCTTTATCCAGCTTATTGAATTGTTCCGGCGTCAGTGCTTCGTTATCGTCGTCGGCCGGCAAGAATGCGTAACCGTTGGGGGTTTCGGTGAAAATGATGTGCGCTTGCTCGGCTTCTTCGCGCAAACTGTTCAGCACTTCCACTTCGCGCTGGCGCGATTCGTTTTCCAGCTCGCCGGCGCGGGAGCGGTATTCGTCGCCGTCGAACGCGGCCGGAATACCGACGCTGAGTTCGTCGATCAATTCGGCCATGTCTTCCTGAAACACCTTGCCTTCGCCGGGTTCCAGCCGAATCGCCTTGGGTTTGGCCGGTTGTGTGAAATTATGCACATAGCACCAATCGGCAGGTACCGGCCGGCGGCCGGCTTCGTGCTCGGCGAGCTGTTTCACGATCGTCAGTTTGCCGGTACCGTCCGGGGCCATCGCGAAAATGTTGTAACCGCTTTTGTCGATGCGCAAGCCAAACTTGATGGCCGCTATCGCCCGTTCCTGGCCCAATACGCTATCGACATCGTCCAACTCGTCGGTGGTCTTAAACGTCAACTCTTCAAGCTTGCAAGGCGTATATAACTGCGCTGGCGTTAGCGGTTTGATTTTCATGGCTTTGCATCCCTGTCCGTAAAAGACGCGGAGTTTGTTTTATTAGATGGCTTTGCTTAAGCTTCGGGCCTTATCGACTAGGTTTCGGTAAGGCCGCAGGCATGTTGCAGGATAAGCAAAACCAGGTCAAATTGTGTAGCGTTTTACTGATTGTTTGTGAATTGGCAACTGCCATCGGCTCATATTCGGCGTCGGCAGTGGCCGGCATCGGCTTTAGGGAATAGAATTCGCGGTTTAATCGTGTGTTGGGTGTCAGCGATTGGCTTCCCACCAGACTCAGAGCGGCCCATTATCAAACTATGTCGAAGGAACTCATTCAGCGCAAATCATCACACAGTCACTTTGGCGGCGGAACGGCGGCGGCAGGTATAGGCCCGCAGGAATATGCGGTCGGCTGGCCTGACTATGAACTGCTCGATGCCGGTGACGGCAAGAAACTGGAGCGCTGGGGCGAGGTTGTGACGATACGTCCGGAGATTCAAGCCCATTTCAAGCCGAGTTGGACTTGGTCGGATTGGCAGGCTAGGGCGGACTGGGAGTTCGAAGAACTTTCGTCTACCCAAGGCACTTGGAAAAACTTGAAGCTACAGGCGCCGGATCATTGGCAGATTGCCTACGAGCAATTGAAATTCGGTTTGAAGCTAACCAAATTTAAACACGTGGGTTTGTTTCCGGAGCAGCAAGCCAATTGGCGGTTTATCGCCGAGCGGGTGAAACCGGGCGATAAGGTATTAAACCTGTTTGCCTACACCGGCGCGGCGTCTTTGATTGCTCGGGCGCATGGCGCGGAGGTGGTGCATGTGGATTCGGTCAAGCAAATGCTGGATTGGGCCAACGACAACCAGGCACGTAGCGCGCTGACCGACATCAAATGGGTGCTGGAGGACGCGTTGAAGTTTGCCAAACGCGAATTGAAACGCGGCAACCGCTACGATGGCATCATCATGGACCCGCCGGCCTGGGGCTTGGGCGCGAAGGGCGAAAAATGGAAACTGGAAAATCATCTGGCCGAGTTGATCGATACGGCACGCGGTTTGATGCATCCGGGTGCGTTTTTGATCCTGAACACCTATTCGCCGAAAGTAGAGTCCGCAGATTTGGCCCATGCCGCCGAATCCTGCTTTGCTAAAAACCAAATCGAAATAAAGCAACTTTGGATGCAGAGCAAAACCGGCAAGGCCCTGTTTTACGGCAATTTGCTGCGGGCGACGGGTTAGGGCGTCGCTGATTGTCATCGCCAATAGCTGGGCGTTACCTTGCTATCAAGTTAGCTGTTTCTACGGATAAAAAACGGTCGAGTGGCAAATATCCCGTCGGCAAAACGCTTGCCCTGCCAAGCCAAACTGCGTTTCAACACAAAATCGAAGCGGAACGGGTGGTATTCCTGTAGCGCCAGTAACGGTTCCACGGCGTCTTCCGCCAGCAGGCCGGCATTGGCAAAAGCCTCGGGCGAGATCAGCGGCAAAATCCCGGTCAAGGGGTAATCCGAGCCGTATAACAAGCGGCTATGCCAGGCTGTTTCCGTTAGTAAGGTTTTGATCACGCCCAAATCGCGATTGCGCAGTGTGATCGCGGAAATATCCGCAAACAGCCGATCCTGCCACTGTTTATCGGCCATCAACTTGGCGAACAAATCAAAACTTCTGACTTCCCGGCCGTCTTCGTCCACATCGGTACCCAAGGTCGCGCAATGGGCGATCACGATACGTACGCCGGCATCCAGCGCCCGCCTTAATCTTAGCGGATTGCCGAATAAAGGTTGGTCGGTACCATGTAACGCGTTCTCTTCGCCGCCGTGGGTGATGATCGGTATATTCAATTGCGCAGCCGCTTTATAAAACCGGTCGCATTTCGGCGAGGCCGGGTCTATGCCCATCGCCGGCGGCAGCCATTTCACCGCCCGCGCGCCGTTCAAGGCGGCTTGTTCCAGTACCTTGACGCAATCCTGGCGGTAGGGATGGATGCTTGCCACCCATTCGAAGCGTTCCGGATAGGTTTGAGCCAAGCTTTGAGCGTATTCGTTGGGCACAAAAAATGCCGTATTGGCATGATCCGGGTCGCCGCTGGCGCCATGCGCACGGTCGAAGGCATACAGCATGGCCTTGGCGCCCTTCGGTGTGGTGTCCATCAATGCCCTCAAACGTTTTACAAAAGCAATATCTTGGTCGGAATCGGGGATGCAAGCGGCATTGGCGTAAGCCCAATGTTGCAGGGTTTGCACCGGGTGCCGTAGCGGCGCGTGCATATCCGGCGTTTGCGTAATGCCGCTACCGCCGTCGCCGGAGCCGACGATATGCGTATGGCAATCCCACCAGTCGGCCGGATTGATGCCTTGCCAGGCCGCGGTTTCCAGGGCCGATTGCGGTGTCCCGGCCGGATCGAGACATTGATTGTTCAGCCGAAACAGCGCCGTCGCCGGTGTGCTGGCGGACGCCAAGCCGGCTGCGGCCAGTTTTAGAAAGAGGCGGCGGGAGTGACTAGCGATGGCGATTGAATTGCTAACGGAAAATGATTTCATGGCGGTAGAGATAACTTGAAGCGTTTTGTAAAGAATAGACACTCCTTTGGCAAATAAAACAAGGACAGTGGCACAAGTTGCCAAACACTAAAGAAATACTTTATTTTGCAGGGTTTAGGCCCTTAAAAGTAAATCCCGAAATAAGGTGTGATTAGCGAAAATACGCGAATGAATAGCCGCCCACGCTTTCAGCGGATTCTGTCTATACTTGCCGGAACATAGCATTATCCCTAGATAAATGCCTTTCTATAACTAAAGACGCGAAGGTGTCTGTCCGCCAATATCTCTCAATGAAACATCTAGAGCCATTACCCAAATCCGCCTCGCAATCGCTGGGAAAACCAAAGCCCGCCGTTTCCTCGAGTATGTCGAAATTCAAGCTTTTTATGGCGGGAATGTTGTTGGTCGCTGGTCTGGGTTACGGGATGACAGCTATATGGGGTACGGTGTCGAGCGATAGTGTCTCCAAGGCAGAGCAAGCGACGCTGGTAGCGGAATTTGCCAAGCTTAAGTCTATTGATGTTGAACCTGTCTCTGTTCAGGATACCGATACCGCTCTAGATTCGATGCAACTCCAGCCTCCTCAACGCCAACAGTTGCAAACTGCGTTGTTGAATCGAAGCACGCCATTAGCAACCGCTATGCCAAGGTCACAAGTTAGCGAGACCGGTTTGGTCTGGATCACGCTATGGGATTTTGCCGCGGCTGACGGCGACGTTGTACATGTCTCGTCAGCCGGATTCGAAATGGATATTGTCCTCCAAAAAAGTCAGACTCGCATCGCCGTGCCTGTTGACTCGTCGAAAACTGTCAAGATCAGCGGTGTGCATGATGGGGGCGGAGGAATTACGTTAGGTGTGAAAAATGGTGCAGGCATGGTTTCCTTGCCGGTATTGCAAACTGCTCAAACCCTGACAGTGCCCGTGTCGTTTTAATTTGATTGGCATGCTTAACACTCTGAATCGCTGGATGCCGGCACTATTTGCGATCATGACCTTCGTCATGTTGTTTCAGTTCGTCGAAGATCATTGGCCCAAAACACCATTCATTCCAGTCGTTGTGTCAGTGCTGCGCGCCGGCGTATGGTACATCGTCGCCTTCGCTTCACTCGGTTGGCTGCTATTGCTATTAGCCTGGATGCACGATCGCTCACGATTACCCACATTTCTTAAAACGGAACTTCTGATGGATATACTCGATAGACTGACCAATAAGAAAATAATCGAAGACGGTTTGGCCGAACAAGACAACGCGACATTTATCGATGCCGAGAGCTTGTCTAATGCCTTGAAGCAACGTGTCATCGGCCAGGACGCGGTTTGCGACGATATGTCTTCGCAAATTCGCCGGCGGTTGGCTTTGTCGCAGCGTGGTAAGCCAGTAGGGGTGTTTATGTTCGCCGGGCCGCCGGGGACCGGGAAAACCTATCTGGCTAAAGTGCTGGCTAAAGAGCTGGAGCGGCCCTTATTGCATTTCGATATGACGCAGTTTGCGTCGGGTAGCTATTCCCTGTCGCAACTGTTTGGCATGACCAAAGGCTATGTCGGCTCCGATTCTTACGGCAAATTGACGGCCGGCTTGCGCGATACCCCAAACGCCGTGGTATTGCTCGATGAAATCGAAAAGGCCCATCCCGATGTGCTTAAAGCATTTTTGACCGCTTGGAATGACGGGTTTGTTACCGAACGCTCCGATAGCCGGCAGATTTCCACCACGTCAGCGATCTTCGTCTTGACCAGCAATGCCGCTACTGACCGGTTGACGGAACTTGCCGATACTTATGCGCAGGATCCCGACACGATGCGCGTTACTGCGGTTGAAGCGTTACGCGAAGCTCAGTTTGCCCCTGAAGTGTTAAACCGGCTGGATCGTATTTTCGTGTTTCGGCCATTGCAGGGCTTGGACGTTGCCCGTGTTGCTGCATTGGAAATTGAAGACATGATACGCGGCTACGGGCTGGAAATCGTCGAGCAGGGCATAGAGCCGCAAATTATCCTGACATTGATGGCACGTTACCGAAAACTGGGCAAAAACAGTTCGTCTCGAGATTTGGTACGGGCTATCGAAGAACAATTGGCGGACTCGTTGATCGAGGCTAAGAAACAAGGTGTGGCGCGCATAGAACTGGGTCTCGATGAGCAGCAGCGTGCCGTTGCCTATGCGAAAGGATAACCGATTACACGCATATGATTAGCGAAGAAGGGCTGTGGGCGCGCTCCGCCGTTTGGCGCTGGACCTTGGTTATAACGTGTCTG
The DNA here is from genome assembly GCA_964529085.1 of uncultured Methylomonas sp. Lineage (GTDB taxonomy): Bacteria > Pseudomonadota > Gammaproteobacteria > Methylococcales > Methylomonadaceae > Methylomonas. Next base: position 2,395 of record CAZGUM010000079.1, on the reverse strand, counting down.
GCGACAGCGATGGCTATTCTATTGGGGCCATGGAATGCGCCGTCTAAGTCGTCGGCAAAGTCCTCCGCAAGCTATAAACCGCTTGGTCAGGCGGCCGCGCCAACATCAGGCCAAAGTTCGCCGGTACCCGCCGCGACAGCGCGCAATGGCGTTTGGCATGACGAAACCTTCGATGTCGTTGTCTCGCCACCGCTCGCGAGGTTCCCACCGGGGACGGAACTTCATGTAATAGGTGTCTACGAAGGTGCGTCAGCCAACGGTGAGCAGGAGCAGCCCTGGTGGGCCAAGTGTGTTGGCGATAGAAGTAATTCCTCCGCAATGCTGGCGTGTCATCAGAAGTATGCGGGACAACACACCCAAAAGACCGTTACTGTAACGCTGGCTCGATCGTCGGTGCCGAACGTGGTTGCTTTGATGGCCTATGAACCGGTCAAGTGGAAGATTATTGGCGCGGAAGCCGCGAATCTGCAAAAAGTCATTCTGGCCGGCTATCACGGTCAGGATGTCGAAGGTTTGCCTATAGACCTGCCGGTGGACGTATATTCCGGCAATTCTTCGCCTTGTCAAACCTGCAGCCGGCAAGCAGGTTATTTTTATGCTTATAAAAACGACACCAGCGAGTATACCCAGGCGGTTGAAAAACTACGGGTGATTACTGGCCTTAGCCCTGCGTCGTTTCAGGGTGCCTATCGTTCCGACCGATTCTTTATCAACAGTAGTCCACAGACTGCACAATCGAGCAAGCCTGCAGGCAAGGTCAAAAGCCCTACCGATTCGATTACCGGTCAGGTGTTTATAGATGAAGCCGCTATCGGCAATACCAATCTGCCGCTGCCCGAAGGAAGCTGGCAAGGTTTGCTGTACGTTCAAGCGCCATCAAACCGTGGGAGTGACGATTTAGCGGTTTTAATTAGACTGGAGCAGGATCAACTTGCCGAAATGATTGTGGTGCGCGCTCAATTTGTCAGCGATGGCCAGGGGTTCTCGCGCCATCTGGCTTGCGAAGCCAAGGAAATACATGCGGGCGACGTAGAAAGTAATGAAGCGTCCGGTTCGCAAGCTTGTTACTGGGTGAACCACGACACCGATCCCTGGATTCAGCCAATATTTGCATTAGCGGCAAACCGACTAGTTGCCAGGGGTATCGCTCTGCCGGCTTTGTTGGTGAACGCTGCATTCCACAAAGCCGATAAACACTCGGCTCTGACGGGCCAGTATTTTGCCAACCCAGAGGTTAAGGGGATTATTTCGCCGAAAACCCACTGGGATGCGAGTCCCTGGCATCCGAATCACGTAAAACAATTTCCCGACAAGGCGGCGTTTATTCAAGATAGAGTGCAGTGGGCATCGAGTTGGTTTCAAATTTTTAAAGCCACTCGGCCCTAAGTTGCAATACTTATCGCTTGGCTTGCATAGCGTTTGACGAATTTGACCGGGTTGTTTGGCTGCAAATTGAAAGGCTGGCCTATTACATCAAACCCAAAATCCGATAAGCCCCTTTGGTGTTTAATACCACGGTAACCGGCGCGGTGGTTTTGTTTTCCCAATACCAGCCGTGCGAGCCATCAAAGGGGGCAGAGAGTGAGCCGCTGGATTGACTGTCGGTGGTTTCTTTGTAGCTTTTGAAATAACCGGTCTTGTCGCCCTGCGGTTCGCCGTGGAAATCAAAATACAGCGCGGCGCCGTCAGTGCTCCAGGCATATTCCAACGCAGCGTCTTTAGCCAAGTGGAATTTATATTCTAGGCCTTCCCCGGCCGGCACCACGATTTTCACCGTATCTTGCCATTGTGAAGTTGCCGCTGGTTGAGGCGCACTCACAGTCGTTTGCGGCTCGGCGCAAACAGTTCCAGTGGTGTTTGCGGCGGTTTTGGTGGGTGAGGCCAGGTTGGTCAGGCCGGTCATTTGCCCAAAGCCTGTTGGATCTATGCCGTATTCGGCGGGCAACACCGCAGTGACGAGCACAACGCCAGCCAATACGGTTGCCGACAGGCTGGCGATGGTTAGCGATTTTATCGACTGAACGGGTGGATTGCTGTCTTGCATCGAGTTATCCATGAATGATGTACCCCGTGATTTGGTAGCCAAACAATAACAAGCCGCCGGACATTAACAGCGTGTTGGTGGCGGTAGAAAAAGCGTAAAAGCTGCGGTGATGGCGCCAAAAGTCCAGTGCGATCAGGATGAACAGCAGGGCCAGAAACTGGCCGACCTCCACCCCGGCATTAAACGCCAACAAGTTTTTCCAAAGCCCGGCTTCGGGTAAGGAAAAGTCCTGCAATTTGGTCGCCAAGCCAAAGCCGTGAAACAAGCCAAAAATCATCACCGCCAATTTAGTATTGGGTTGAAAGCCCAGCAGGCGCTGAAAACCGCCCAGGTTATCGAAGCCTTTGTAGA
>CAZGUM010000078.1:0-17943 GCA_964529085.1 uncultured Methylomonas sp. | reverse complement strand
GATAGGCCCGTTCGGCTATCGGGCGTTTGTCGACAGCGCGCCGGTACTGGAAAAAGCCATCGCCGAGAAAGCCGGGCTGGGCTGGATAGGTAAACACAGCAATTTGATCAATCGCCGCGCCGGCTCCTGGTTTTTTCTCGGCGAAATTTATACCGACCTGGTTTTACCCAGCGATCAGGCGGCCGGCAATCATTGCGGACACTGCCAAGCTTGTTTGGACATTTGCCCGACGCAAGCTATCGTCGGCCCTTATCAGGTCGATGCCCGCCGTTGCATATCGTATTTAACCATCGAACTACACGGCAGCATTCCGGTGGAGTTGCGGCCCTTGCTGGGTAACCGCATCTACGGTTGCGACGATTGTCAGCTGGTTTGCCCATGGAACCGTTTCGCCAAACTCAGCGCGGAAAGCGATTTCAAACCCCGGCATCGTTTGGATCAGGCAACCTTAATCGAATTGTTTCAATGGACCGAAGCCGAATTTCTGCAAAAAACCGAAGGTTCGGCGATTCGCCGCATCGGTCATTTACGCTGGCTGCGCAATATCGCCGTCGCCTTGGGCAACGGCAAACCGACGGATGCAGCTAAAGCCGCACTGACTAGCAGATTGAACGAGGATGCGGAGATGGTGCGCGAGCACATTATCTGGGCGTTGCAACGCTTAAACGCCGCTTGAGTTTTTGTCATCGACGGGTATATTCTGTGAAGCAGTTAACAGAACATCGGAGCGAGCATGCTTGTCGCCGCCTCTTCCAATCTTCCCGCACTCTACAGCTTTCACAGCCAATCCGGCGCCGCGCCCGGCGATAAGAGCTCGGTTAAGACCGCCAATCCCGCACAGGCCGGCGGCATTCAACTCACCGAAGAGCAACAACGCCAAGTCGACAACCTAAAAGCGCGTGATCGGGAAGTACGCAACCATGAGCAGGCCCATTTAAGCGCCGCCGGCAATCTTGCCGTCAGCGGTGCGCAATTCAGTTATGTCACGGGACCGGATGGCCAACGCTACGCCAGCGGCGGTGAAGTTGGAATCGATGTTTCCGAGGTTGCCGGGGATCCTGAAGCCACCTTGCGTAAAGCCGAAATCATCCGCCGCGCGGCACTGGCGCCGGCCAATCCGTCGGGCCCCGATCAAAGCATTGCCGCCAAAGCGGCGGCAATGGCTAACAAGGCCCGCGCCGAATTATTAAATTTGCAAAAAGAGCCCAGCCTTAACGGCCGCCTCATCGACCTTACCGCCTGATCAGCGCGGCGCAAACTCCAAGCCGAAACCCACACCCGGCTCAACTCTGACCACCACGGCCGTTTGTATCGGCGCGTCGTCGAATTCGGTGGTTTGCACTTCCACGAGCGTACCTACCGGCGGCATTAACTCGTTGGCGCAGATTAAAAACAGACCTGTTTCCGAAAAATCCCGCATATCCACAACCACAGCCTCGGAGAACGCCGCTCCTGTCAGTCTGATTTTGGCACGATGCTTAAGGCGCGGGTGCCTGCGCTTGTTATCAACCACGAACTCTCCTTTATCGGTTAGGCTCTAAGACCAGCGAGCATATGAAACGCTTACTGTACAAAACCCCGCAAAAACAAATATATACCCAATCCCAGCATCACCAATCCGCTCAGTAATTTCAACCTGCGACCTTCCTTTTCCTGCAGACGGCGCTGACTTAAGGTAAGCACACCTATCCCCAGCACTATCAGGTCATCCAACATATAAGCCAGATTGTACAGCAATAAATAGCCGTAATAATCCAAGCCTTGCATTTGCCGTAACGTCAGTATGCGGGTATACAAGGCAGGGAAACCTGAAGTGCAAAGCAATTCGACAATCTGCACCAGCACGGCCAATACCACCGCGCCCAGCATGGCGCCGGCCAGATTCTCGGCCAACAGTATCCGTCGCATTCGATTGTAGATACCGGGTTTGGCGGAGGCGGGAATCGACAAGGATATCCCCGCGCCAAATGCCCAAAAATCTTTCAGGTTGATGACGCCGGCCACAATAGCGATCACCCCAATCGCTAACTCCGATGCCCGCGACAAACCGATCAACAAGAACAGATTCAACCAGGCGGCCATGAACACAAAATAAGCCAGCCCTTCCACCGCGACGAAAATCCCGGCCACCGCCAACATTCTGGGCCGATTATGCATCGGCGCCAACATGGATATCATCAGAATCAACACCCACATCGAGCAAGGATTGAAACCGTCCAGCAAACCCATCGCCAACGTAAAGGCAGGCAATCCGACATCTTCAAGACCGATGCGCCGGCCCAGTAAGGTCAAGGTAAATTGTTCCGCCGGGACAGCGGTTTGCCGGCTGATAGGGGCTTCGCACGACAAACCTGCATCCAATTCGCAACTGCCCGCTTGTTCGCCGCCTTGCGTTTTACCTTCGGCCGCACCCGCATGTAACGCGTTGCGGATTAAGGCTCCGCTGGTATCTTCATCCGCATATCCCACGATCAACTCGCCCCGCACGACGATCGCCGGTAACCGCACCGGCCCCGCCTTCCCAATCTCGAAAAGCCTCCGCAAGCGTTCAATCGCTTCCTGATCTTGACTGACGTTGCTGATGACAATCCGTAATTCGGGCTGATTGCGTTGCAGATCGGCCAAAAACTGTTCGGCTTTTTCGCAATGTTCACAACCATCGCGGACAAACGCTTGAATATCCGCTGTATTATCAAGATGGTCGCCACGGGCGTGCGTTGCCATCCCGATGCCTATCAACAACACCAGACTTAGCCGCATGATCACCGGCAATAGCCACATCGGCCATTCCGGAATCGCCTTCACCCTATTCATGCCCCGCTCCTTTTCGATCGGTCCAGCAATATGTACGGAAGTTACAATTTTATTAGATAATATCTGCCTCTACGAATCCGCCGAACCGGCAGGCGCGATTTCCATCCTATTCAAACACGTGCCGATTAACGCCGGCAGCGTGAGCATCACATACAAACTTAATGGCCAGAAGACCCAGAAGCAGCAAATCGACCGCTAGACGCAGTAGATCGAAACCTAAAGCATCCTGGCTGAAACGCAGCCTGATCTCGGTGATATTGATCGCGGGATTCGTGCTCGCGGCATACGTCAGTTACCTTGATTATACGGTACGCGAGCAATTCGAAGGCAAACGCTGGTCTATCCCGGCCCGGGTTTACGCCAGCCCGGTGGAATTGTATGCCGGCTACGAAATATCGAGTAAAAACTTGGAAGACCTGCTGCTGGAATTACATTACCGGCAAGACCCACAGTTGGCCGGCGAAGGTTCGTATGTCGTGAAAAGCGGCCAGATTAACATCCGTACCCGCGCCTTCAATTTCGGCGACACGTCCCAGGAAAGCCGAAAAATCAGCGTACGCTTCGGCGCTGGCGGCATTGCCAGCCTGAACGACGCCACGACTGACGAAAGCCTGGCCATTGTCCGAATGGATCCCGTGCAGATCGGCAGTTTTTATCCGACTCGCAAGGAAGACCGCATTCTGATCAAATTGGACGAGGCGCCGCCGACGTTGCTACAAGGCCTGCTGTCTACCGAGGACAAGGATTTCTACAACCATTTCGGCATTTCGCCCAAAGGCATCGTCCGGGCCATGTGGTCGAACCTAAAAGCCGGCGGCATGGTGCAGGGCGGCAGCACCATCACCCAGCAGTTAGTGAAGAATTTTTTCCTGAACCCCAAACGCACCCTGCGCCGTAAGCTCAAGGAAGCCTTGATGTCGCTGATTCTGGAATACCGTTTCAGCAAGGACGAAATTCTGGAAGCGTATTTGAACGAGATTTTCTTGGGTCAAGACGGCGGCAGCGCGGTACACGGCTTTGGCCTGGCTAGCGAATTTTACTTCGGCCAATCGCTGAAAACACTAAATCTGCATCAAGTCGCCACCCTGGTGGCATTGGTACGCGGGCCCTCGGAATACGACCCGCGCCGCAATCCCGAACATACGCTGGAGCGTCGTAACATCGTACTGGATGCGATGCACAACGAAGGCTACATCGACGAACAGCAAGCCAATGAAGCAAAAAAACAGCCGCTTGGCGTGGCAACGGTCATTCATCGCTCAGCCAATCGCTATCCCGGCTTTATAGATCTGGTGAAACGGCAACTTAAGCAGGAATATAAAGAAGAAGACCTGACCTCCGAAGGCTTGCGTATCGTCACCACTCTGGATACGCACATACAGGACACTCTGGAGCAGGCCATCGCCAGCAAACTGAAACAGCTGGAGAAAAGTCCGAAAAGCAACGACCTGGAAACCGCCGCCATCGTCACACGCCGCGACAGCGGCGAAATCGTCGCACTAACCGCCGGCCGTCAGACCGACGACATCGGCTTCAACCGCGCCCTGGATGCGGTAAGGCCTATCGGCTCCCTGATCAAGCCGGTCGTATACCTGACCGCGCTGGAATATTCCGATCGCTACACTATAGCCACACCGATCAGCGACACCCGCCTGGAAATTCCGGCCGAAAAAGGCAAAACCTGGTCGCCGGACAATTACGACAATCAGGAACACGGCATCGTGCCGCTACATAGCGCACTGGCCCATTCCTACAATATGGCCACGGTGCGGATAGGCATGGACATCGGCTTGGCCAAAGTCGCCAATACCCTAAAAAACATGGGCGTCAGCCGGCCGGTGGATCTATTTCCGTCCTTCCTGCTGGGTGCGCAACCGCTGACGCCGCTGGAAGTGACTCAGCTTTATCAAACCTTGGCCGGCGACGGTTACGCCACGCCGTTGCGTTCGATCCGTGCGGTGAATGCCGCCGACGGCAAAGCGCTGCAAAGTTATCCGTTTACGGTAAGACAAGCCGTGGATCCCGCCGCCACCTTTATCACCAATACGATTTTGCAGGAGGTGATGTACGCCGGCACCGGTCATTCCGCCTACAATTACATGCCGCAAAACATGGCCCTAGTCGGCAAAACCGGCACCACCAACCAATTGCGCGACAGCTGGTTTGCCGGCTTTAGCGGCGATTTTCTATCGGTCGTATGGGTCGGCCGCGACGATAACAAACCAACGGGCCTGACCGGCGGAACCGGTGCCTTGCAAATCTGGTCCGAGCTAATGCGCCAAGTGTCGAAAAAACCGGTCACGCTGGTGCCGCCGGATAATATACAAATGACCTGGATAGATCAGGCCAGCGGCCTGCTCAGCCAAGAAGGCTGCCCCGGCGCCAAATTAATGCCTTTCGTGGAAGGCTCGGCGCCCAGCCAATTCGCCGACTGCGGCGCAAGCCCGGAATCCGGCGAAAGCTGGCTTAATAACTTGAACCCCTTTTAACTATGCTACTGAAGATAATTTCCACCCTGGTTTTCCTGATTGCCATTGCCAGCCCGGCACAGGCTGAAGATACCCCGATTACTCGATTGAAAAGCTTTTTAGCCAGCAGTGCCTCCTTGGCGGCCGATTTCAAACAAATCAGTTTCGATAAAAGCGGCCGGCCGGCGCAAAACAGCTTCGGCAAATTTTATTTAAGCCGGCCGGGTAAATTTCGCTGGAATTACCAAAAACCGTTTGCGCAAGAGATTGTGTCGAATGCCGGAAAAGTCTGGTTTTACGATGCCGACTTGGAACAGGTGACAGTCAAGCAACTCGATGACTCGCTTGGCTCGACCCCAGCCTTATTGTTGACCGGCGAAGTGGATATCGAGGAAAAGTTTATTCTGCAGGAGCAGGGTAAGGAGGACGACGGGATGAACTGGGTAAAACTGTCGCCCAAAAACGAAGAAAGCGGTTTTAAATACATCTTGATCGGCCTGAACGGCAACCAATTGGGCGGCATGGAGTTGAGCGATAATTTCGGCCAACTCACCCGGATTTATTTTTCCAACATCCAGCTCAATCCCAAACTGGACGAGGCCTTGTTTAATTTCAAAGCGCCGAAAGGCGTGGATGTGTTTGAAAACTAGGCGGCTTTAGACCGGCTTACTGATCCCCAACTTTTCCATCCGCGAGCGCAAGGTCGTGGATGGCACGCCCAAAATCTTCGCGGCGCCCTGATTGCCGGCGATTCGCCAGGAAGTCGCTTCCAGCGCCTTCAGAATATGCGCGCGCTCCGCTTCGTCCAGCGTGACAATCGGCGCCGCGGTGGGCGCGCCGGCACCCATTACATTCACGCAGTCCACGGCGGCCAACTGACTGCCCTTGGTTAAAATCACCGCGCGCTCAATGATATGTTGCAACTCGCGAATATTCCCCGGCCAGAAATAGCTCTGTAGATCGGCCATCATCCGTTCCGGAATCGATTGGATTTTCTTGCCGAACTTTGCCGCATACTTATCGATGAAATGCTTCACTAAAAACGGCACGTCTTCCTTACGCTCGCGTAGCGGCGGCAGATTGATGGGAAAGACATTCAAACGGTAATACAAGTCGGCCCTAAATTTACCCTGCTGCGAAAATTGCGCCAGATCCCGGTGGGTAGCGGCGATCACCCGTACATTACAGGTCAGAGTTTGCGTACCTCCCACCCGTTCGAACTCGCCTTCCTGTAATACCCGCAACAATTTGGCCTGCATTTCCAGCGGCAATTCGCCGATTTCATCGAGAAACAAGGTGCCACCGTCCGCCAATTCAAAACGGCCCAGCTTGCGGGCAATCGCGCCGGTAAATGAGCCTTTTTCGTGACCAAACAATTCGCTTTCCGCCAAATTCTCTGGAATCGTCGCGCAATTCAATTTCACCAAGGTCTTGTCTTTGCGCGCGCTGAGATTGTGTATCGCCCGCGCGATCAATTCCTTGCCGGTGCCGGTCTCTCCGGTAATTAACACTGTGGCATCGGTATTGGCTACCTGCCTCACCAGATCCATGGCCTGGTGCAACGCCGGGGAATTGCCGATCAATTCCTCGCCGTCGCGGCTGGCCAACACTTCTTCTTGTAGATACAGATTAATGCCGCGCAAGGTATTGCATTCCGCTTCCGCCTGCTGTCTGGCTTTGCGTTCGTTGATATCGCGCAGAATCAGAATGTAAAGTTGCTGCCCGATGGCTTCCACCCTAGAGATGGTCGCTTCGATCGGAAAATTACTCTCATCGGCCCGCACCGCGTTCAAGCCTTCCGAGACCCAAATAGCCTGCTCCGGCGGCACCCCGTTGCGAAAGTTGACTAGGGTTTTATAAAGCTCGGGCGACAAAAATCGATCGACGGCCCGGCCGATATTGTCGGCGGCCTTGCAGCGAAACATCTGTTCCGCCGCCGTGTTGAACAGGGTTATCCGCCCGGCTTCATCCAAGGTCAGAATCGCATCCATCGCGTTCTCGAAAATCCGCGACAGACGCTGCTCTTTTTCTTGCAGTTCCAGTTTCAACTTTTGCAGCGTGAGGTGGGTTTGCACCCGGGCCAGTACTTCTTCGTATTGAAACGGCTTGGTGATGTAATCGACCGCACCGACTTGAAAGCCTTTCAACTTATCGGCGGTGTCGGCCAATGCGGTCATGAATAACACCGGAATATCGCGAGTCGACGGAATCGCTTTCAAGTGTTGACAGACGGTAAAGCCGTCCATGCCTGGCATCATTACATCCAGCAGAATAAGATCGGGCAGATGCGCCACTGCCTGTACTAAAGCGACTTCACCGGTTTCCGCGCGGAGCACTTCAAATCCAGCCTCATCGACCAATCCAGCCAACTCTTCCAAATTAACCGGATTATCGTCCAACATCAAAATTAACGGTTTTTCCCGCTGCCGTTTATCTGTCATGCATTTCCCCTGAGCTATCCGCAGCTGTCATTCCTGAAATTCGTACAAATAGTCTTGAATGGCCGGCTCCAGCCGAATATTGGCTTGCTGCAGCAACTCATAGCTGGCGGCGGCATCGGCGAACATAGCCTCGTGCCCCATCGTTTCCAATTGCTGGGCTATTTTGCCGAACGGAAAGGCACCGATGCTGTTGGCGGAGCTTTTAAGCGTGTGGGCGGATAATCGAAGCAAATCCGCATCCTGGCGCTGTATCGCATCGGCTAAATCATTCAACAACGGCCCCGACTGTTCCTGAAACAGCGTCATCATTTTGCATAACATTTGCTGCCTGCCGCGGACCCGATTCAAAGCTTGCTGCCAATCAAGGGCCGGCTCGGCCAAGACAGCCAGCGCGCCATCGGTGTCGTTCCCTTGCCCGGATTCCGTCATATTCCAGCACTCCACGGTTGATAACAAATCTTCCTCTTGCACCGGCTTGGCGATATAGTCATCCATCCCGGCCGCCAAGCAGCGCTCCCTATCGCCTTTTAAGGCATGCGCCGTCATCGCGATAATCCGCATGTGCGCGCCGGTATCGCGCTCCCGCAGCCGAATGGCTTCGGTCGCCTGAAAACCGTCCATTACCGGCATCTGCACGTCCATTAAAATCAAATCGAATTCGGCATCGGTCGCCAATAAATCCAGCACTTCCTGACCGTTATTGGCCACTTGCACCCGATGGCCGCGTTCCTCCAATAACACCACTGCCATATATTGGTTAACCGGATTATCTTCCGCCAGTAGAATTTTCAATTTGCGAGGCGGTTCGGCTAACGCCGCGGGCAAGGCTTCCGGTGCTTTGGCAGCCGATTTACCCAACGCCGATTGAATGGCATTCCACAGTTCTGAGTGTTTGACCGGTTTACGCACATACAAATTAATACCCAAATCATGGCAGCGCTCGCAATCGTCCGGACGATCGGCCGAAGACAACATCATGATGGTCACTGGCTCAAAGCGTTGATCCTCCCGAATGGTCTGGGCAACCATAAAACCATCCATAATCGGCATCATCGCATCCAGCAAAATCAGGGCGTAAGCCTCACCTGATTCAGCCATATTGCGCAACGCCAGGATAGCTTCCTCGCCGCTATCAACCGTTGTAGGCCGCATGCCCCAATGATTCAAGATTTCCGAAAACACCCGTAAATTGATGGCGTTATCATCGACAATCAACACCGGCAGGCCTTTAACATCGATCAAAGGTTGGAACGGCGCCTCGGGTTCATCCTTACTATGCCGGTCGAACACGGCGGTAAAGAAAAACGTGCTCCCTTTATGCTCCTCACTTTCCAGGGATAAATGTCCGCCCATCAACTCGACCAGCCGCGAAGAAATCGATAAGCCCAGACCGGTGCCGCCGAATTTTCGGGTCGAAGAAGCGTCTATTTGCGCAAATGCCTCGAAGATCAGCTGTTGCTTATCGGGCGAAATACCGATACCGGTATCGGTCACCGAAATCTGCAGACAAACTTTATTTTCGTCGACGGCCTCGGGTTTAACCTGGACGACAATTTCGCCGTGCTGGGTGAACTTGATGGCATTGCCGACCAAATTAATAATGACTTGATTCAAGCGGCCGATGTCGCCAATCAAATCGTCGGGCGTTTCCGGATCGATGCGCAGCATCAATTCCAGACCTTTTTCGTGGGTATGGCCGGCTAACAACTTTAACGTATCGCCTAGACTTTCGCGCACTTTAAACGGCGCATGGTCGAGTTCGAGTTTACGAGCCTCGATTTTAGAAAAATCCAGAATATCGTTAACGATGCGCAGCAAGGCATCGGCGGAACTGTTTGCCATCCCCAAAAACTCGCGTTGCTGCGGCGTGAGTTCGGTACGCAACGCCAGGCCTATCATGCCGATAATACCGTTCATCGGTGTGCGGATTTCATGACTCATATTCGCCAGGAACTCGCTTTTCGCACCGGCGGCCTGCAGCGCCGCATCGCGGGCGGACAGCAAAGCCTGCCGCATTTTCTCCAGATGTTCGGCCAAGGCCGCCACCTCGGTAATCTTAGTGCCGGAATTGAATTGTCCGGTGTGATTGCCGGCGGCGATTTGCTCGGCTTCGTCGCGCAAGCGTTCCAACGGCAACACCAATTTGCGGCCGAATAAACCGACCACCAATAGCGTCAAACCCATGTAGATCGCCACGAAATAAGCGCTACGCTGATAAATCGTCGCGATGTCCCGCTGAATCTGCCTTTCGTCGTAACCTAGCCTTAACATAGCCGACGAGCCGTCTTCGGGGCTGACGATGGGCACCGCCAGAAAATAAATATCGTCGTCGTGTTCGCCAAAGAAAAAATCTTCTTGAAATTGCTGCTCGGCGTTGAGCTCGATATCGGCGCGGATAATGCCGGTCTCGGTGGCGATTTCCGCAAATGCCAAGCGGCCGTTCAGCAGGAACTCGCCCAATAAACCCTGCAATTCGGCAGACTTGGCCGGCGCGAGCCTTGGCGTGACCAGACTGCTGAATAGTAAGGCATCCGACCTGACATAATTGACGAATTGCGATTCCAAACTGGGCTTGATCACCCGATAAATCCCGAACAACAACACCGGCACCAACAACAAATGTATACCGACCACCGCCAGGATCATCCGGCCGTTAAAACTGTGAAAAAACCGACTCATTCGAGGGCTCCTTGCCATAACACGTTAACCGCTTTAAGACCTTGATTAGCCTGAACCTGATCCTCCCACAAATACGTCACCGTACCCGGATTTTGCTGCAATGCGTCCACCAAGTGTTTCAGATCGTTATAGCTTTCCGGACGTTTACCGCCCAAGCGGAATACCACCGATATCGTTTGGCTTTCATAGGTATTGGCCGACATAAAGGCCACTTTTTGCAGGAATACTTCGAAGATTAGGGGATCGCTGATATTCAGCAACGGTACCGGATGTTCACCGCCCTTCTCCAGCGGTACTCCGAGAAACAGCTTTCTGGCTTCCTGTACGGTTAAAGCGGGTATCGACGAGTGGGAACTGGTGGCTAACACCAAAGAATGGCGGGTAATGGCCCTAAGACTCTGCGCGCCGAGCAAGAACAGCAAGCCTAAGATGCCGAGAACGCGCATGATTTTCATGGAAACACTGCGCTCCATTGAAACATGACCTGACCGAAGTGATCGTTCCGCAAGTGATCTCTAGAGGCCTCGACCTTTAACGCGTTGGAGTGATTGAGTTTAAAGCGCACGCCGCCCAGAAACCTGTCCTCCACATATTTGGGAAACATTGCCAGATAAGGATCGTTACGCGCGCCAAAGGTACCTTCAACCCGCCCCACCAAGGTCCATGTCGGATTGAGCTGCCATTCGACTTGCCCGTAGGCACTGAGAAAGTCGTCGTGGGTTTTGCCACCGGACGGACTTTCCAGCGTATTGTTGAGATAGACGACCTCGCTTAACAAACGCACCGAATCGATTTGCCGGTTGGCATAGGCACTAGCCACAAATTGGTTGACGTTTTTTACGGCCAACTCGTCGGAATGTATTTGGTTATAGGCCCCGGACACGCCGAATTCATCGATACCGTAGCTGATGGGTTGGTAGCCCAAACGGAACGACATTCCCGGCCGGTGCGAGCCACCCGGTTCAACAAGATTGAAGGCTTCCAAACCTTTATTGATTTGCGGTCCGGCGCCGGCTCCGACCGTATAATACAGTCCGCCTTCGCCCAGTTCGTGTAAACCTTCCCATAAAAATCCGGTTAAATGGTTGGGTATCACGCCGCCGGCTGTTTCGAAGGCCATAATGCCCGGCCGAGTAATCGTGGTCTGTAAAAACCCGCCGTGATGGAATTGCATGTTCCAATAGCCAATCGGGTTATGGAAACGTCCTAGCCAGACAGTAGCTTCATCCCCCGCATGCAGGCCCAGTTGGAATCTTTCCAGATTATGGGTTTTAGTGCTGACCAGCCATTCGCCGAGGAAACGAAAGCGTTGATAGTCCATGGTGTAAAACATGTTAAGCTCGGGAATAATATCGCTATTGCTGAGTTTTTTTTGCGGTTCTTGATCGAAACGCACGATACCGGTCACGGCCGGAAACAATAGAAAATCCCCAGGCAACCCACTGGCATCGTCCCCGGACATATGGCCCGCGTGGCCGCTTGCCACAGCCGTAGCAGGCATTGCCGCCATGAGTCCGCAGAAAAAATAAACGCCGATGCCGCTTAGGGTTTGAAATAGGCTTGGATAGTATCGTTGCCGCATGCTTGCTCTCTAGCATTTAATCGGTAGGATACGGACACTACCTAAGTTAAGCGGGAATAACCTCGCGATGCAATTAAAGAGAAATGTATCACATTTCTCGGAATAGTTGACGACATTTCGTCAAAAACTAGACCGCAAAACCTAGTACCAGAAATCTCGGAGCAATTACCCTATTCACTAGCCAATTCACTAGGAGCGGCCCCAACAACCTGAAGTAACTCAGGATTATTAACGACTTCTTCAATCCCCGCCGACCTTGGTGCAAACAAAAATCCGATACCGTTAACATGTCCGCTATGTCGAGGGCCGCTCATATCCGATACTGGGCCGGTAGGCACCAACACATAAACTCAGGACATGAGTGATCGGCAGCTCGCGAAAACCTCTGATACATCTAAATCATCGGCGCATTTTATTGCTTTGTACGACATTTCGTAATTGGCACGATATTTAGTGCTGAAATAAACAATTCAGTGTGTATTTTTTCACTCCGTTCCAAGATTGTTCTTTCATAAAATATTACACAAACAAGTAGTTACAAATTAGTGTCCATAGCAAGCTCAATGGTGGCACCCGTTTTGCGATAGATAGCACATCCCTCCGATTGAAGAGGGCCGGATATAAAAATTTCCATTAATTCCAATTACGAGGCGATCACCATGCAAATCCATAAAATTACTCGTTGTAAAAGATGCGGCGATCTATTGTCGGCTCACGAAAAATTACACAGCGAAAATGGCGATCTATGCGCATTCTGCGAACACATGCGTAGCGAAGCCTTGGAAATTTACCAAGAGATGCATGCAAAAAATCATGTCGAAAAAAATCGCTTCAGATTGGTTTAAGGATTGTTTTGTTATAAGTCCGGCCGCATCACGCAGTTTGCGACCGGAAGATGTGGTTAGCTACGAATTTGTTCCGATTGCGTTTGCGAAACAGTTGGCTCCTGGTTTTGAGCGGTCACGCCGAAATCACACACGCCGATGGCACGACAGACCCAAACGGACAACCCTGCTGGATATTTCTCAACCTCACACTCATGGAGATAAACGTATGAACTCTGAAGAAATCCTGAAAACCTGCATACGCGAACTAAAACGTTGCGGCATAAGTTTTTTACTGATCGTTATCGGCGTATTTCTGGCGACGCAAAATGCCCCCGCAGCCCCTTCACCGAATCAGAACCAATGCCTGGAAAGCTTAGCAATAATAAACACCCTGGCCTCACGCCCAACCAAATCCGCCACCCAGGCACTGGTTCAGCCCGTTGGCAACACTCTGAATCGGTTTCATACCAAGCCAGTGGATCGCAAATGCATTCCCAACCTGTCTGGAAACACAGCCGGCAAGCAATATAAATAAGTGTTTTCGGCACTCTGCGTAAAATTAAAACGTCCGCGCGGACAAATCAGAAGATAGCCGACCGCCAAACACCGCAGCCCTTTAGCAGACGAACAAACATTCCAAATACATCACTTTCGCTAGCCACACCATTAGCAACATGTTAGCGTTAGGAATCAATTGGAATCGACGTTGCGGCATGAGCTCTTCAAGTCTTACCAGAATTAAATGTGCGGCATTGTTCATCGTATTGATACTGTTCAGTATTGGCCCTGTCCCCATCACCAGCAGCATAGGTTTGTACGTGGTCATTTTCCGCCCGCGCTGGTTTAAAGATTTAGTCGAAAAAATTTATACGGATAAATCCGACTGAGCATTCCATTCTTGCTCGCGCACTCGCGCCAACAACACATTTCATACGTCGCCGTTTAAAGTCTTCTTTCCTGCCAAGCAAGTATGGACGATTTTTATTGCGCCCGGCACAGTATAATTGGACCTTGATATTTAAATCGCATTTCCCTAACTACTAAAACCCTAAATGACCGCTGACCGCGACCATGAACGGCGCAACGCCGACAATAGACCATCCTGCCGATTCTCGATTGCCCCCATGCTGGATTGGACAGATCCGCATTGCCGATATTTCCATAGAACCCTGTCGCAACACGCCCTGCTATACACGGAAATGGTCACCACCGGCGCAATTTTGCACGGCAACCGCGACCGGCACTTGCAGTTCAATGCGGAAGAACACCCGGTCGCCCTCCAACTCGGCGGCAGTAATCCGGCCGATCTGGCTGAGTGTTCCCGGATCGCGACCGCTTACGGCTATGACGAGATCAATCTGAATGTCGGCTGCCCTAGCGACCGGGTACAGAACGGCCGCTTCGGCGCCTGTTTGATGGCCGAACCCGAGCTGGTCGCCGAATGCGTAACTGCTATGCGACAGGCGGTATCGATACCGGTCACGGTAAAGTCCCGGATCGGTATCGATGACCGCGACTCTTATGAAGAACTGACGCGCTTCATCAGTACTGTAGCGGCAGCCGGTTGCGAGACTTTTATCGTGCATGCCCGTAAAGCCTGGCTATCGGGCTTATCGCCCAAGCAAAATCGCGACATTCCGCCTCTACGTTACGATGTGGTGTTCCAACTCAAGCAAGACTTTCCAAAACTGGAAATCGTCATCAACGGCGGCATTAATTCTCTGGAGGTTTCGCTCGATATGTTGAAAAAAGTCGATGGCGTAATGCTGGGCCGCGAGATATACCATAATCCTTACTTATTAGCCGAAGTCGACAGACTCATCTTCAACGACGAACATCCGATCAAATCGCGGCAGGAAACGGTATTGGCGCTGTTACCGTATATCGAACAACAATTGCAGCAAGGGGTCAGGCTACATTGTATTACCCGCCATATGCTGGGTTTGTTTCACGGCGTTGACGGCGCGCGGGCCTGGCGCCGCCATCTCAGCGAAAATGCCACCCGTTTCGGAGCCGGCAGCCAGGTGGTTTTGGACGCCTTAGAATTTACAGTTTGATGCTGTATACTCACGACATTTTTTTACTCGGGGGCGGCAATGGAAGAATATTTCTCCAAAATCATTCAAGCAATAGGCGAAGACGTGAATCGGGAAGGTTTGCGCGACACGCCAAAACGTGCCGCGAAAGCCTTTAAATTCCTGAATAACGGTTACGAAAAAACCCTGGAAGAAGTATTGAACGGCGCGATATTTCAAGCGGACACCGAAGACATGGTGATCGTGAAAGACATCGAGCTTTACTCGCTGTGCGAGCATCATCTATTGCCCTTCATCGGCAAATGCCACATCGGCTATCTGCCGAAAGGTAAAGTCTTGGGCTTGTCCAAGCTGGCACGGATCGTCGATATGTACGGTCGCCGCCTGCAAATTCAGGAACAATTGACCCGGCAAATCGCCACGGCGGTGGAGCAGGCCATTGATGCCCGCGGCGTAGCGGTGGTCATTGAAGCGAAACATCTCTGCATGATGATGCGCGGCGTCGAAAAGCAAAACTCCGTAATGACTACCTCGGTGATGCTGGGGATTTTCAGGGAAGAAATCAGCACCCGCTCCGAATTTCTAAACCTGATCAACCGTAAATAATCATGACCGAAACCGGCGCAAAAAAGACCGGCGTATTGCTGGTCAATCTGGGTTCGCCCGCCTCTCCCAAAACCGGCGACGTGCGCCGTTTTCTGCGCGAGTTTCTCGGCGACCCGCGCGTAGTCAATCTGCCCCGCCCTTTGTGGTGGCTGATCCTCAATTTATTCGTACTGCCTTTTCGGCCGAAAAAGTCGGCGCATGCCTACCAATCGATCTGGACCGAGCAAGGCTCACCATTGATCGTGTTCACCCAGAAATTGACCGCCAAACTGCAAGACTTGGCAGGAGTCGCCGACACGCATTTAGTAGTCGATTGCGCAATGCGCTACGGCAAACCCTCCTTAAAGGAGAAATTGCAAAACTTTCAGAAGCAAGGCGTCCACGAAATCGTCATCCTGCCCTTGTATCCGCAATATTCCTCAACCACAACTGCCTCGATTTTCGACATCGTTGCCGAGGAATTTGTCAGCTGGCGGCACATGCCCGGCCTGCATTTCATCAGCGATTTCCATCAGCACCCAAGTTACATCGAAGCCCTAGCGCAATCGGTGCGCCAGCATTGGCAAGCCAACGGTCAGGCCGAATTGTTGCTACTGTCGTTCCACGGCTTGCCGGCAAAACTGACCGAATGGGGTGACCCGTATTTTTATCAATGCCAAACCACCGGTCGCCTGCTCGCCGAGCAATTGGGACTGAACGAGCAACAATGGAAACTGGTGTTTCAATCGCGCTTCGGCAAAGCCGAATGGCTGAAGCCCTATTGCGTGGAAGTGTTGCAGGAATTGCCGCAACAAGGCATCAAGAATGTGGACGTGATTTGTCCGGGATTCTCGGTAGACTGTCTGGAAACGCTGGAAGAGATCGCCATCGCCAACCAGGAAATTTTTCTGGAAGCCGGCGGTGATACCTATCGCTACATTCCGTGTTTAAACGACAGCGACGCTCATGTCGAGGTGATGCTTGATTTAATCAAAACCGTGCACTAAATAAAGCGCGGCTACTAAAAACCGGGGGTAATATGCAACAAAACATCTTACAAAGCTGGAATGACGAATGGCCGGCGGTACGCACAAGCCAACCCTTGCCTACCGGTGAAGGCGTGATCGATCAAGGCGCGTTTAACACGATAGAAGTGGACGAACTGTTCGATTACGTCAACTACGCCAGCACCACCGCCGGTAAAACCGTGCTGTATCGTTCGCTAAGCCAACCCTTGGACGATCTGGAGGCGATAGCCGCCAAGCAAGCCGCGGTGCGGGAAATTCAAGACAATCCGGATGTGCGCGCCAATGTCGAAAATATCGTCGCCGATGCCGCCGCTTCGGAAAACCGGCTCTACCTATTATTATTCGGCGAATTTCTGGGCGGCTTCGGCACCGCGCGCCAGGATAATCAAATCGAAGGTTACGGCTACAAACAGTATGTGCGTGGCGTACGCGTGGTTTTGAATTTAGTCGGCGCGATCTACAACTCCGGTAAACCGCAAAGCCCTTATCTGCAAAGCGTATTCGAAAAAATCGGCAATTTTTCGCACAGCAACGAATATTCACTGATGGTAGGCCCGGTCTACAACAGCGAGAAAGGCCTGCAAAGCAAGGCAGAACGCAAAAATTCGTTCTCCCCTGCCACGATCTTCCGGCCGACCCTGTTCAAGCCGATGCTGATCGGTTTGTTAATTGCGGCGATCTGGGGCTTGATGCAGATTTTCCCCACAGATATGTTCCAGGTCACCCGCGACGGTTTGTCGGTGGCTTCGGTGTTTTTCTTGCCTTTGGCCTTGGCTTATATTCCGGTAATCGGCGGTTACGACCGAGACAACTGCATCATTCCGCTACGCAACATCTATAAAAATTCGCAGGCGCTCGGCGACATGCTGGACGGCCTGGGCCAACTCGACGAATTACTCGCCTTTATAAAATATGCCGAAGATTACGGTAGCGAGATGGTTCTGCCGAACCTAAACGCCAGCGGACGTCACAATATCAAGCTGGTCGCCGCAAAGAACCCGGTACTGGGTCAGAAAAATCCGGACTATGTCGGCAACGATTTTAGTATGGACGACGAGCGTCTGGTGTGCGTAACCGGCCCCAACAGCGGCGGCAAAACCGCTTTTTGCAAAACCGTCACCCAGATTCAATTGCTGGCGCAGATCGGCTGTTTCGTACCTGCTCAGGCAGCCAGCTTGAGCGTCGCCGACCGGATATTCTATCAATGCCCGGAAATCAGTCACCTCGACGACGGCGAAGGCCGTTTCGGTACCGAACTGAAACGCACCCGCGATATTTTCCTGGCCAGCACCGCAAAAAGCTTGGTGGTGCTTGACGAAATGGCGGAAGGCACTACCTTTGAAGAGAAGATGCAGTCGTCTATCGACGTCCTGGACGGTTTTTACCGCAAGGGCAACAGCACCATTTTAATTACCCACAACCATCAATTGGTGGATGTATTCGTGAAGAGAAAAATCGCCGTGCCCAAACAAGTGGAATTTGC
>CAZGUM010000077.1:9425-17954 GCA_964529085.1 uncultured Methylomonas sp. | reverse complement strand
CAGCACTTTTTAAAATTTTCATGTATTGAACCTCACAGTTATTTTTATAAGAACACATAGCTGGTAACTCAACCCGCTTTAACCACTACATGTTGGGCCGGGATGATAGCACAGTTCATACGGTTTGATAGTCTGTTTATAGCGGATTTTATGGTTTTTTCGGCGCCGCGAAAATGCCGCTGCGGCCTTATTCGACGCTGACTAGCAGCTTGTCCAGCCAGGCCGTGGGTAACAGCCGTTTTAGCCAGGCGAACAAATGCGTGGGTACCGTCACTCGGTATCTGATTTTCGGCCGATTCGACTCCAGGGCATGAGCCACCTTTTCCGCTACAACGGTCGCGGGTAAGGTAAACGGCGCGGCCGGCCCGGTTTTTTGCAGCCGGGCTTCCATGGCTTTGTAAGTATCTTTATGAAAGCTATGCTCGGCATCGATGTTTTGCCGGTATAAAGCAAAAGCATTTTGCCGGAACCGGCTTTCTATCGGTCCCGGCTCGATTAACACGATATGTATACCGGTGCCGCGTAATTCCAGGCGCAAGGTATCGGCCAATCCCTCCAATGCGAACTTGCTGGCGTTATAGGCGCCGCGAAACTTCATCGCCACGAAACCCAGTACCGAACTGTTATAGATCACCCGGCCATGGCCTTGTTTGCGCATCAACGGCAATAGTAGATTGGTCAGTTCATGAGTCCCGAACAGATTGGTTTCGAATTGTTGGCGTAATACCTCGCGGCTCAAATCCTCCACTGCGCCCGGTTGGCCGAAGGCGCCGTTATTGAATAGTGCATCGATTTTACCGTCGGTCAGTGCCGTCAATTCGGCAACCGCCTGTTGGATGCTATCTGAATTTGCCAGATCGAGTTGCAAACATTCGAAGCCTTCGCCACGCAGGCGTGCCACATCTTCCTGCCGGCGCGCGGAACAAATCACCCTATGGCCGCGGTGTTTTAAAAACACGGCAGTGTGGTAGCCGATACCGGACGAGCAGCCGGTGATAAATAGGGTTTTGCTAACAATCATGGTGGGGTGAGTTCGGCTTCGTTAAGTAAAAAAGTCTTGCCGCTGCTGCAATTGATCAAAAAATTCAGCTGATCGAGTTTGCTTTTAGCCGTTAGTTCATCGGCCTCTATGCGTTGGCATTCGCCGCTAGCCAAGGCTTTTTGCGCGGCCAGCCGGCGAAACTTTTCCACATCCGCCAGACGGCTTTCGAAGGGTTTGACTTGTGCGGGCAGCTTGTCCGGATCGTAAGGCGGAATCGCGAAGGCGGAGAATTGCATGGGATTCTGTTTGATCAGATTTTGCGTCAGCTCGCTTTGTGACTTGACGTCTTGCTTAGCCTTGGCTATCGCGTCGAGCTTGGCCTGTTGCTCGGCTTGCTCCTGCAAAGACTGCTGCTTTTTCAAGTCCGCATCGGCGGCTTGCTGCCGTTCCTGCGCATTCAAATCGACGCTGCTGCCGGTTTTGGTATTCATCTGCACGGCCTTGTGTTCCACCGTACAGGGCGATGATTGGTAGTTGGTGTGCCCCGTCGCATCGGTGCATTTAAAAACCCCGGCCCAGCTGTCAACGGACAGGCACAGGGCAAAAACGAAGAATAGATTTTTCATTGTGTTCCTGTTGGTTAAACGCTACTGTAAAACTATTACCCAGCTCGCCATCACTGTAAATAAGTTTTTTCGATTACCTTATGTTCATACTGCATAGCTCCAACAAAACCGAAAATTTGCTGGAGCATCTAGTGGCAGTCATCAGCTTATCGCCGCTGTCCTCGATATTTGCCGCCGAAACCTTCCTGATCCAGAGCCAAGGCATGGAGCGCTGGTTGTCGCAAAAGCTGGCCAGCCGGCTGCAAGTTTGGGGGCATTTTCGCTATCTGTTTCCGGCTAGGTTTTTCGGCGAACTGGCCGGAAAACTCCACGCCGAGCCGAGCGAACCAAGTTTCGACCGTCAACTGATGCTCTGGCGCTTCGAAGCCTTGCTGCGCGATCTCGATGGCGAAGTGTATCAGGCTTTACGGCAATATCTAGCCGGCGAAAATGCCGATCTCAAGCGCTATCAGTTGGCCATGCAGTTGGCGCGGATTTTCGATCAATATCAAATGCTCCGTCCCGATCTGCTAAGCGCCTGGCAGGAAAGTCGTCTTTTGTATCGCAGCGCGGCCGAAAAATGGCAGGCGGCGTTATGGCGGCAAATTACCCTCGCCAACGGCGGCAGGCATCGCGGCGAGCATTGGCTGCAGGTTATCGATAAACTGCGAAACGCCCCGCCAGGCCAGTTTCAGGCGTATTTGCCGGAACGGGTTTCCGTGTTTGGCGTCAATAGTCTGCCGCCCCTGATGCTTAGCTATCTGCAAGCCTTGGCATTGCATTGCGATGTGCATTTATATCTCTTAAACCCGGTGCAAGGCTATTGGGCCGATCTGCCCGGCAAACGGTTGTTGGCGCAGTTGCAAGCATTCGACGGGCATCCGCTGTTGGTCACGCTGGGGCAACAAGGCAGGGAGTTTCAGCAGATGCTGCTGGAACAGGTTGAATTTGCGTTTGAACCCAGCAGCTTTGAAGCTGGCGAGATCGACAGCAATCTGCAGCAATTGCAAAACGACATCCTCGCGAACCAAATGCCGCAACTGGCTTTGCAAGCGGACCGTTCCATCAGCATCCACGCCTGCCATTCCCGGTTGCGCGAAGTGCAGGTGTTAAAAAATCAATTGTTGGAGTCGTTAGAAAATCATACCGATTTGGATCTGCGTGACATTGTTGTAATGGCGCCGGATATTCAGCTCTACGCGCCGTGTATCAATGCGGTGTTCGATGATATTCAGCATGCTATTGCCGACCGCAGCCTTAAGATCAGTAATGCGGCGCTGGATGCCTTCGTCCGTTTTTTACAGCTATCGCAAAGCCGTTTCGGTTGGCGGGCCGTGCTGGATTTACTGGAGCAACCGCTGGTTTACACCGGTTTCGGGCTGGCTGAAACCGATCTGGAGCTAATTCGCTACTGGCTGCAAGACACGAATGTACGCTGGGGAAAATCCGCCGCCGACAAGCAGGCTCAGGGTTTGCCGCCCTTGCAGCAAAATACCTGGGAAGCCAGTCTGGAGCGCTTATTCATGGGTTATGCGGTGGCCGGCGATGAAGAGTTTATCGATGGGGTGTTGCCGTATCCGGATATCGAAGGTTCTTCCGCCCAAGCCCTGGGCGGATTGAATGCTTTTCTGCAGCTGTGTTTTCAGGCCGGCAAGGAATTGAAAACCGCAAAAACGTTCAACGACTGGCTGCCGTGTCTGCGGTTGTATGCGGATAAATTATTGGCTGGTGCCGATCTATCCGAACGCCAGCCGCTCAACGAATTGCTCTTGGAGTTGGCGGATTTTACCGATATTCATAATCAGCCATTGAGTCTAGCGGTAATCGTTGCCTGGCTGGAAGGCCGCATGGACGAAACCAAATCCGGCAACGGCTTTCTGCGCGGTCAGCTAACCTTTTGTTCGATGCTGCCCATGCGATCCATCCCTTGTCAGGTGATCGCCCTGTTGGGTATGAACGACGGCGAGTTTCCGAAAATCGAGCGCCATCCCACTTTCGATTTACTGGCTCAGCACCCGCGTTTGGGCGACCGCTCGCGCCGCGCCGACGACCGTTACCAATTTCTGGAAATCCTGCTATCGGCGCGCCGGCAGTTGATCGTTACCTACATCGGCCAGTCATTACGCGATAACAGCGAAATTCCGCCTTCGCCCATCGTCAGCGAATTACTGGAGGTATTACGCGACAGTTACGGCCTGGACAATCCGACTATTCGCCATCCGCTGCACCCGTTTAGCCCACGCTATTTTCGCGGCGACGATCCGGCCTTATTCAGTTATGCCAAACACGATCTGGAAACCGCGCAACGCATTCGTGCCGACAAGCAAGCGCCTTTACCTTGGTGGCAAGGCGAACTGGAAGCCGAGGCCGAGGAAGTGATCGAAATCGGCGAATTGCTGAGTTTTTACAATCATCCGCAACGCTATTTCCTACGCCAACAATTGGGTGTGCAACTGCCCAGACTGGAAATCGATGCAGAGGAGCGCGAACCTTTCGCACTGAACGCTTTGGATGCTTATCAAATAGCCCAGCAATGGCTGGACACGGAACTGCGCGGACGGCCGTTTTCGCTGGAGAAAGTGCAAGCTCAAGGCCGTTGGCCGGCCGCTGCGCAGGGCGAAATCGCTTGGCGGCAGCGGCAGCCGGCCATTGCGCAATTCGCCGAATTGATAGCCGGTAAAGCGCTTGGAGATGCGCAGCCGGCCGAGGCGGTGGATCTCAATTTGGCTGGTTATAGGCTAGTAGGTAAACTCGGCAACCAGTATCAAAACGGTAGTTTGATCTATCGGTTTAGCAGCTTGAAAGGGCGAGATTTTATCGGCGCCTGGCTGCAGCATTTATTGATCAATCAAATCCGCCCGCAGACCACTTATTTGCTCAGCACGGACGCTGATTTGGCGTTTCCGCCAGGTCCGCAACCGGACGCGTTGCGGCAGTTATTGCAGATATTCCTCCAAGGCCGGCGTCGGCCGGATGCTTTTTTCAGCGAAGCGGCCTTTTACTATCTACAGCAAAAAAGTCCCGATAACGCGTTGCCCGCAGTCATTAAACATATGCTGGACAGCATGGAAAAAGGCTACGAACCCGAGATGGCGCAATTGTTTGCTTATCGCGATCTGCACGAGATTTTTAACGAAGAATTTGCCGAGCTCTGCCGGCAATGGCTGCAACCGGCGTGGAGGGCGGTTCATGGCGAGTAAAGCCTTCGACGCGGTAGCCAGAGAACTGGAAACCGGCATCAATTTGATCGAAGCCAGCGCCGGCACCGGCAAGACTTACACGATCGCCATGTTGGTATTACGCTTTGTCGTCGAGCGGCAACTGGACATCAAGCAATTGCTGGTAGTGACTTTTACCAAGGCTGCCAGCGAGGAATTGAAAGACCGAATTCGCGGCCGTTTGGCCGAAGCGCGTCAAGCCTTACTTAAAGGCCCGACGGAAACCGATCCCGCCATTGGCAACTGGTTGGCGGGACTGGCGCTGGATAGCGACAGCATCCGCCAAAGACTGGATATGGCATTGTTGGATATCGATCAGGCGCCAATTTTTACGATACACGGCTTTTGTCAGCGAGTATTGGCCGAGCATGCCCTGGAAAGTGGCCAATTGTTCGATTGCGAGTTGAGTGGCGATATCGCCGATCTGAAACTGCATTGCGCCGACGATTTTTGGCGCAGGCAAATCTACGGCCGGCCAGCCTGGCAGGTCGCCTTGCTGACCCGGTCTTACCCAACCCCGGATGCCTTACTGGACAGTATCGCTGGCGTGACCTTGCAGCAACGCACCTACCCGGCGAACGACGACGTCGATGCCGGTTTGGCGCGTTTGCCGGGCTTAATCGCCGCCGCCGCGCAAGATTTGCCGGCCGTGCTGGCTAAATTGGAAACGGCTTTTGCCGATGGCTTGTTCACCACGTCCTTCGTCCGCGATTTTCCGGTGCGGGCCGGTGTCTTACGGGTCTGGTTGGCGGATCGGAATGCCGATGCGCCGGAGATGGGCTGGCTAAGCGAAGCTGGTTTGCTGGCTGCTTTAAACGGCGTCAAATTCAAGACCAGCAAAACCAAGCCCTTGCCCAGTGCCGAACAAAAACAGATTTATCTGGATAGTCTGGCTATAAATTGTGGCCCATTCGAAGCTTTGGCGGCCGAGTTAAGTCAATTGCAGGTCACCTTTCGCAGTGCCTTGCTAAGCAGTTTGCGCTTAGAGCTGGATCAACGCTTGCAACAAAATAACGTGCTATCGTTCGACGACCTGATCACCCGCTTGGCGGCTGCCCTGCGCGGCGAAAACGGTCCGCTCTTGATCGGCGAGTTGCGGCAGCGTTTCCGCGCGGCGTTGATCGACGAATTCCAAGATACCGATGTCAACCAATGGCGAATTTTTTCCGGTATCTTCGCCGATGCCGGTCAATACCTGTATCTGATTGGCGATCCGAAGCAGGCAATCTACAAGTTTCGCGGCGCCGACATTTTTTCCTACTTCGCCGCGCAGAGCCAAGCTCAACAGCATTACACCTTGCTGTATAACTGGCGTTCGCATCCGCAATTGGTGGCGGGCGTCAATCGTTTATTCCGGCGCACCCAACCATTTTTATTCGATAGGCTGGATTTCACGCCGGTAGACGCCGGCCGTAGCGTCGCCGACGGCTGCATCGGCACGACCGCGCCGCTGGTGCTGTGGCAACTGGATAAAAATTCTGGCAATCAGGAACATTGGACCGCCCGGCGCGGCAGTTCGCAGGAAGTTGGCGATTGCATCCGCAACGCGGTGGTCGGCGAGATTTTGCAGTTGCTGAGCAGCGGTAGGATTGCCGAAAAAGCTCGAGCCGAACGGGTTTTACAGCCGCGAGACATGGCAATCTTGGTCAGAAGCAATAGCACCGCCGCCGGCTATCAACAAGCCTTGCTCGAAGCCGGCATACCGGCGGTGTTGAATAGCAAACAGTCGGTATTCGCCTCGCCGCAGGCGTTTGAGCTGTATTGCGTCTTGCAGGCGGTGGCGCAGCCAGGCCAGATCGGCCCATTGAAACAGGCGCTGACGGTCGGTTGGTTCAATCTGGACGGCCAGCAGTTGTACCGGCTCGGCCAGGACGAGGCCGCGCTGGACGGCTGGTTGAACCGGTTTCAGGATTATCTGCAGTGCTGGCAGCGTCAGGGGGTGTTGGCGATGATGCAATTGCTGCTGCGCCGGGAGCGGGTGGAAGTGCATCTGTCCGGCCAGCCGCAAGCCGAAAGAGCACTGACCAATATCCATCATTTGATCGAACGCGTGCAACAGGCGGCGATAGACGAACATCTGGCCATCAATAAAACTTTGGACTGGCTGCGGCGGGCGATTCAGCAATCCGGCCAAGTCAGCGGCGACGAACAACAATTGCGGCTGGAAAGCGATGAGGATGCGGTAAAGATCGTCACGCTGCACAGCGCCAAGGGTCTGGAATATCCGTTAGTGTTTTGCCCGGACTTGTGGCGGCGCAGCGACCGTTTGCGAAACGAGCAAATCCTGGTGCAATGTCACGAGGCCGGAGAAATGATCGCCGATCTCGGTTCGGAACGCTTTGTTGAGCGCCGTGAGCAAGCTTTATACGAGGAGCTGGCCGAAGATTTACGATTGTTTTACGTAGCAGTGACCCGAGCCAAATACCGTTGCTATCTGAATTGGGCTGATGTTCGGACTAAGGAAAAAGCCAACGAGTCGGCGTTTGCTTATTTGTTTGAGTTCGCCGATGACGATTTCGCTGCCCAGCAACGCAAACTTCAAGCGCTTGCGGCCGAGGCGCCGCAGAGTTTCGAATATCGGCTTTTGCCGGCAATAACAAAGCCCGGCGGTAGTTATCAGGCCGCTGCCGATGATAAGTTGCTGGCTTGCCGTCAGCGAGGCCGCAACCTGTATAGCGTCTGGCAAATGAGCAGCTACACCGCGCTGGCGGCATTGACCTTGGAAGATGCGCCGGAACTGCCGGCCGACAAAGCCGAGGAAGCCGTCGATACGGTTCTTGTCGACGATGGCTTACCGCGCGGCGCGCATACGGGTAATGTCATACACAGCCTGCTGGAAACCGTCGATTTTCAAACGCTGGCCGCCGGTACCGACATTAGCCTGCAACGCGATCAGGCCTGTTTGCGTTACGGCCTACGCCTGGAGCAGCCGCAATTGTTGAATCGGCTATTGTTCGATACGGTTTCGACGCCGCTAGATGCCGATCCGGATTTTTGCCTGAAAAACCTGCCCACCGCCGGCATAGTCAAAGAAATGCCGTTTTATCTGTCCATGCCCGGAGAGATCGATACCAGGCAGATTAACCGCATCTTGACTGCTAGTCCCGCCTACCAGCCGTTGACGGCTAAACAGATGAGCGGCTATCTGACCGGTTTCATCGATCTGGTCTGCAGCTACCGGGGTAAGTTTTATGTGATGGACTACAAAACCAATGCGCTGGCCGGCTATGACTATTCGAGTATGCTGGCTGCGATGCGCGAGCATAATTACGGCTTGCAATATTGGCTGTATTGCGTAGTGCTGGACGCCTATCTGCGGCAGCGCTTGCCGGGGTACCGCTACAGTGAACATTTTGGCGGGGTAAAGTATCTGTTCGTCAGAGGAATGCGAGGGGACGTTGCGGGGAGCGGGGTATTCGCGGATTTGCCGGATGAAGGGTATCTTCGAGAACTAGCGGGCGTGTTTTATCAATAATCTCCGTCACCCTCCCCCCGTTGGGGTAAGAGGGTGACGGAGCGGATTATTTTGAATTTGGTTAAATTAAATCTTCACGATAGAGACTTGCCGGGAAGTTATTCGTTAACTGTATTGCCAACAGGGCAAGTTGAAGACTAAATTTGTTTGCGGCGGTTAAATCCGACCAAACCTAAAATTGCGCTGCCGAACAACCAGAATGCGGCTGGAACCGGCACCGGAGCCGCCGAGGTTACGAAATGACCGTCG
>CAZGUM010000077.1:0-9325 GCA_964529085.1 uncultured Methylomonas sp. | reverse complement strand
GCCGGCGGTGAAGCCGTAATACAGTTGGTGTCCCCCGGCAACTGCGGTACCAAGATTGCTTAAGTCGACCGCGCTGGCGGTAACGGAAAAACTACCCAAATTTGCGTGATAAATAGTGCCGGTCAAATCGCCTTTCTCGTCGTCCAATCCGGAAGGCGTGTAGGAAAAAGTAGCCCGCCACTGGTAGTTTATATCCCTAATCGAATCGCCCAAGCCTGTTTCGGTATAGGCTAATGGGGTGACGTCGCCGTTTTGCAAAATCTGGATGCTTGGCGATTTCGGCTCGCCATCAAAATTAAAAGTATCTACAGCAAAGGCCAGACTGTTGGATAAGCCTTCATAGCCCAAACCAGAGCCGCCGGTACCGACGCCGGCAACATCCGTGAGAGTGAAAGTTAAGCCGTCGCCGCGCACGCCGCCGAAAGTCGGAATGAAGAAATTAAAATCAAAGCTGAAAGCTTGGTTGAAATCCAGCGTAATGGTGTTCGGGGCAAAACCTGCGCCGGCACTGTCGTCCACGCCTGGAAACGTTAGTTGTAAGTCGCTGTAAGTAAAACCATTTCCCGGTGTGGTGTTAACCGCTTTCGCAGAGCCAAACACATTCCAAGTAGTGAAATCGGTATACGCTGATGTCAGACTTACGCCTTGAGCGGAACTGGCCGCCGGGGCGGCAACGAGAGCCAACAAGACGGAAGATAGTAAAATTTTATGCTGCATGAGTTCTCTCCGAGTTTGTAAAAATTTAATGTGTCGATTTGTCAACAATAGCAAGATAGGCGCCATCTCGCGGCAACCGATTAGCATTTAATGGTTTATGTGGAGGGGGCGGAGAATTTGTTCCGATTTTGGTCTGACGATGTTAAAAAAATCAGACATTTTTGAACCTGTAATTTCGCAACAGCGACTTTTCCCGTATATTGGCCCACCGGGTTCTGTTGACTGACATTGCCCGAAGCGTTGACTGACTCTTTATCCCAAATCATTATGCAAGCTTACCTGGACCTTCTTGCCGACATCATGGCCAACGGCGCCGACAAAAGCGATCGCACCGGCACCGGTACCCGCTCAGTTTTCGGCCGGCAGATTCGTTACGATCTGGCTAACGGCTTCCCGCTGTTGACGACCAAAAAGCTGCATTTCAAATCGATTGCTTACGAATTGCTGTGGTTTTTGCGCGGCGATACCAATATCAAATATTTAAAAGACCACGGCGTGACGATCTGGGACGAATGGGCCACCCCGGACGGTGAACTGGGGCCGGTGTATGGCGCTCAGTGGCGTAATTGGTTGGGGCCGGACGGCAAGAGTTACGATCAGATTCAGATATTAATCAATGGTTTGAGGAATAAACCCGATTCGCGCCGCCATGTTGTCAGCGGTTGGAATGTGGCGTTTCTGCCTGACGAAGCTGTCGGGCCGCGGGAAAACGCAGCTGCCGGAAAGATGGCGTTGCCGCCTTGTCACGTGCTGTACCAATTTTACGTCGCCAACGGCAAGTTGTCGTGCATGATGACTCAGCGTAGCGCCGATTGTTTTTTAGGCGTGCCTTACAATCAGGCTAGTGTGGCTTTGTTGACGCATATGCTGGCGCAGCAATGCGGTCTGGAAGTGGGCGAGCTGATTATGTCGTTCGGCGACGTGCATATTTATCGAAATCATTTCGAGCAAGTCGAATTGCAACTTGGCAGAAAGCCGTTGACGCCGCCGCAGCTGCAAATCAATCGCCTGCCTGAATCAATTTTCGGCTACGAGTTTGCCGATTTCGAATTAGTGGATTATCAGGCTCACCGGCATATTGCCGGTGCCGTTTCGGTATAGAAAGCATGTAGAGACGCAAAATCTTGCGTCTCTACCCACCGATCGCTAACCGATCTATAGATTTGATGCTAAAGGTTTACTTATTGCCGGCCTTGATATGTTCGACCGCTTCCTCGGCGGCTTTAGTGGCGACGTCCGCATGGCCTTGTTTGCCGTGTTCAATCGCGCTTTCCAAGGATTTTACGCCAGCGTCGAGATGAGTTTTAGATTCGCCCTTGGCGACTTCCGCACCTTTTTTGGCATGGGTCAACGCCGCTTCTGCATGCTCCACCAAGACCGGGCTGTGGCCAGCTTTGCCGTGGGTGACAGCCTGCTCGGCATGTTTCAATGCCTCGGTAGCATGTTCCTCGGCAAACACGCCGGTGCTGGCGAACAGTAAAGCGCTAATGGTAATTGCTGTAAGTTTTTTCATAATTCCCCCGAATTGAATTGTTGTGATTTTTCGCGCCCGTTTTGGGTGCTAGCTAATGACCTGATGCGCAGGTATTTGGTTCCAATTAAATGCGGCAATAAAAATTAGTCGCCGTTTTGTAGAGAATTGTTGGCGCAGCATGAGGCTGTCTATGTTTAATTTGCAAGCCGGCATAATCCTGGAAAGCTTGGTTTTATGTCTATTATTTGATTATGAATAACGAAAAACGCCTACTGATATTCGAACGCCTGGCTGAGGCGACGCCGAATCCGACTACCGAGCTGAATTACAGTACGCCTTTTGAACTATTGGTGGCGGTGGTGTTGTCGGCGCAAGCAACCGATAAGGGTGTTAATAAGGCCACGGCAAGCTTGTTTCCGGTGGCCAACACCCCACAGGGAATCTTGGCCTTAGGTGAGGAAGGATTGAAGGCCCACATTAAAACCATCGGTTTATTCAACAGCAAGGCGGCAAATGTCATAAAACTTTGCCAGACTCTGCTGGAAAAGCACGACGGAGAGGTGCCGCGCGAGCGGGAGGCGTTGGAAGCCTTGGCGGGAGTGGGCAGAAAGACCGCGAATGTGATTTTGAATACCGCATTCGATCAACCGACCATCGCTGTCGATACCCATATTTTTCGGGTTGCCAACCGCATCGGTCTGGCTCCCGGCAAGAATGTGCTGGAAGTGGAACGGAAACTGGACAAAAGTGTGCCGAAACAATACAAGAAAGACGCGCACCATTTATTAATTCTGCACGGTCGCTACATCTGCGTGGCCAGAAAGCCGCGCTGCGGTGCTTGCTGCATCGCCGATGTCTGCGAATTTAAGGCAAAGAATTTAGACTGAATATGCAATAATCAGGGCTGAACCATAAAGATTACGCGTCAGTCGTAAGCCCCGGCCGCTATATGCTGGAGCAATATAATTAAAAAATCACACGAGAGGATAATCCCATGAAAAAATTTAATAAATCTCCGCTGGCTGCCGCGATGGGTAGTGCGCTGCTGTCGGGTATGGCTGTCAACGCGCAGGCCGATACCAATCCTTTTGCGGTGTCCGAGCTATCCAGCGGTTATATGCAAGTTGCCTCCTCGCATGCCGAGCATTCAAACGGCAAAATCAGTCAGGGGGCTTGCGGTTCCAACGCAATGGATGGCAATGGAATAAAAAAAGGCGAAGGCAAGAAAGCCGACGCTAAGAAAACCGAAGGTTCCTGCGGTGAAGGCATGTGCGGCGGCATGATGAGCGGCGGTAAAATGAAAAAAGGCATGGAAAGCTCTTGCGGCGCGATGATGAAGGGTAAAGAAGGTGCTTGCGGCATGGGCATGATGACCGGTGGCGGCATGAGTAGTATGGGCAGCATGGGTGGTATGAATCATGATGCCGGCAAACCTAAAAAAGCCGAGGAAGGCAGCTGCGGCGCGATGATGGGCGGCGACAAAAAGGCCGCCGAACATAGTTGCGGCGCCATGATGAAAGGCGAAGAAGGCAGCTGCGGAAGCAAAGTCGACGCCGACAAAGCCGCCGGTCATTAATTCCGATTCATCGTCAATAAACTGAAACTATGGATTTTCATGATTTACAGCAACTGGTAATCGATTACGGTTATCTGGCGCTTTTTATCGGTACTTATCTGGAAGGTGAAACCATTCTGGTCATTGCCGGATTTCTGGCGCATGGCGGCTATTTGGAATTGGAATGGGTGATGCTGACAGCGTTTCTGGGTACCTTTGCCGGCGACCAGACCTTTTTCTATTTGGGGCGCTGGAAAGGCATTGCTTTTCTTGAGAAACGCCCGCTTTGGCACAGTAAGACCGACAAGGTCTTCAATTTGCTGCACAAGCATCAAATCCCGGTGATATTGGGGTTCCGCTTTCTATACGGCGTGCGTAACGTGACGCCGTTTGTGATCGGTGCCAGCAAGATTCATCCGTTGAAGTTTTTCTTGTTGAACTTTCTGGGCGCCGGTATTTGGGCGATAGCCGTGGCTTATCTTGGCTACACCTTCGGCGAATTCGCCGAATCCATCATGGGTCAGGTCAAGAAGTACGAGATGTATATTCTGGCGGTACTGGTTGCCATCGGCGTGGCCTTGTTTTGGCGTTCTACCCACAAAGTGGAAACGCCGGAAACACCGGAAGAGTAAACCGTGGAAAGTGTTCGCAATCTCGTTCACGGCGCCGGCTTAGGTTTGCGGCGGACGTTTTTGGATGAGATTGTCGGACAGCCGCCAGACAATGTCGGCTTTTACGAAGTGGCGCCGGAAAACTGGATGACAATTGGCGGCAAGTTCGGCAAGCAATTTCGGGCCATGACCGAGCGTTTCGATTTTGTCTGCCACGGGTTGTCTTTATCCATAGGCAGCAGCGATGCGTTGGACGAACGGTTTGTGCGCGATTTGAAAGTGTTTATGCGCGAACACGGTATCAAATTTTACAGCGAACATCTCAGCTATTGCAGCCACGACGGGCATTTGTACGACTTGATGCCGATGCCGTTTACCGAAGATGCCGTCAAACATACTGCCGCGCGCATTCGTAGAGTCCAGGATATTCTGGAGCAGCGCATGGCTATCGAAAACATTTCCTATTACGCCGCGCCGGGCCGGGAAATGACAGAGATCGATTTTTTCAACGCGGTAGTCGCGGAAGCCGACTGCGACGTGTTGCTCGACATCAATAACATCTACGTCAATAGCGTCAATCACGGTTACGACGCGGAATCTTTTCTACGGGCGATGTCCGCGGAACGTATCGCTTACGCCCACATTGCCGGCCATTATGTAGAAGCCGAGGATTTTCTGGTCGATACCCACGGCGCGCCGGTGATTGATCCGGTCTGGAGTTTACTAGGCAAGGCTTATGGGCTTTTCGGCGTATTTCCGACCTTGCTGGAACGGGATTTCAATATCCCGTCTGTCGATGAATTATTAAAAGAAGTCGGCACCATCCAAGCCATTCAGCAGCACTATTCGGCTGATAGACAAAAACAGGTGGCGTGATGGCTACCCAGTTGCAGGCGACGCAAAGCCAATTCGCCGCCTATATCCGCGATCCCGAAAACAACCCCAAGCCGGCAGACGTCGACCACCGGCGCATGGCGATGTACCGCGAGTTGTTTTTCAATAACATCGACAGCTTTATTGCCAGCAATTTTCCGGTGTTGCGGACTATTCTCAGCGATGCGCAATGGCTGGAATTGACGCAGGATTTTTTTGCCCGGCACCGCTGCGAAACCCCGTATTTCTCGGAAATAGCGGAAGAGTTTTTAGCATATCTGCAAAACGAACGTAACAATCCGGACGATTATCCGTTCCTGCTGGAATTGGCGCATTACGAATGGGTGGAGATGGCCTTGTCGATTGCCAAGGACACGCCAGTGTTGGGGAGCGGCGATTTTCTGGAGAACCTGCTATTACGACGCATATCTTTGTCACCCTTGGCCTGGCCTTTACTGTACCGGTATCCGGTGCAAGCCATAGGCCCCGGCTTTTTACCGTGGGAAGCGCCGGAGCAGCCAAGTTGCCTGATCGTTCATCGCGACGAGTATGATCAGGTGCATTTTCTTAAAACCACCGGGCTGACCATTCGCTTGCTGCAAATCTTCCAGGATCAAGGGGGAATGAGCGGCGAGTCGTGCCTGCGAGCGGTAGCCGCCGAGTTCCCGCAACTTGATGTAGAGGCCTTAATGTCTAACGGCCTGCCAATTTTGCGGGAACTGGTCGAGAAAGGTATCCTTATTCCGGCTGTTGACGCTTGAAACTGTGTACCCACACTAGACCGTCTTCATTCCATTCCATACCGCTGTGCATTTTCAGTATTAAATCCTTGTACATTGCCAAGCTAGGATAACCCTCGGCGCTCGCGTCTGCGTCGCTCATATCGCCTATCCTTTGGCGTTCCACGCCAGTTACTTCAAATACCACATCTTCCAAGACAAAAGTTTCGCCGGGGTATGCGTATAAACCGTCACGGCGCTGCTGAGTTTTTTCGCCGGCCAGTGTTGCCGCTACCAATTTCGGGTGGCGAACCAGACGGTCGATACTACAAGTTTTTTCGGGGTAGTGATTCATGAACGCTAATATCCTTGCAAGACGCGATAAAAACAGCTAGGCACTTTAAAAGCCTTAGATACGTATTGCAAGTGGCTTTCGCCAGGGAGTTCGCAAATTAAATCCGGGTTGTGAGATAAATCCTACAAAAAGTCAGATGGTTTATGGCTAAACAAAATATTCCTGCCTATACTTTTGGCGTGGAAGAATTTGACAGCCACCCTGCTTGAATGATTGGTGGCTAGTACTAGTTCCGGACCAAAAACCTATCTGGAGAATGAGACTGCATGCCTATATTCCTATTGCTGGCTTTTTTGTGTGTTGCGTTGATTTCAGCCGGCCTTGCCGCGTGGATTACCAAAAATCGATTTGTCGCCGCGGCGCAAAATGAATTGGCGAACCAAGCTCCGGCGTTATCGGTGAGTGAAGTGGAAAAATATGTTGCCGGCCTTGATCGCTTTGCCGAGCAAGTAACCCCGGTATGGGCGACACAAATCGATTCGTCCCGGCAACAAATCGAGCAGGCCATCACTATGCTGACTCAGCGCTTTGCCGGGATTACCAGCAATATCGATAGTGCCCTGCAATCCTCCCATTCCGTGTTGAGTGGTAATGACGAGGACGTGTTTGCAACCAGCAACGTTCACTTGCAAAAAGTAGTCAGTTCCATGGATGCGGCGTTGCAAGAAAATTTAGCGGTTTTACAGCGGATTCGTTCGTTGGCCACTTTTGTAGACGAACTAAAGCAGATGGCCAAGGAAGTGGCGCGTATTGCGGAGCAGACTAACCTTATTGCCTTGAACGCGGCTATCGAAGCCGCCAGAGCCGGTGAAGCCGGCCGGGGATTTGCAGTGGTGGCCGATGAGGTTAGAAAACTGTCGAACTTGTCGGGAGACACCGGTAAGCAGATCGGCGCTAAAGTAGAACAGGTCAGCTCGGCCATCCGCACGGCCTTGACGGCGGTGGAAAAAAGCGCGCAAAACGAGGCGGAGGCCGTATCGACTTGCAACGGCAATATTCAAACAGTGATGGATAATTTGCACGAGGTGTTTGCAAACTTGCAGAACTATTCAAGCGGTCTTAGCCATTCGGCGCATGCGATTAAGGGTGAGATCGACGACTCGTTGGTGCATTTTCAATTTCAGGATCGTATCGGACAGATATTGGTGCACGTTAGGGACAGCATCTCCGATTTTCCGCAGCAATTGAATCGCAGTCATGCGGGTGGAATATTTGCATTGCGGCCGCTGGAAGCCGAGCAAATTTTATCCGGCCTGACCAGTACTTATACGATGGAATCGGAGCACCGCGCTCATAGCCAGGGCGGCCGACCCGTCACTCCTCAAACCCAAGACATTACTTTTTTCTAGGATTTGGAAATATGGCAAAAACAATTTTAGTGGTCGACGATTCCGCATCCGTGCGTCAAGTTGTCAGTATTGCTTTGAAAGGTGCAGGTTATGACGTGATAGAAGCGTCCGATGGCAAGGATGGTTTGAGTAAGCTCAACGGTCAAAAAATACACCTGATCATTTCCGACGTGAACATGCCGAATATGGACGGTATTACCTTTGTAAAGGAACTAAAACAATTGTCGGCTTATAAATTCACGCCGGTGATTATGTTGACGACCGAATCGCAAGAATCGAAAAAGCAGGAAGGTCAATTAGCCGGCGCCAAGGCCTGGGTGGTAAAGCCGTTTCAGCCCGCTCAGATGTTGGCGGCCGTTTCCAAGCTAATCCTGCCGTGATTGTTACATGAACGGCGGAAGGTCAAACCGGCTTTCCGTTCTTTTGTCCCATTAGTCTTTTTAGAAGAGTCCTTCCATGCCAAGCCTAACCATTAAAGACGAGTTGACCATTTATACCGCCGCTGAGCAAAAGACCAATCTGTTGGTTTTTCTAACTGCCGGCGACGATCTGGAAATAAATTTTGCCAATGTCACGGAAATCGATGCCGCCGGCTTGCAATTGTTGATTCTGATTAAACGCGAGGCCGCGCATCTGGGTAAAAACCTGCGCTTCGTGATGCATAGCAAAGCGGTGCTGGATGCGTTGGAACTGGCGAATTTGACTGGCGCCTTCGGTGATCAGGTCGTGCTGACCCAAAATTAAAAGGAGTATGCAAAATGAGTTTTGACGAGCAAATGCGAGATGCACTTAAGACTTTTGTAATTGAAAGTTTAGAGTTGTTGCAGGACATGGAAGAGAGCCTACTAGGTTTGGAAGTCGATCCCGAGCCGGCGGAACGGATTAACGCGATATTCCGTGCAGCCCATACCATCAAAGGTTCGGCGGGCTTGTTCGGTTTGGATCATATCGTTGCCTTTACTCATGTTGTCGAAAGCGTACTCGATACATTGCGCGACGGCAAGTTGAGCGTATCGCCGGAGCTGGTTGCCGCATTATTGCCTTGTTGCGACCACATGATTGAATTAATTCAAGGGGTTGCCGACGGTAAGGTCGACGCAGAACCGTCGTTATCGACCGCGCAAAGGCAGTTGCTGGAGGAATTGGAGTCGTTTTTGAAACCGGAGCCGAAGCAGGCCATGACCGCCGTTTCCGATACCGAAGACCGGATCGAGGCCAGCGGCGGCGGCGCGATTGACAGCGGCAATTGGCATTTGTTTATTCAATTCGGTGAAAACTGTCTGCGCGACGGCATGGACCCCTTGTCGTTCATTCGCTATTTGGCGACTTTGGGCCAGATCGTGACCTTGACGACCTTCAGTCATGCGATGCCCGATGCCGACAACATGGATCCGGAAACCAGTTATTTGGGCTTTGAAATCGTTCTGAAAAGCGACGCCGACAAAGCGACTATCGAAAGCGTGTTCGATTTTGTCCGCGACGGTAGTTATATCCACATTTTGCCGCTGGAAAACCGAATTCCCTATTACGTCGAACTGATTGAGTCCTTGGGCGAAGACAATGCGCAGCTCGGCGAGTTGTTGTTGAAAAGCGGCGTGATCACGCAACGCGAATTGCAAGAAGGACTCAACGCGCAACAAGATCAAGCGGTGCAGCCCAGTGCGCGCATCGG
>CAZGUM010000076.1:13193-18036 GCA_964529085.1 uncultured Methylomonas sp. | reverse complement strand
AACTTTTACGACTTCGAGTTAAACAGCTCGATCCAGCATGCCTATCACGCGCTAGCCATTGACGACGAGCGCCAGACCTTTCATCCCTTGGTGTGGGATGAGCGCAACTTCAACAACACTGTCGAGCAAGTCTGGTTTGCCGGCGTGCATTCCAATGTCGGCGGCGGCTACCCGCGCACCGGTATGTCGGAT
Organism: uncultured Methylomonas sp.; assembly: GCA_964529085.1. Taxonomy (GTDB): domain Bacteria; phylum Pseudomonadota; class Gammaproteobacteria; order Methylococcales; family Methylomonadaceae; genus Methylomonas. Next base: position 17,844 of record CAZGUM010000076.1, on the reverse strand, counting down.
GTGGCTCTGGTCTGGATGCTGGAAAAAGCCCAAGCGCAAGGCTTGGTGGTGTATGACGACGTGCTGACTTCATATCGGGAGAGCGCCAACATCTACGACAAACTGTACGACTCGCGCGACGGCATGGCCTTGTATTACCGCTACGGGCCGCGCAATCTCTCACAATTATGCAAGGACAAGCTAAACGGCAAAAAAATCACCCTTCATTACAGCGCCTACCGCAAACTCAAGGAATTCAGCGAAGGCTACGCGCCGGATGGTCTGCCGTCGCGTTTCGATGTCATTGATGCCAAAGACCCGCAAACCCCCAACGTTAAAGTGACGCTAGCGGTCGACGCCCTCGAAAACTACAGCAAACTGCAAAATCCGGATCGACCCAGTTGGCCGCAACTGGAGACAGAGGGCAACCGGATCATTCAATCCCGGAAACACCTGTACCGCGCATTCGCCGAAATCACGATGCTGATCATGCTCGTGGCCGGCGTGTTTTGGAAAAACCCGCCCGATGCGGTCGTCGCGCTTAACGATTGCGAAGCAACCCATGTCCAGATTGCCCGAATTCATGTCGAGTCGGGCAATCAAACTTGCGATAACGCGCCGCTGGCCGGTAACGACTATTTCAGCATCCAGCAAAAAGTCGTCGATTTGCCGGATTCGGTCCAATACCAAGCCTGTAAAAACGGGAGCGAGCCGGCCTTCTGCGCGGCGGCCAATAACCGGCCGTTACGTTTGATCGGCGACCTGCTGCGTTACGTCACGCCGGTGTATTTCGAGAACTTCATTACTTATGTCGTCGAGGTCTATCCGCTGATATCGGTACTGATGCTGACGATTTTGTTAGCGATGCAGGAAGCCCGCAAACGTTTGGTCAACAAGTTGGACAAAATCTGCCGGCAAATGACGGACTTGTTGTAACGCTAAACCCACGCTGTCGGGCCCGGCGCCCGGCGGTTATCGATCACTGATAAAAGAGGTAGCAACATGATAGACGCCACGTTAATCAAATCCGCTCTCCCGCAGTGCAAAGCCCCGGATGTCTGGGCCGATGCGTTGAACCCGGCCATGGAGCAATTTCAAATCAACAATCCCGGCCGCATCGCCTGCTTTTTGGCGCAAACCAGCCACGAATCCGGCCAATTCAATCGTTTGACCGAAGGCTTGTACTACAAAACCGCCGCGCGGCTGGTGGCGGTCTGGCCCAAACGCTTTCCAACCGAAGCGGTCGCCGCGCCCTATGTGGCCAACGAGGAAAAACTGGCCAATTACATCTACGCCAACCGAATCGGCAACGGCCCGGAAAGCTCCGGCGACGGCTACCGGTTTCGCGGCCGGGGCTTGATTCAAATCACCGGCCGTAGCAACTACACCGATGTCGGCAAGGCCCTGGGCGTGGATTTGATCGCTCAGCCTGAATTGTTGATCGAACCGAAATGGGCGGCATTGAGCGCGGCCTACTTTTGGTTCGGCCACGGCTTGAATGCATTGGCCGACGACCAAACCGACGACAACGATATCGAGGACTTCACCGCGATCACCAAAAAGATCAACGGCGGCACCGCCGGTTTGCAGGATCGCCTGGCCTTGTATCGCACCATCAAGCCGTTAGTGGAGTAATCGCGAAACAATCACTCTCGCCAATGAGGACAAATCATGGACTACTTCAACTTTGCTAAGACACCCCTACTTCCCTGGCTGTTAACCGCATCGACCTGCTTATTCGCCGGTTGCACCACCGTTGGCCAGTTGCCGGACGTTGGAAAAATTCAGAGCAAACTGGACGCACTGACGCTGAAAATTCAGAATTCGAATGCCAATATCGATGAGTCCCGCTTCGTCGGCTGCATGGCACCGTTAACCTCACGCCTCGAGCCCGGCTTAGCCAAACTACTGAGCGAGGTCAAGGGCAAAACCGACGACCTTAAAGCCAACGTCGACGAACTGAATGGCTTGGAAGATCACAATCTATTCAGCGACCATCCGTTGATTTCGGAACTGCTACTTAAATTGACGACCGCACCACACCTGGACGGCCCAGCCGGCCTGGCAGAGAAAATCAAAACCGATCTGGAGGCACGCCGTAAACAGTTTCATGATCGCCTGAAAACCGATACCGCTCTGCTCGCCGCCGACACCCAACAAACCTTGAAACTCGAAGAAATCTATCTAAAAGCCTATTTCAAAAAAGGCGGCGCGCAACTAGTCTCACAGGTCATCCAAGACCCCGCCGAACAAACCGAACTACAACAACAAGCCGCGTCGCTGTTAAAGCTGAAAGCCGACGATCCCAAGTTGGAGAAAGTGCTGGAATTGGTTAACAAGCAAATCCGCAAATCCGCAGGCAAGCTGGCGCAAAAAAGCACCGGTTTCGTTGGCCTCGACGGCACCCAATACGGCTTCCCCGGCATCGTCGAAACCGGCAGCCAAGTCAGCATCGACCACAGCCAGATCGCCGCCGACACCTTGCGCATCCTGCTGGAAGCCATCCGCGACCATTACGCACCGTTGCCGGTACTGCCCAACACCACCCCGGCCGGCAGCTTGACGGGTTATGTCATCGATTTCGGCAAACCGTTCGACTGGGTTTACGACCGGCACGACGGCGCCTCCGCCAAAATCACCATCGACGAAGCCGGCTTCCAAGAGATAAAGGCCGAAGCCAGCGTGGCCGGCGCGGTGGGCAAGGCGATCCGCGGCGGCTCCTGGGGGTCGTTGAACAACGAAGCGATCGCCAAATTAGTAGAAACCGCCGCCGGGGTCGTCGCTCGCCATATCACCGAACGCGCCCGATGGTGCGCAAAAGCGCAAGCTGGAGAATCCCATGCTGCCGCTTCGCAATGAATCCAACGCCCTTAAACTGAGTTTGGTTTTATTTTCTCTACTGGTAACAGGATGTAACACCCTACCCAAAGACCATTCCATCGCCGCCTATCAACAGCTCAGAGACAGCGGCTTGCCGCCCGTGCGGCCGGCCTGGGGTGGATTCGACACCAACGAAGCAGCCTCGCTGCTGGAGCTTTGCATAGAACTGAACAACCAGGACGACCGCAACAACCCCAACCTGCCCGATCCCAATCATCAATACCAAGCCAAACCGGTGGGCTGGCAATTGGTGTTTGACAGCCGCCATCCCGGCAATACCGAATGGAACAAAATCTGGCCCTGGGACGGCAGCGGCGACAATCCCAACGATATCAAGACCAACGGTTTGCACCCGCTGAACAACGCCTGGCTGATGGCACAATCGGCTAGCGATCCCGGTCATATCGCGATTGCGATACGCGGCACGGTCAGCGAACGCCGCAGCATATTGGCCGACGCCTACGCGGCCACAATTCCCGCCTACGCCGGCCTCGAATACCCCAAGGACACACCACGGCCCATCGCTTTCGCGGCCACCCCGGACGCCGAGGTGCATATGGGATTCGGCTACGCGGCGTTTTCGCTGTTGTTCGATCCCAGCATGGCATTCTGGCCCAGCTACAGCAAAGGCAAACGCAACAGCCGATCACTAAAATCACGATCACCGGTCATAGCCAAGGCGCTGCGGTAGCCACGCTGATCCACGCCTTTTTATATTACGCAACTGTCGACAGGCATAATCCTTACCAACTAGCCTTCGCCGCCAAACCAGCACTGAAATCCTATCTGTTTGCTCAACCCAAGCCGGGCAATTTACAGTTTGCCCAGGATTTCGCCCGAATTGCCGCGGAAACCGCCTACGTCATCAACAACGACAAAGACCCGGTGCCGCAGGTACCCTTGAGTTTGGAAACAGTAACGGAAGTGTCGGAATTTGTCGAAGAGGACAATGTTAGTGTCGGCAACCCGCTGGATCATTTGATCGACGGCGTTATCACCATCAAAAATAGCGTGCGCGGTTCGATCGCCGAAATGTTCACCAGCCACGTGGCCGATGATTTCGAAGATACCGGCATTGCCGCCTCAGTCCACCGCTATTTCGGCAATTCAACAGTTACGCTGCCGGATCTAAAGGCCAGATCACTGAATTACACGCTGGCCGGCCAGCTGGTAACGGTGTTCGGTCTGACTGGAGGCGGCGATTGCTATACTATAGGCGACCGCCCGGATATTCTGCTGCAACACCACGCCACCAGTTACCGCAAACTGATCAAGACGCAATTACTGGGCAAGGCCACGGGTTGCCAAGGAGGGGATTGACAAAGTCCTCTAAGGTTTAAGATTTTAAACTCGATACGCCCCTCGACCATTCTCCCGAAGGGCGTGGGGGTATCGAAAACGTCTATTAACTAAAGCGTTATTTTCCACCACCAAACAGCGCGACCATTTCTTCGCGCTGAATCACCTCTTTCTCTTGCAGTAACTCGGCCAGTTTGTCCAGATAGCCGCGCTTACTGCTTAAGATTTGATGGACCCGACGCTCAGCATCTTCGATCAAGGTTTTAATTTCGGCATCCACCACACGCGCGGTTTCTTCACTATAGTTGCGTTGTTCCGACATATCGCCGGGCAGGAATTGCAGTTGCTGGCGTTGGCCGTAGATCAGCGGACCCAGTTTTTTACTCATGCCCAGATAGCAGACCATGTTGCGGGCAATTTCGCTGGCTTTTTCCAAGTCGTTTTGGGCACCGGTTGAGACGCTTTGCAGCGCCAGTTGTTCGGCGACGCGGCC
>CAZGUM010000076.1:0-13093 GCA_964529085.1 uncultured Methylomonas sp. | reverse complement strand
CGTTTTGGGCACCGGTTGAGACGCTTTGCAGCGCCAGTTGTTCGGCGACGCGGCCGCCTAGCAGGATAGCCAACTGGTCTTTCAACTCGTTTTCGGTGGAAAGATATTTTTCCTCTACCGGTAGCTGTAAGGTAAAACCCAACGCCGAGACGCCGCGCGGGATGATGGAGATTTTATGCACCGGCTGGCCGGTAGGCACGCTTTCCGCGACTAGGGCGTGACCGGCTTCGTGATAGGCTACTCGCCGCTTTTCGTCCGGGCCGAGGATACGGTTTTTCTTTTCCGGACCGGCCATCACTCTATCAATGGCGGCTTCGAAATCAGCCATGTTGACGGTGTTGCGGCCACTGCGCGCCGCCATAATCGCCGCCTCGTTGGCGATATTAGATAGATCCGCGCCAACGAAACCAGGGGTGCGTTTGGCGACCGTGTTCAAGTCGATGTCTTTGTCCAGTTGCATGGCGTTGCTGTGCAATTTCAGGATAGCCACACGGTCGATCAGATCGGGTTTATCGACCACAATTTGCCTATCGAAGCGGCCGGCGCGCAGCAAGGCTTTATCCAGTATTTCCGGTCTGTTGGTCGCGGCCATCACCACTACGCCGGAGGTGGCGTCGAAGCCATCCATTTCGGTCAGCAATTGATTCAAGGTTTGTTCGCGTTCGTCGTTGCCGCCCAGCATCGCCGGGCCGCCGCGAGAACGACCAATCGCGTCCAACTCGTCGATGAAGATGATGCACGGAGCTTTTTGCCGGGCCTGTTCGAACAAATCCCGCACCCGCGCGGCGCCAATACCGACGAACATTTCGATAAATTCCGAGGCGCTGATGTTAAAGAACGGTACCCCGGCTTCGCCGGACACGGCGCGGGCCAACAGCGTTTTGCCGGTACCCGGCGAGCCGACCAGCAACACGCCTTTCGGCATCCGCCCGCCCAGTTTTTGCAATTTTTCCGGGGATTTTAAAAACTCTATGGTTTCCTTCAACTCCTGCTTCGCGCTTTCCGCGCCGGCGACGTCGTCGAAGGTGGCTTTGGAGGTTTCCTGCTGAATTCTGATTTTATTGCCCAAATTCAAAAAGCCGCGCCCTGCTCCACCAGTCATTTTCGGCAGCAACCACATCCAGATACCGGCAAAGATCGCCAGCGGAATCACCCAGTTAAACAACAAATTACTCAGCCAGTTATCGCCACTTCTGACCACATACTCAACTTTATGCTCTTGCAGATTTTTAACCAGCGATTCGTCCCACAGAGGTACGGTAAAAAAATGTTTGCCGATTTTTTTGTCTTCTTCTTTTAGCGTACCGTTGATGAAACGCTGTGTGACGACGGCATTTTCGACCTTGCTGTCGTTGACCAGTGTCAGAAACTGACTATACGGAATCTCCTGGCCTTGGATCCGTTCGCCGCCGGCAAATAGCGACAGCACGAAAATTCCCAGCAATACATAGAGCCATACAGGCGAACGTTTAGGCTCGCTAGCTTCGGGTTTCTCGGAATTCGGCTTAGGTTTTGAATGGGCTTGCCAAGTTGACTTGAGCCAAGCCCAAATCACGCGCAACCACTCGATTAACGCTTGATAAAGCTGAGTTAGTTTTTGCTTATCTATCATGATGCATTGCCCCCGACATTGGTTTTATTGCTCCACTCTACTCCTGTTTTACCAGATTTTGGGGAGTAATCAATCGGCACCGAGATTACTAATAAACGCCGCCCTCAAGCCCGCGCCAAACTTACAACCGTTGCCGGAGAGTGAAATTTGCATCCAAGCTTTAGGTAATTTCGTACATCAAGAAAAACCATAATCTTGCACAATCGCTCTATCAATAGAGTTGCTGTTCGGCTGCGTTTGCTATTTAATGAATACCGATCAAGGCAAACCGGACGCCCTGCGTCCAGCAACTCATTTTTCCCAACTTTGAATGGAGGGACAAAATGTCAACCCCCCTTAGCAAGTTGATCGGCAGTACATTCACGGATCCGGTCGAACAGGTCGGCATAGCTTTACCGTCCGCCGCATTGGTGGCGGTCTTTTTCTGTTACCGGCAGCGGATTCACCCGGCCCTTCAGCAATTACCCGACCCTTTCGCCGCCAGTACCTCGGGAGCGCTAATTTTCCTATTCCTTACGCTCGCGCTGTCTCTGGTCATCAAAAGACTATCTCACGACGTGTTGAACACTACATATGACCGTTTTTATCGCGACCGTAAACGCCTAAAAGCCGATAGCTGGTATCGGCGCGCGCAAAATTTGGCCTTATCCACTAACGACCCGCTACTCAGCAAATACCATGAGGCACTTGGCAGACTCCGGGACAACAATAACCCCATCGTCGCCCAAGTTGATGCAATGCAAATTCAATCCAAACTCGCCAGAAGTTTAAGCTTGATTTTGGCTATCTTTACTGCGGTACTGCTACTGGCCAAATTGTTTTTACTGGCGTTGGTTTGCGGACTTATCGCAACACTAATGCTGAGCAGTTTTTTCAAGGAACGCTGGAGCGCATCGGAATTAGTTTATCAGGCGCTATACGAAACCTATTTCCGCCAGGAACGCCGCCATCCGATTTGGACTTCTCCGACGATTCATATCAGAAAACCCATATCCAAGCAACGTCAAGATACAGAATCGATAAGCTAATAAGGGGGAAATATCAAACAAGTTAGTAACATAGAAGCCTGACCTGCCGCCTTTTGAAAAAGGTAGCAGGTGGTTTCATTTACCTATATATTTATACGATGTTATATTTTCCAGTCACGAGCAACCCCGTCTCGTTCAGGTAATACATAACTATGGAACACCCGGAATCCTCGTTAACGCCAATTTGACAATTCTCGGCACTAAGGAATCTTAGCAGTACCAGTGTTCTTGGCATAACGTCGGCGGACGAACCTATTTGCCATATCCGGGGGCCAACATGCTGCAAAAACGCCTGATTGCTCTGCTGTTGTTACTGATCCTGCTGCCCACCTTGCTGGTTGGCTATATGGCTTATCGGTTTGCCATCGACAACATCCGCGAAGATCGTTTCAAGATTGTCGGCCGCGTGGCCGAGAGCCGGCACGAACAGCTCAATCTGGTGCTGCAACGCGCCGACAGCCGCGCTCACGCATTCCTGGCGGACGTGTTAATGAAATGCGTGGCCGCCGACCAATTGAATCAAGATTGCGCCAAGGCGTTTTTAAACGACTACGTACTCACCGAGGGTGCCGGCGGCGCGACTTTTTTCCGCCGTGATACCGCCGAGACCATGCCGGTCAGCGTCGGCGAGCAAACAGTGGCTGTGACCGATATTCAGCCCTTCAAACCCGGCCAATTAGCCGGATTCAGCCAACCGGCTGCCGATAAACAGCGTTTGTATTATGTGGTTGCCAAGGATACAAAACTACCCTGGCAATTGCTGGTTAGCTACCCGGTCAGTCTAATTCAAAGCATCTTTGCCGCTCATCCTGATCTGGGTCAATCCGGCGAGTCCTTTCTGGCCGACAACAATGGCTTTTTTGTCACCAGCGCCCGCTATCCGGGCACGCAAGACCATAGTCACCCGATCTCGGCTCGGCCGATGCACGCCTGTTTGAATCAAGAAAATGCCGAAACGATGGATAGCGACTATCGCGGCCACGCGATTATTCACGGTTTTCGCTACATTCCGGAAACCGGCGGCGGCTGTATCATGGCGCATATCGAGCAAGCCGAAGCCTTGGCATCGATTAAGGCCTTGGAACGGCAAATGCTAATAATCGTATTACTCTTCATTGTCTTCACAACCGCCATCGCCAATGCCTTGGCTAGGCGCATCGTCAGGCCGATCTCCCGTTTGAGTTGCACCGCCAGGCGCATACGCGACGGCGACCTGTCCGTCCGAGCCGAAGTATACGGCTTGGACGAGATTGCCGAACTTGCCAGCTCCTTCAATCATATGACCGATGCTCTGGCGGATGCCCAGCATAATCTGGAGGCGAAAATCGCCGAACGCACGCAAGCCCTGCGCACCAGCGAAGAACGTTATATGCTGGCCGAACGCGCCGTCAACGACGGTATCTGGGACTGGAATATTGTCACCCACGATTATTATCTGTCGCCGCGCTGGAACAGAATTTTGGGCTACGGCGACGGGGAATTGCCCAATGTGGAATCGATTTTTTTTGAATTGATACATACGGACGACAAACACCGGGCCGCCGAAAGCTTTCGGCGCCATTTGGAACACAACGAGCGTTACGCCACCGAGCTACGTCTACGCCACAAGGACGGCAGTTACCGCTGGGTGCTGGATCGCGGCGAGGCCTTGCGCGACGAGAGCGGCCAACCGGTGCGCATGGTCGGTTCCATCACCGACATCACTGAGCGCAAGGCGGCGGAAGCGGAGTTGCTGAAATACCGCGAGCATCTGGAAGAACTGGTGGCGATGGCCACGACAGAGGTCAAAGCCATCGTGCAAACCGCGGTGAACGGTGTGATTTCCATCGACAGCAGTGGCCTGATTCGTATGTTCAATCCCGCTGCCGAAAAACTGTTCGGCTGGACCAGCGCCGAGATCGTCGGCAAAAATGTCTCGCTACTGATGCCGGAACCGGATGCGTCCGCGCACGACAGTTACATTCAACATTTCTTGGCCACCAATCAGGCTAAAATTCTCGGCATCGAACGGGAAGTCATCGCCCAGCGCAAGGACGGCAGCCGCTTTCCCGCCAATCTGGCGGTCGGTCACGGCATCATCTCGGAAGACCGGCATCTGTTTGTTGGCTTTATTTCCGACATCAGTCTGCAAAAACAAGCCGAGCAGGAACTGAGACTGGCCAAGGAAGCAGCGGAGGCAGCCGCGAAAGCCAAAGCCAATTTCCTGGCCAATATGAGCCACGAAATTCGCACCCCGATGAACACGGTCATCGGCTTCGCCGAAGTGGCTTTGCAAGATCAAAGTTTGTCCGGTGATACCCGCGGCCATATCAAAACCATCCTCAGTTCGGGCCGGCATCTGCTGAGCGTCATTAACGACATTTTGGATTTTTCCAAAATCGAGGCCGGCAAAGTCGAACTGGAATCGGTCTGCTTCAATCTGCCGTTTGCGGTGCAAGAGGCGCTGCAAATCATGGGTTTGCGCGCTGCCGAAAAAGGCTTGCGTATCGATCTGGCGATAGAAGCCGGTTTACCCACCCACTTCGTAGGCGACCCGAACCGTTTGCGGCAGGTGATTTTGAATCTGGTCGGCAACTCGGTGAAATTCACCGACACCGGCAATATCACCGTAACCATCAAGCGCGCGGAAGGCATCGAGATGTTGCATTTTGCGATCAGCGATACCGGCATCGGCATGACCCAGGAACAATCCGAGCGTATCTTCGAATCGTTTTCGCAAGCGGACGCCACTACCAGCCGCCGCTTCGGCGGCACCGGTTTGGGTACCACCATCAGCAAACAAATTGTCGAATTGATGGGCGGCAGAATATGGGTGGAGAGCCAAATCGGTGTCGGCTCGGTGTTTCATTTCACCGTGCATATGCCGGAATCGGCCAGCGCGGAAAACTGCCTATACGACGTCAACCCCGTGCATACCGTGGCTTATTTCTCGCCGCGCCGCTTTAAGGTATTGCTGGCCGAAGACATTGAAGCCAATGCCAATCTGGCCCGTTTGCGTCTGGAACAGCAAGGCCACCAAGTCAGCTGGGTAAAAAACGGCCAGGAAGCGGTGGACGCCTTTTGCGCCGGCAGCTACGATTTGATCTTGATGGATTTGCAAATGCCGGTACTGGACGGTATCGCCGCCACCCGGCAAATTCGCGAGCTGGAAAAATCCAATGGCGGCCATATCCCGATTTTGGCCCTGACCGCCAGCGTGTTAAGCCATGAACGCCGGGAATCGCTGGACGCCGGTATAGACACTATTGTCGGCAAACCTATCGATGTAGACGATTTGTTGACGCAGATGGAACGACTGGTGGCCAAAGGCCATGGCATTGCCAATACAGGCATCAGCATCGCCGAACCGCCGAAAATTGCGGTGGACTTTACGCCTTTGGCCGGTGTCGCCGATTACGAAAAAGGCTTGGCAACCTGGTTGGACCCCTTGATATACGCCGACGCCTTACTGAACTTCGCCGAGCAACATAGCAAAGACGCCGTGAAGATGCGGCGCACCCTGCGGGAAACCCCGGATAACTCGGAAGCGGTAAGACGCATCACCCATGCCTTAAAAGGCGTAGCCGGCAATCTGGCGCTATCGGCTGTCGCCGGTTTGGCAACCGAAATCGACGCCCAATTTAAAACAGCCGATCCGCAAAATATTGTTCAACTTATCGATAAGCTGGACAACGCGTTAAACGATGCAGCACGGAACATTCGCAACTTAAAACTGCCGCTGAAGCCGGCGCAAGTTTCCACGGAAGCGTTCGATGTGGAAAGGGTCGGCAGTCTTTTGCAGCAATTAAATACCGCACTGGATGCGTTGAATCCGGATCATGTCGAACCGATTCTGCAACAACTAACCACATTTCTCGGCGCATCCGAGCTGAAACCGATACGTTTCGAAGTGGACAGTTTCGATTTCGACGGCGCAAAAACCCAGGCCAAACTATTGCTGGATAAATTGGCGCACACGCCCAAGGGAGATTAGACATGAAAGACAGTTACAAAGTGTTGCTGGTGGACGACGAGCCGAACAATTTAAAAGTGCTCCAGCAAATACTCAAAGACCGCTTTCAACTGCTGTTTGCCATCAACGGCGAAAAAGCCCTGGCAGCAGCCAGAGAACATCGCCCCGATATTATCCTGCTGGATATCATGATGCCGGATATGGACGGTTACCAAGTCTGCACCCGTTTAAAAGCCGAACCGATCACAGCAAATATCCCGGTCATTTTCGTCACGGCGATGGGGGAAATGGAAAACGAGGCGCGCGGCTTCGATGTCGGCGCGGTCGATTACATTCAAAAGCCGGTCTCCGGCCCTATCGTGTTACGCCGGGTGCAAACGCATCTGTCCTTGGTGCGGGTAGACGAGTTGGACCAGTTGGCGCGAGCCGCTATCGAAATGCTTGGCGACGCCGGCCACTATAACGACCCTTACACCGGCGATCATATCTGGCGCATGGCCGCTTATTCGGCGGCACTGGCCCGCGCTGCCGGCTGGACATCTTCCCAAGTGGCGATGATGGAACTGGCCGCGCCCACCCACGACACCGGCAAAATCGGCATTCCGCACGGCATACTGAAGGCGGCGCGGACGCTGAACGAAGAGGAATGGGCCATCATGAAATCGCATTCGCAAATCGGCTTTGACATCTTGAATAAAAGCGACAATCCGGTCTTCAAATTGGCGGCGGAAATCGCCCGCTATCATCATGAAAAATGGGACGGCAGCGGTTATCCTCTGGGCTTGGCCGGCGAAGCGATTCCGGAATCGGCCAGAATTGTTGCAATTGCCGACGTGTTCGACGCCTTGACCACGAAACGTCCCTACAAAGAACCCTGGCCATTGGCCGACACCCTAAAGGCGATGCAAGACATGGCCGGTAGCCATTTCGATCCGCGCTTGCTGGCGTTATTTATGGCCGATATGCCGGAAATTCTACGGTTGAAGGCAGCGTGGGGGCAGTAAACGAAAGTTCTACCGGATTTTGATTCAGTGTAATGCAGTTCCTTGTATGCATTTTCCAACGAAATCGCCCCTTGGCGCCGACAGGCCAATTTCCGACCTTCGGTGTTGATTTCTGAATGGCCGGTTTATATTGGTAATTGATCGTTTAACGTTTAGGGTAAAGCGCGCGCGTTTTTTGCGCGTCGTTTTTGACCCGCTTGTTAGCTGCATTATGGCTGATCTGTGTCATCGGTTACTTCCAAATCTTTAGGTAATTGCCACCAACTGCCTTTTTTCTTGGTTACCATCCTTTGCAGGCTAAGCATATCTGGATTCTCTACATCAAAATCAATATCTTCTGCGGGCAATCCTGGCGCATTACTAAATGCCTTCATTTCCTTAACTAGTTTGGGATTACTGTCAGGTTTGGTATATGGTTCATCTGCACTGGTTCGCCAATCGCCAATGTGTTTATCCCAAAGTTCGTTGATTCTGCACTCTTTTGTCTTTAGTGGGTATCTAGCAAATACATAAATACCTTTCGATTTTTCCTCATCAGGCAGGTCTGTAAAATGCTCGTTCAGCATCGCTAAATCTTTTTTGATAGTTGCTCCATCTGCAAAATCTTGGTTGGAGCGCAGGAATAACTTCGCCACTCTTTTATGTAGCTTGTCGGATGATATAAATACCATGCAGAAAGGTAGATAATACAAATATGCAAGATCGGTACGATTAGAGGGCCTTTCTCCTGACTCAAGGCTCGCAGCAATTGCAATATGATAGAAAATATCGACTGTCAGCACATGGGCAGCATATGGGGCATATTCACACAGAGGAGGGTAATTATATATGCTCCACCGCTCTAGTATTTGCCGATGTAATTCTCTTGGTATATCAAGCATATAAGTCGCTAGGCGCATTTTGTCATGTGGGTTATCTTTTGAATTGACAACTGCATCTGCTATGTTTTTTGCTTCCTCTAATGATTTGCATGTTTTGCCGGAAATACCTGCTTTCTTGAAAGTGTCTGCAAATTCATTTTGATCAAAATCCTTGAGAGCAGAGCGCCATACATGAGCGAACTGCTTTTCTAGTTCTCGAAATTCTCGCTTTTGCCACCGTAAAAAGGCTTCCGCTTCGGGAGATTGGTCATAAACTACCCCTTTACGACCACCGGATTTAACCATTCTACCGCCCGCCATTGGTATTCTGCCGGTGAGAGGAATATTGTTACCGAGTAAGCTGTTTATCGCCATGTCTCGATGATGTGCAGTCGGTGTACCATGCATTTCAGGGAATTTATCCGCAATGATTCCAACTTCTTGTTCAGGAGTGCGTGTTTTAGTTTCTTTTCCTAAATCAGCAAGAGTTTCAACATAAAATATTGGGCATATGACTGAGTAAAAATAATTGTCAAACCAAACAGACTCATCTATAGACAATGATTGTAAAAATGATTTATCGAAGAGTGTGATTGGGCCCATGATTCTTCTAAGCAGCTAACGATAAGGGTAACTTGACGGCGAAAGCGTAGCTACGATAGGAGCGTAGCTTTTGGCGGTCAAGTTTACCCGCTGGTTAGAAGTTTTTGTATAGTTCATTATCTTTTGCAAATTGATGCATGCGCTCACCAAGTTTGTCCGGGTCAGCCCAAAACGCTCGATCAAGATCATCCAGTTCTTTGTCTCGTTTTTCTTGAGTTTCAGCATCCGTAATGCTAAGGATACTACGTCGCTCGCCGGTATCGGGAGGAACCTCTAAATCTCCGAAAAACAATATTTTCGCTACCGTCAGGAGGTTGAGACTTTCTGATGCGCCTACCGCCATTAACCCCTCAACAGCAAACTTAAAGTAATCGGCTGAGCTGTTGTGAAAGTATTGATCAAAGCCGCCGTTATATACCTCGCAGCTCACCAAATTTGTTGCGAAGTAAAGTTTGTTCGCATGAGACAAACCAGAAAAGCCTGATTCCGTTTTATGGACTTGACCAACAAGCCATAGCCAGTGTTTATGTTCAGTACCTTCACGGTATTTCTTGTCTTGCTCGTACCTGATTTTCGATGCTTCAATGTTTTTCCGATACCCTCCTTTGCAAGGCATACAAAGGCCCCCGTTCTTTTCCGCAGTAGAAGGAAGAATGGGTGCACCGCAGGCTGAGCAAGGGATACGGGCTGTCATAGCGCGAACTTCTAACAAGGAATTAGATAGTTTCCGTATATCTACCGAAAAATGGTTCTCGAAACAATAATTCATTGATCATCATATGATTTTCCTGTCTGTATATCATCGGAGCCAAGTAGATGTGGCTGGCAAACATCAAACTGCCGCCATTGAATCTGTTGGAATGATAGACCGTAACGGGTCGGATCGCGCCAATAAGCTTCTTCCAAATAACCACATTCTCTACCTGCGAACCCTATCGAAATTGGTGGCCACCAGTCGTCGGAACAGATGCTTGTTTTTTGATCGGAATATCCCCTTGAAAACACAGTCGGAATGCTGAACCACCCCGCCGCGCCCATAGTCATTCCAACGCAATCGTCCCCTCGATAACGTGATTAATGCCGGCGGCGGGCAATTCCAAGGTCATTTTCACCGAGACGGTTTCCAAGCCGTTTAAGGTTCCGGCTTCCAGGGCTTTGGTCACCGCGTGTTCGATTTCCCGTTGGGAGCTGATGCCGACTGTTTTCAGAAATTTTCTGATTTCCATATTAAACGTATCTTCGTTCATACTGCTCACCTATTACCTGTTTGAATTGAAAGTATTGGATCGGTTAACGTTCGAGCCTTACTAAATTAGCTTACGGGCAAAATCCTCGGGCGAACTGAACATTTTGGAAATGTCCTTGATAATTTCCACACCCTGCCCACGCCGACGGTCGGTAAGGCGTTTTTCGCTGACGGTTAACGCTACTCCCTCGTGTCTGAGGCGGCGGTCGTTATGCCAGCTGCGACATTTATATTCTCTGACAATTACCAATTTGTTTTTAAAACGCCGTCCCTTCAATTGCTGTATCGCCCGTTCGCCCGCCCGATCGGAGTCGACATGCACCATGCCATGAAACTCCAAGACTTTGGTGCGTTTATCCTGCAACACCAGAATTTCACACTTTAGGATTTTTCCGGAACGGAAAAAGAAATTTCGTTTCACGGCCGACGCGACATATTGTTGCAATTCGCTGGGGTGGCTGTTTGCCGGAATGTTTCTGACAAAAATAATCATAAGCGCTCGGAACAATTGAAATTCGTATCGTATTGTCCATTCAAGATTACTGGCAAAATCGCGAAATTGCCAATTATTCGGCGATTGACGCCTAGCGGAGGCTTGGCTTGGGAATATATCCGTAAAGCGTCGGCCTTTGCCTTAGCCTTTTAATTTGATGCGCCAGCCTTATAGGTGGTCAATTGGTCAGTTGTTGTTGCTGGGCTTTGGCGTTGAAATGATCGATATCGGTGATCAACACGCAATTGCTTAAATCTTTTTGCAATTGCGCGTAGTAAAAACAGGCTCCACTACCGCCCAGCCAGACTTTTGTAGCCTCACCGCTAACCGCGTCGATTATCAGCTGCAGCTCATCGACGGTAACCTGCTCGGGCGGCGTCTTTACCAAGCCCATCACAATCACGTCCGGTTTTAAATGCTGGGCGGCTTCGATAATATCCTTGGCCGGCAGATCCGCGCCCAGGTAATAACAGTTGTAGCCCTGATTGGCGGCGATCAGGCAGCTTACCAAAATCCCGAATTCGTGCGGATCGCCGCTTGGCGTGGCAAACAACATCCCCGGATTATTCTTTGAATGGTGATGCAAGTTGTTCACCATGCTCAATACTATCCGCTTGATACAGCCCGAAAACATATGTTCCTGGGCGATATTCAACTTCCCGTCATGCCAAAGTTCGCCGACTGTTTGCAAGGCCGGCAACAAAATGTCTCTGGCGTAGTCCAACGGTTCGGCAGCTATCAGGGCCTTCTTTAACAGCTGTTCGCAGCGCTCGATTCGGTACTGTTTCAACGAATCGATGATCTGCGCCAGCAGCGGCGATTGTTCCGGCGCCGGCTGTACGGTGACTTGCTTCTGAAAATCCTGCAGTTGCTGGTTGTCCAAAGCCGCCAGCTTGCCGATGGGATGGCCCTTCCGGGTCAGATTGACCAACAGCGTCAGTTTTTCCAGATCCTGTTGCGAATAGAACCGCCGACCGGTGCCGTTGCGCACTGGCGTGATGCAGGCGTAGCGACGTTCCCAGGCTCTAAGTGTTTCCGCTGTCAATCCGGTTAAGGAGGTAATCGCTTTAATTGAGTACATTGCCCAACTTTTGTATAGAATATATTTTGACAAACATTCTACAATCTAGTAAGTTATTTGCCAACACCTTAAATCACCAAGTGAATTGATTATGTCCAACTTAGCCGCATTGCCAATCGATAGCGAGATGGATTCCGAAGCAGAATCCCAACCCAACTCACTTGCCGTTCAAGTCGAACAGGCCAGGCAGACTCTGCTAGCGTTATTGCTGGAAAACAAGCAAACCAACGCTTTGATAATCAACAGATTTTTGCACGATCTTAATTCGGGAGTGGACTGCTCCGATCTGATCGTTGCCAAGAACTCCGAAGACTATAGAAGATTGCTGCAATTGCTGGTCAACAGCCAGGCGGCTGCTAAACAGCATCAGGTTGTTTTCGGTGAGAATAACGGACACGGTAAAGTTGTACAAGTCGAGAATGTTGTACAACTTATGGGATCGGAATTTGCACAACAATCCTTGATTGCCCGCTCGGTCAACCGTTTGCTGTACAGCCTGCATTTATTACCGGTATTTTTACTGGACAGCGCGGCGCAAGCGGATGGAGTATTAAGCACAGACACCGAAGACGGCGCGGATTTTAAAAAACGTCTGGGCCAAGCCAAACGCGATTTGAAAAACTTGCGCCAGCAAATGATCTCCGCCAACACCGGCTTGGTGGCATTTGTGGCTCATAAGTACAAAACCAGCAATCTAAGCTTCGACGATTTAATGCAGGAAGGCTTGGTGGGCTTAATTAAAGCCGTGGACAGGTTCGATCCGGATCGCGGCATCTGTTTTTCTACCTATGCTATCTATTGGATACGGCAAGCTATATCTCGTTTGATCGTTAAACAGGAAAAAATCGTACGCCTACCAGTCGCTCTGGCGGAGAAAGCCGCCACCGTATTCGAGGCAATGCGCAATTGCTACCTTAGATATGAACGTTGGCCAAGTATCGCGGAGCTAAAGGCAGCCTGCGACTTATCCGAACAAGAGATTAAAACCATTAGCAGTTATTACCAGGCCACCCACTCTCTGGATGCCGCTATCGGCGATGACGACGATAACCTGGAATTGATGGCAAAAATGCAGCAGCATCAATTCAGTCTGCCGCTCGATGAACTAATTGATCAGGACCTTGCTCAATATGTCGACAAAGCAGTCGCGTCGCTGCCCGAAAAACAGGCGGCGATTTTAACCATGCGTTTCGGTCTGCGCGATCACACGGAAA
>CAZGUM010000075.1:17145-18232 GCA_964529085.1 uncultured Methylomonas sp. | reverse complement strand
CTAACAGGCCGGACTCTATTTCGAGCCTGACGTTACGTTCGGGTTCGGTTTGCTTTAGCTCCGCCAAAATTTGCGCTGCAAGCCCGGAAAGATTTATCCGGTCAAGGCGTAACTCGCCGCGGCTGGTGCGGGACAGCGTCAATAAGCCGTCGATCAAATCGCTCATTTTTCGGCTGGCCAATTCTATTTGTTCAAGGAACACAGCGGCTTCGCCCTGCAATTTGTCGCCATAATCCTGAATCAGCGCTTGACTAAAACCGCTCATGGCGCGCAACGGCGCCCGCAAATCGTGCGAAACCGCGTAGGCAAAACTATCCAGTTCTCGATTCGCCGCGCTAAGTTCGGCGGTACGGGCAAGAACACGGTGTTCCAGATCGGCATTTAGTTGGCGCACCGCCTCCTCGGCAAACTTGGCAGCAGAAATATCTTCGGTCGAGATTATGATGCCGCCGATCTCGCCGTTTTCGTCGGTCCACGGCAATACCGCCCAGCGCAACCAACGTTTACTGCCATCGGCCTGTATCCACTGATCCTCGTCGTTCTGCACGGTTTCACCGTCCAGGCCTTGGCGGTGCACCTGCCGCCATTCCACCGGCATATCGGGATAAACTTCGTAATGATTGCAACCAACCAATTCGGCGCGCCCTCTGCCATAGTCCTGCAACCAACGACCACTAACGGATAAATAATTCATATCGCGATCGAACATCGCAATACTGACAGGCGCATGCTGGATGAAGGCGACTAACTGCGCGCGCGATTTCTTCAGGCTTTCCTCAATCTGTTTGCGCTCGGTGATATCTTCCACCACGGATATAAAATAATCCGGCGAGCCGTCCGCTTTATGCGTCAACGCCACCGTCAAATTAATCCAGACCAAACGGCCATCCTTGCGAATATAGCGTTTTTCCATGGCATAGTTTTCTATGACCCCGGCGACCAACTGGTTCAAGTAATTTAAATCGGTTTGCAGATCGTCCGGGTGAGTAATATCCTGAAAACCCAACAACATCAATTCATCGTGAGAATAGCTAACAATCTGGCACAATTTGCGATTGACCCGCAACCAACGGCCATCCGGCGCCAC
>CAZGUM010000075.1:15684-17045 GCA_964529085.1 uncultured Methylomonas sp. | reverse complement strand
TCCGCCACCAGCTGGTCGCCGCTCAGCTGCGGCATCATTAAATCGCAGAGTATCAAGTCCGGGCGCAACGCCAAGGCGCGCTCGAGTCCCTCGCGGCCGTCATAGGCACTGGCGACTCGGTAGTATGGCCGCAGCGTCTCGGCAATAAACGCGTTCATGTCGATATTGTCTTCAACCACCAAAATCAGCGGTGCGCAGGCGCTGGCTTCGCCGGCGCCTGCGTGAACCGAATTCCGTGTGAAACCGTTGGCTTCATCCACAAGGCGATGCTCCAAAAGCAGATCGAGCCGGCGGGCCGAATCCCGAATCGTGCAGCCTGGCGGTGCCATTTGCGGTATGCGGATAAGGAATAAGGCCCCTCCATCCGGTGCGTCTCCCAGCCATACCGAGCCGCCATGCAATTCGGCAAACTCCTTGACAATCGCCAATCCCAGGCCGGTACCGCCAAATTGGCGTTGCGCGCCGCCTTCCACTTGCCGGAAACGCTCGAATACCAGGGATCGCATGGCTTCCGGCACGCCTGGGCCACTATCCGCGACCTCAATTAGGATACTACCGGCCTCCTGTCGCAGACCTATATGAATACGGCCGTTATCGGGCGTAAACTTGAATGCATTGGCCAGCAGATTGAGCAAAATGCGCTGCACTTTTTCGCCATCCGCTTCGCAGATTAGCGGCTCCGGCACGTCAATCCGATAAGCAATACCCTTCTCCCGCGCCAGAGAAGCAAACTGTGCCGCTATGGTCCGGCTTAAGCCGCCGATATCGATACGCGCGTACTCAATGTCCATCTGGCCGGCTTCCAATTTGGCCGCATCCAACAAGTCGCTGACCTGACGGTATAGGAGCCGCGCGTTGCGTAAGATCATTTCGTCTTCCCGGCGCAATTCTTCAGGCAGATCATCCGCCGCCTGCCGCCGCGTCAGCGGGCTGATAATCAGAGTCAAAGGCGTGCGCAGTTCGTGGCTGATATTGGCAAAAAACTCGGATTTGAGCCTATCCAATTCCAAAGAACGCTGATAAAGCCCGGATAAAGTCTCTTTCGCCGCCCGAGTTTCCGCCAGCGCAATTTCGGTATTCTGCTGCGCCCGCCGCAAACGCTCCTGGGTATCGCTGAATAAAATACCCATGGCCAGAAACATGATCGCCGCATAGATATTAGATGGCTTCTCGATCACCCAGCTCAATTGCGGCGGAATGAAAAAATACCAAACTAAAGCAACGCTTATCAAAGTACTGGTCAAACCGCCCCAAAAACCGCTCAGCCGAGCACTGAAGAATACAGCCGGGAAAAATAAAAACCAGACGAAGGGAGAAATCCAGGGCCACAGCATCCATTGCAGGCCCAATGCCAGCAGTGG
>CAZGUM010000075.1:0-15584 GCA_964529085.1 uncultured Methylomonas sp. | reverse complement strand
GCGTATACGGCGGCAAGCGGCCAAGTTCATCTGATAGCGCGTTGACCTGCTGTTTAAGTTTAATCATGTCCAATTCGCGTCCCACCATGGCGCGATTGAAGCGTTCCAATTCTTCATTACGCGCTTGTAACTCGTCCGCCTGCCGGCTCAGAGCGTCCTCGGTAGCTTTCCGGCTGCTGACATCAAGTATAAACCCTATAACAGCGGGCCGTTGCAGATACTCAAAGCTACGCCCATGTACCTCCAAGTCGATATATTGGCCATCGCGACGCATCCCCTCGAAGCAATAATGCAAATCGCGAATTTCACCGTCGATTCGCCGCCGCAAATTTTCCAACACCGTAGCGCGGTCCTTCGGACTAACCAGATCGGCGACAGATTTGCCCGCTATAATCTCCATCGGCTCCTGATAACCGAAGATAGCGGCAAAACCCGGATTGACGTAAGCGAAACGATCGTCCTGAATAATATAAATACCGGCCAGAGACTGTTCCACCAAGCCGCGAAAACGGGCTTCGCTCTCGCGTAATTCGATCTCGGCCTGCTTGCGTTGGGTAATGTCGCGCGAGATACCGAACACACCTATCACCTTGCCGTCGGCGTCACATAACGGGCCCTTTGTGGCCAGGAACACTCGGGAGCCGAATTGGGTGTCGAGCGTTTCTTCCTGAGTTAAGGTGATATTTTCGGCCATCACCCGGCGGCCGACTTCTTGCAAATGCTCGGCTTGTTGCTGCGGAAATATCGTTTTATCGTCCTTACCCAATACCTCTTCAATCGGCACACCTACGAAGTTACTGGCAGCGGTATTAAACAGGATATAACGTCCATCGACGTCCTTGGCAAAGATGGCATCGGTGGAAAGGTCGGATATGGCGGCCAGCAAGTCGAGCGCACGGAGCCGTTCCGCTTGCGACTCCTGAATGGCCTGCACCAACGCCAAACTCTGGCTCTGCCGCAAGACATAAAAACCGGCGCACGCAATAAACAGGGTCAAGCAGCCGACACAAGCAATCCAGACAACTTCGCTTTTGGCCTTGCCATACATTTCGACCTTATCCAATTTGGTTAACAGCATCCAGTCGGTGCCGCGAATAGCCTGCGCCATGCCCAGCGCGGCAAAATTGTTATATTCCCTGCCCTCCAGGGCACTCCCAAATTTAACCTCACCGATAACAGCTTGACTGGCCAACAGGTTTTGCGTGTTGATTGGCAACCGTAGCGATAACGGAGCATCAGGCCGAAACCGCAACGGGCTGAGATAAACCACCTCGTCGCCATCGCGCCGCAACAAAAAAGTTTCTCCGCTGTCGCTGAGCACCGGCCAGTTTGCCAGGACAGGGAATAGCCAATCTTGCAAATTAATATGCAGAATAACCAATGGCGCCGAAACCGGCTGCGCCATCAGCGGCACTACAAAATCCAATAGCACTTTCCCAGCGCCATCCCTGTAAGGATTGACCAGTTGGACTTGGCGACGGCTTGTCGATAGCTGCGCGGCGGCCGACACAGCGGCATTAAGTTCGATAGGAGCATCCGTGGACCCCCATAAGCGCTTACCTTGCGGACTGAGTAGGCTTATCGCAAAAATCCGCCGGCTTTGACGAAATTGGTCCAATCGCAGTTGCAGTCGTTCGGCGCTTTGCATATCGCCATTGATCTGCCAACGTTGATACTGCTCGACGAAAAGCTCGCTGGTCCGGATAAAGTCCGCATCGCCCCAGCGTTCGTTGAGCCAATCGTCGATTTGCCGGGCCTTGAGGCCGGCTATGGCCTGGATCCGCCCCAATTCTTCCTGTTCGTGTTGCTGAAGCGTGTAAAAAATGCCGGTAGCCGTCAAGGCAATAATAGCGGTCACCAAGACAGCTAAAGGCAATAGCAAACGTCGAGAACTCTGTATACCAACTTTAGGTTCCTGGTTGCCGAGGAACCAGCGACGCATCAAACCATAGAGCAGCAAGGAGGTAATGGCCACATAAAACCAGCCTTTAAGCATACTCGCCAGCATGATTTGGTCTGGTTCGGTAAAAAACCGCTGTATCAAGCGATCGGAGACTAATATCCAAATGGCGGCAAAAATGGCGTATACCAATACAATGGCAATTATCCTGCTGCGGCTGACCGAGGTTAATGTTAAACGGTCATTATCGGCTGGCATATTGGTCTTCAAAGCAGGATTAACTAACTAACTCGCAAGGCTTGGAAACACCGTTCACTATGGCCAACACCGTGTTACCGTTGCCTTGATACTCGAGATAATCGAAACTCATCATCCTAGCCATGGCAATACCGCGACCGTGCAGATCGAAAACGCGTTCCGGCGAGAAATCCAGAAAATCCTTCGCATCGAAACCTTGGCCCTGATCTCGAATCGTAAAGACCAATTTGTCAGGCTGGCGCTGAAAATGAACCGCTACAACCCGGCTGGCAAACTCCGGCAACGCCAAGCGCCGTTGAATTTCTTCCTGCCAAGTACCTGCAAGTAACAACTCTCCCTTCTCCGCATATGAAATACCCAAATTACCGTGTTCGACGGCGTTAATCAAAAGCTCTTGCAAGCCCTGAATTACGCGTTCCGGCTCGGGGCAAGCTTTAGCCAGATAATTTGCCACTAGTCGGCCTTCTTCAAGACTGCGAAAACAAAAACTGCAATCGCGAATAAATGTCAGCGACTGTTCGACGCGGCTGACATTTTCCAACATCTCCTGCAATTCCTGGCTTTGTTGGAGCGCGGCATTGATTACCGCCAACAATATTTCGGGTTGGATCGGCTTGGTCAAATAGTAATAAGCGCCTTGGCTAAGGCCTTCCTGAATGCTCATCTTATCGCCGCGCGCGGTCTGGATAATCACCGGAATCCGGGCTAGCGCCGGCTCGGCTTTTATCCTGCTCAACAACTCTATCCCGTCCATCAAGGGCAAGCCTCTGTCCAGCAGCACTAAATCGTAGCCGGGATCGTTTCGCAATCTGTCCCATGCCGCTACGCCATTGTTGCAAACCGTAACTTGAAAACCTTCGGCGGCAAGCAAATCCCGAATAATAATCTCGATGATTTCTTCGTCTTCGACCAGCATGATGCGAGCGGCTTGGGACATTAGTCTTTACTCCACGCCGGAATCGAGATGACACGCGGCAATATCGCCAAACACGCCGAAATCGGCCAGAAATGCATCGGTCATATCCGGATCGAAATGTAAACCGCGTCCTTCGGCGATAATCGCTTTTACCTGATCGATTGCCATGGGTTCCTTATACACGCGCCGCGAAATCAGCGCATCAAAGACATCGGCCAAAGCCATAATTCGGGCCGATACCGGGATCGCATCGCCAACCAAAGCGTCCGGGTATCCGCTACCATCCCATTTTTCGTGGTGCCAATGCGCAATTTCCTTGGCCAAAACCAAAAACTCCACTTCCCGTGTCGCATCACGTTCGGCCATTTCGATCGCATCGCTACCCAATTTGGCATGGGTCTTCATCACTATCCATTCCTCCGCGGTCAGTTTGCCGGGTTTTTGCAGGATAGCGTCCGGAATACCGACTTTGCCAATATCATGCAGCGGAGCGGAACGTGTCAGCAATTCAATATAATGATCGGTCAATATCGCGGCAAAGCGCGGATGATTTTGCAAAGCCAGCGCCAAATGCTGCACGTAGCCCTGGGTACGCAGAATGTGGTTGCCGGTTTCCGGGTCCCGAGTTTCAGCCAGATGCGCCAAAGCGCGAATGCTGACTTTTTGAATCAATTCGTTTTCGCTCATCCGTTTGGCGATTTCGGCCTCCAGATAAGAATTCTCGTCGCGCAGCCAATCCCGCGCCTGTTTCAACTCCAGTTGAGTACGGATGCGCGCCAGAATAATAGGCGGTAGGATGGGCTTGGTAATGTAATCGACAGCACCGACATCCAAGCCGTGCAACTCGGACTCCATGCTGTCCATCGCCGTGACAAATATTACCGGAATCGGCCTGGTAACTGGATCCGCCCTTAGTCGTTCGAATACTTGATAGCCGTCCATGCCCGGCATCATCACATCCAGCAAAATCAAATCGGGATGCGGCTGTTTGGCAACCATTTCCAGCGCTCTCTGCCCCGAGGTTGCCACAAGTACTCTATATAACGGCTGCAGCAATTCGCTTAGCACCGCCAAATTTTCCGGCGAATCGTCAACGATCAGAATCGTCTGGGTAGTGCCCTTTGGCATATTCACTCCGCAATTGGCATGACTGAAGTTTTCTTTGGAAGCATTGCTTAACATTGTAGCTGATTCGCTTTCACTTATAGCGGCGCGCGAATGATAAACAAAAAAAACAGATTCGTAAGATTTCTATAAGGAAGATGCTGGTGATTCGTCAAATTTCTCCGCGGTTATTGACATGCTGTTGACAAATTTTGGTAGCTAAATAGGCTCCAGGCGTATTTCCCGGTCTTAATCCGTAACTCCACTGGTCTGCCGGGCAAAAAGACCGGATAATTCCGGGCTTTTTTACGCTTGCCGGATTTCCATGGAATTCAAACTCAAAACCACTGACGGCCACGCTAGGCGCGGCCAACTGACTTTCGCCCGCGGTATCGTGGAAACGCCGATTTTTATGCCGGTTGGCACTTACGGTACCGTAAAGTCTTTGACGCCGGAGGATTTAACTGAGTTGGGCGCGCAAATTATCCTGGGTAACACCTTTCATTTAATGCTGCGGCCCGGCATGGATGTGATGAAAGCTCACGGCGACCTGCATGATTTCATGCGCTGGCAGAAGCCGATTTTGACCGACTCCGGCGGCTTTCAGGTATTCAGCCTGGGAGCGTTACGCAAAATCAGCGAGCAAGGCGTGACCTTTAAATCGCCGGTCAACGGCAGCAAAATCTTCATGGGTCCGGAAGAGTCGATGGAGGTGCAGCGCGACCTGGGTTCCGACATTGTGATGATTTTCGACGAATGCACCCCCTACCCGGCCACCTATCAAGAAGCCGCCGATTCGATGCGGCTGTCCTTGCGCTGGGCGGAACGCAGCAAACGCGCGCACGAGGGTAATTCATCCGCATTGTTCGGCATCGTGCAGGGCGGCATGTATCCGCAGCTCCGCGAGGAATCGATAGCCGGCTTGACCGATATCGGCTTTGACGGTTACGCGATCGGCGGTTTGTCGGTCGGCGAGCCCAAACACGAAATGCTTGCCACCCTGGATGCGATACATCGCAAAATGCCGGTCGACAAACCGCGTTATCTGATGGGGGTCGGTACCCCGGAAGACTTGGTGGAAGGCGTGCGCCGCGGCATCGACATGTTCGACTGCGTGATGCCGACCCGAAATGCCCGCAACGGCCATTTATTCACCCGCAACGGCGTCATCAAAATCAGGAACCAGCAATACCAGTTCGACACGCGTCCGCTGGATGAAAACTGCAGCTGTTACACTTGCAGAAACTACTCCCGGTCTTATTTAAAGCATTTGGACAAATGCAAGGAAATGCTGGGGTCCAGATTAAATACCATACACAACCTACACTACTATCTGGAACTGATGCAGGGTTTGCGGGATGCGATAGAAACCCACAGCTTCGACGAATTTACCAATAATTTTTACGAACAGCGCGGCTCGAATAACCCGGTTTAACGCATAAGCCTCAACGCTAACGCCGATACCGAAAACCACCACCAACCGGCAAGTGCTCAATACAGTCCCTTGCCGCTATCCCACAGCAACACCTTACCGCCAAAAAATTCGTATTTCGTCTCGCAGGCCCTGTCCAAAAATGCCAGCAACTCGTCGGACATTTTTTTGTTTTCCATTTCATCCAAAATCACCCACACCCTAGTCTGGCGATTGAATAAATCCCGCACTTCGTCGATATTTTGGATTAATTTGCCGCCGCCCCAGCGATCGACGATTCCGCCTGTAACGCCGCTATGGCGATAGACCTCGTCATAGGACATCGCTTCCATCAAATAATAATCGATCCCGCCCAGTACAATCGCACCCGCCATCGGCGACACCGACATGACTTTGTCTCCGGCGTTTTTTTGCGCCGCAATAAAGTCGTAAGCCGATTCATGGCCCATATTATTGGGCCGCAGATAGGAATCTGCCATGGCTTGCGGATCCGATTGCAAGGGGATCAGCAAAACTAAGATACCGACTACCATCGTAAGCCAACGCCGCTTGTAAACCGTTTCCACCGCGTCGCGCGCAAATAACTTGTCGGCAAAATAGCCGATCCAGCCATGTGCGGTGAGCACTGCGATGATGATTAAAAACGGATATAGCGGAAACACGTAGCGATTGGCGATCTGCATCAGCAACACCGATGCGATCAACACACTGACCAGGGTGATTAGATACAAGGTAATCATCACCGCCCGTTTGTCGGCGCGTAATTTAAACCAGTACACAATACCCGACAGGAATAAAGCACTGTAAAGCAAAGCAATACGTTGATTGCCGACAAAAAACAGATTAAAGAACACGTGCGGATTGATCAAATGCAACTGCATGATAGAGCCGCTGGAGGTGGCGATACCGACATGCGAGGTCAAACACAAAATCGTGAAAATGGCCATATCGGCCAGCGTGATAAACATCATCGTCACAAAGCCTATGACTACGTTACGGTCTTTCCGCCAGTCGAATGCTTTGTAAAATAATAGACCGGCGATACAGAAAGCCGGAAACGTGATCACAAACACTTCCTGACTCAATACTGTCGCAGTACAAAAAGCAAAAAACAGATTTTGATAATATTTACCTTCCCGGTAGATAAAACCGCGCAGAAAGTAATACACCGTCATCACACCTAAAAACTGCATGAACTGATAGAAGCGGATGATTCTGGAAACATACACTTGCCAGGGATCCAGCGCCAACAATAATGCGACTAACAAGGCCAAGCCGGTATGCCGGCTCAGTTTCAGCGTCAAGGCATAAGACGCGGCAATCACTCCCAACCCCGGCAGCACCGACAAGCCCCTAGCCACCTCTTTTACATCGCCAAACAGCCACAGCCACACCGCCAACACGTAATGGTATAAAGGCGAGCGGGTATAGAGCACCCCCGACACGGCTTCAGGCGATAAACCCTTGGTAATGCCGCGCGCGGCATCCCAGCTGACGTTTTCATCGGCTTGCAGGTCGTCGAAACCAATCTGGTAATAGCGCAACGCAAATCCGAGCACTAAAGTTAAGCCCAAGAAGAAACCGCCGCGCTTGGATCGCCAATCGAAAATCTTGGAGTCTTTGAATACAGCCGGCTTTAGAAAGAACCCAAGCATCGCCACCAACAAGGCCAAAGGTACTAGGCCCATCCAGAAGTTTTGCAAAGCCGGATCGTCAAACCAGAGTGAGCTATCGGTTTCGCCGAAGCGTGCGCGCAATGCCGTCACCAACATTGCAATGAATACCGCAATCGAAAAACACCAGTAGGGAATTTTCTCCCGGCGATCCGTTAACCAGCTGGCTCGCCGACAAAGCAGACTGATAGCCACCAGCGCCATCGCGCATAGAATGCAAATCAACAACCAAAATTGTGTAAATTCAAAAAGCCCGAGACTATCGACCGGTACCGGCTGTTGAAAACTTATTTTGCCGGCAGGCATGGCGGTCGGTATCGCCGTCGCCGGCAGCCATTTTCCACCACCGTTTAGCCAATCCGGATGTTCGTTTTGCAATGCCTGCCAATGTAAATTGGCGTCCAACACCTGGCTACCGATCCTGCCGTCCAGCACCACATTGGGCGGACTATAATCGCCGTCCGGTCTGACCAGACGTAAACTCAGGCGACCATTGCCGGCGCGTAAGTAACGGCTTACATCAAAAGCCTCGACATTTCCCGAAATGCCGCCCGCGCCGATTTGATTCTCGTCCCAAAACAGATAATACGGCCAAGTGCTCGCCACTCTAATCCATGCCGAAGACTCTTTAGCATCGGCATTTAGCGCAGCCAATTCGATAGCCAGGCGCACATCGCCGGTTAACTGCGGCCCACCGATGCCGACATCCTGACGCTGCGTGGTCCAAATCGCCGGATCCGCCGAAGCAAATACCGGTTTATCGATAGGACCAAGCGGCAAAGCCTGCGGCCAATCCAGATCCGAATAAGCCGGATCGAAATAACGTTGCTCGACCACATTTTTAGCAACAGGCACGGCTCGCCACTGATCGGCACGTCCGCCAACCGGCGCGCTCATGCCGTCGCCGATTATCCGGCCCTTGATGGCAAAACGCGGACGATCCGGCGATTGCACATATACCGCCAAAATATTCTTGCCGGGACGCAACACAGTGCTTAGATCGATATAACGCACCATGCGCCACTCTTCATTGGCGGCGCGCTGCGAGGTCGGGTTGCGCGGAATGTCCCAGCTATGCGGCAAGCCGGCTTGCGGCCGATCCGCGTAACGGCTCTGAAACGGCAAACTGGAATTAATGGAATACTTGTTCCAGGACACTTCCTTACCGTTGACAACCAATTGATAATCGTCGGCCAGCAAGGCCACCCAGGCATGTTGCGGTTTAAACGGCAGCATAATTTCCTGCCGAAAAAACGCTCGCCGCTCCGCATTTGACGCGCTTATCCAACCGTCCGGCATCGTGTCTTCGATTAACCCAGCTCGCAACGGCAATAAGTAATTTGCCATGCTCAATGCTATCAGCAAGGAACCTATCAACAGCCAAGCTATCGGCAACACCCTGAATTTGGCGGTAGGCAGATTCATACTATTTCCAACTTTCCGGCGTGAGATATTGGCTGTAAAACAGCTGCGCAGCCGGTAGATCGCCGCGTTGATAGGCATCCCAACTTTTCGTTAAATAGAACTGTCCGGTAATTGTCAGTTTTTTAAAGGTCAGATACTTTTGCAAACTCACAACCTGCTGCATTTCAGCTGCCGCGCGATCGAATTGTTTGTATTTGATATGAACCAAGGCCAAGCCATGCCAGGCCATCGCGGCGGTAGGAAGTTGCAACAGGGTTTTCTGCCACAGTTCTTCTGCCAGCCCGTATTGGCCGGCATTAAAAGCCTGGATACCGTATTCCAGATAAACCGATGCCAGCCAATAACGATACCCCGGAATATCCGATAAAGGATAACGTTCCGCATGCATTGCCGCTTGTTCGGCGCGCCAATATTGACCGGTTTTGATGGCTTTAGCCAACTCATATAGCGCCGCCTCGGGACAATCCGCGCAACCGCGCTCCATCGCCAATTCGCCCAGCTTAGTAAAATAACCGAGAGAAAAGCGTAGAGACGGGTTCCACTCGCCTGCTTGCCGCCAATAGCGTTCCGCAATTAGCAGATCGCCTTTCGCATAACTGTCCTTGCCTTGCTCGATATAGTAATACCCTAATAGTTTGGGCAGCAGCAAACCCATCGTCAGCGCCGCGCAACTCAAGGCCCAAAGTCCGCGCTTGGCCTTGGAGGCGGGTAAGCCGCCGTCCAGTAAGTGCATGGCCAACATTAACAAAGTCAGCCCTACGAGCGCAAAAACCCAGGCGCGGCTGACGAGGTTTAAAAACTCGTTGGAATAGCCCAATATGTTCTGCAATACATGGGTCTGGTATTCCGGCAATATCGCTTCCAACCCCCAAATATCGTCGAAGACACTAGTGCCTATGGTTTCCGGCGGCTGGGATTTGGTATCGATTACATAGGTTTGCCGCCAATCGCTTTGCTGCCAATTCAGACTGGCTTCCAGATCGTTGACCACCCGATCGACTTGGCGAAACACCACGCGGGTATCAACGCCGATTTCCGGATACCACTGATTAATTACATAGGGAAACGCCAAGACCAGGCCCAGCAACAGCCAGCCGATACCAGCCAGTAGACCATTTATTCCCGGCCGACAACGCAGCACGGCAAACGCGGCGAATGCAAAAACCGGAAGCGCAATTCGCAAGCCCAACTCCCAGATTACCGGCGCATGCAACACTGGCGCCAGCGCATCGCGCTCAAAACCGGAAAGGCTACTGGCAGGCAATGGATACCAATCGCGCAAAGCAGCTAATAATATGGCCAAGAACGCAACCGCAAAAACATAATAGCCTCTGTGCAAGCCGGCGATCAGTCCTAATATCCTCATCTCTTTGCGCTCATCTTGACCGGGAAAAACTGCCTTGCAATAACAGTAATCCGCCAAACAGGCTGAGTAATAAATTGATGCTGTAAACGCTTAAGGAAATAGACAACACGTCAGCGCTGGATACCCCAATCGAACCGAACAGACTAATCATCACCGCCTCCCGCAGCCCCAAGCCGCCTATCGACAGCGGCACCATCGTAATAATAGTAATCGCCGGCAGGAACAACACAAAATAAATAAAATCGATTTGAATATGCAGTGCCTGGGCAGCCAAGGCATAGTAAATCGCAAACATCAATTGCAGCACCGCGGAAATCAGAGTCGCGCTCGCCAAAGTCTTGCGATGCTTCCGAAACGAATACAGGGCCAGATACAGCTGACTGAGCTTTTCATAGAACGCATGGGGAAACACGGTCTTGGCAAGCCACAAATTGAAGCGAGCCATGGGCGGGCACCAAATAAACAGTACCACCATCAGCAAAAAAACCACTGAACCGGCCACGGCCAACAAGGTGACATCCGATTGCAGTTTGACGAGATTAAACGGCGTGGCCAGCACCGCGATCAAGGTCAGCCCAAACAAACCGGTCAGACGCTCCAGAAACACCGAGACTATCGCCAGATTGGTATTGTTAATGGTTTGGTGCAGTCTGTAGCCCTTAACCACGTCACCGCCCAGGCCGCCCGGAATGAAGTTGTTCAAAAACATCCCTATCATGTAGAAATTGAACAGTTTCCCGACCGGTACACTGGCGCCTTCCGCGGTTAAGAATTGCTGCCAACGGTAAGCCGAAATCCATTGGCAAATCGCATAATAAAACCAGCCAAACACCACAAACTCCGGCGACAGACTGGTTATTCTGGAAACGAACTGGTCAATATCGGCCACACTGAACAAATATGCCAGCAAACAGCCGCTGACGGTAATTTTCAGTAACAGCATTAATGTGTTTTTCACCTTGAGTTCCCGTTCCCTATCGCGCGAATCCGTTTCGAACCGTATGCCCTATTGCCGGCTTAACATCTCCAACGCCAGCTCCGCCATATTTTTCGAGCCGCCGCCGTCGCCGAGCCGCCGTTTGACTTGCTGCAGTTCATCGATACAGCGCTGTCGATAACCCGCATCGGAAAGCAAGCGGGTAATCTCTGCCGCCAGATTTTCAGCGGTGAGTTGCTCCTGAATCAACTCTTTGACAATGGCCTTGCCGGCGATGATATTTGGCAGACCGATAAACGGTATTTTCACCAGCCGCTTGCCCAACCAGTAACTAAAAGCCGCCAGCCGGTAAACGATCACCATTGGTACGCCTAGCAAGGCTATTTCCAGAGAAGCCGTGCCCGACGTCGTCATCACCGCATCGCAACACTGAATCGCATCGTAAGGCAGCTGTTTTACCACGTTTATCGTGACAGCCCTATTACCCAGATGCATGGCCAGTTCGGCATCGCTGATCGAATCCGCCTGCGGCAATAAAAACTGCAGTGCAGGTTGCCGCTCCATCAATTTTTCCGCAGCGGCGAGCATAACCGGCAACATGCGTTTGATTTCGTTACTTCGGCTACCGGGTAAAAGCCCCACTACGGGCCGGCCGGGGTCGAGGCCGAACAAAACCAAATCCTCCGCCCGACTGCGCTGTGGGTGGACTTTATCCACCGAAGGATGGCCGACATAGCGCACCGGCACGTTCTCGGCTTCGTAATATCGGGGCTCGAACGGAAAGATTACCGCCATCATATCTATGGCCTTGCCGTAAGTTTTAACCCGCCCGGGCCGCCAAGCCCATACTTGCGGGCCAACATAAAACAGCACTTTCACGCCTTGACCTTTGGCAAAGCGCGCCAGTTTTAGATTGAACTCCTTGTAATCGACGCAGACCAGTAAATCGGGCTTTTCATCAGAAATGATTTGCTTCAGCAAATTCAGCGCTCGGAGGGCCTCGCCGTAGTGCTTCAGGATTTCCACCAAACCAATCACACCAATCCCCGCCGAATCGTAACGCACATCAATGCCGGCCTGGCGCATTTTGCTGCCGCCCATGCCGATGCCGCGAATCGCCGGACAACGCTGCTTCAGTTCCAAAAACATATTGGCGGCGTGTTGGTCGCCGGAGGATTCGCCGGCGCTGAACAGCACCGAGTAGGCTGGTTGCTTGGTCATTTCAGATTTGTTGGTGGGCTTTGCTCAGCCCACCCTACTTTATTGAATTATGCTTGGAAGACGCCGCGAATCACGCCGACGATTTGCTTGACGGTATCGTCGCTCAGATTCGAACAAATCGGCAACGAGAAACAACGCGCCGCCACCGATTCGGTAACCGGCAAGGAGATACCGGCACACTCTTCCTTGAAGACGTTTTGTTGATGCAGCGGCACCGGATAATACACCGCACAAGCGATCTGCCGGTCTTGCAGCGCTTTCATCACCTCATCGCGGCGGTCCGACAACAAGGTATATTGATGATAAACATGCACGCCGATGCCGTCTTCATACGGCGTAGTCAGCGGCAGATCG
This sequence comes from uncultured Methylomonas sp., assembly GCA_964529085.1. Lineage (GTDB taxonomy): Bacteria > Pseudomonadota > Gammaproteobacteria > Methylococcales > Methylomonadaceae > Methylomonas. Next base: position 2,998 of record CAZGUM010000075.1, on the reverse strand, counting down.
GCCATTAATTCCGAATACAAATGCGCGGCATGGCGACGAGCCGAATTGTATTGGTCGATGCGTTTTAATTTGGCGCGCAACACCACGGCCTGTAATTCGTCCAACCGGCTGTTATAACCCACCACGTCGTGGTAATAACGCACGTCCGAACCATGATTGCGGTATTGCTTGATCTTGGCGGCGGTCTCGTCGGAATCGGTGGTTACCAAGCCGCCGTCGCCGAAGCAACCCAAATTCTTGCTGGGGAAGAAACTAAAACCGGCCGCGTTGCCGAAACTACCGGTTTGCTTGTTATAAACGGTCGCACCGAAAGATTGCGCACAGTCTTCGATCAATTTCAAGCCGTGTTTGTCGCAAATAGCTTTTATGGCCGGCAAGTCAGCGGGTTGGCCAAATAAATGGACTGGCATCACCGCCTTGGTTTTGGCAGTAATCGCTTTTTCGATATTTGCCGGGGTGATATTGAATGTACCCGGATCGATATCGACAAACACCGGTTTGGCGCCGACATATTTAATCGCTTCGGCGGTGGCGATAAAGGTAAACGCGCTGGTGATCACCTCGTCGCCGGCACCGATACCTTCAGCCAGTAAGGCCAGATGCAGCGCGTCAGTACCCGAAGCACAACCTATCGCATGTTTGACACCCAAATAGGCTGCGGCTTCTTTTTCGAAAGCCTGTACATTCGGCCCCAGGATAAACGCGCACTTATTAAGGGTTTCGGTGAAACCGCCGACGATTTCATCTTGAATTTCCGCGTACTGCGCCTGCAGATTGACCATGGGGATCATAGTGACAGCCCTTTATCGATGGGTTAAGAATTTGGTGATTTCTATCGCGGTAGCCAGGGCTTTGCGGCCGGCTTCGCCGGGAACCAGCGGATTTTCGCCGGTCTTGATGCAATTGACAAAATGTTTAATCTCATCAAGCAAGGCATCGCCGCTTTCGAATACCGATTCCTCGGTAACGATTTCCGGAATACCGGGGAACATTTCTTTATCGCCGGTTCTATGTTTAATCAAAACCCGATTTTGAAAATCCACGGAAATATAGGAACAGGGGCGGAACATCCGCATTTTACGTTCCATTTTCATGCTGATCCGGCTGGCCGTGACGTTGGCGACGCAACCGTTCTTAAAGGTGATACGGGCGTTGGCGATGTCTGTGCCTTGCGTGAGTACCGCCGTGCCGCTGGCATCGATTTTCTCGATTTCCGAATCCACCAGAGCCAAAATGATGTCGATATCGTGAATCATCAGGTCCAGCACCACGCTGACGTCGTTGGCGCGGGGATTGAACGGCGACAAGCGGTGCGATTCGATGAACAGAGGTTTGTCTTCCAGCTTTTCCAAACCGCGTACGGCGGGATTAAAACGCTCCAGATGACCTACCTGCAAAATGACGTTCTTTTCCTTGGCTAACTCGATCAGTTCGTCAGCTTCCTCGACCGTGACGGTAATCGGCTTTTCTACCAAGACATGCGCGCCGGCATTTAAAAAATCCTTGGACACCTTGTGATGATAAATAGTCGGCACCACGATACTGACTGCATCGACTTGGCCCAGCAAATCCTGGTAATCCGTCAAAGCCTGAGTACCGTGTTTTTCCGCAACTTGTTGGGCCGCCTCGGCATTGATGTCTACCACTGCCACCAATTCGCAATCTTTCAACGACGCATATTTTTCCGCATGAAATTTCCCCAAATATCCGGCACCGATCACGGCACATTTCAATTTACTCATAAACGACCTAAGCTTGATTCGCGGTTTCCCAGCCTCTGATAGCAACGCGCCGGGCATAAAACCGTTCATTGTAACATTAGAATCCGTGTTGAATAAGCCGCGCGGTCATTCGTAAGCAGATCGCTGAATTGGCAGCGAAATATCGCGCAACTTGTAATGCAGGCAAAAGCAACTAATCTTGGATTCTGACGAAGATTCCTAATCAAACGTAGTCCTAGGCTTACACGGAAGAGACAGATATGAACGCTAAAAATCAGCTAATGGTCGTCACCCTGCTTAGCTTGGCGGGCCAAACCGGCAGCTGGGCGTCGGCGACGGAAGACGAGCATATTCGGCAAATTGTACAAAGCGTGCTTAAGGAAAAAGACCGGAAAATCGAACAGTTGGAAGCGCGTATCAAGCAACTGGAACAAGAACGCACCGGCACCGTCCCGGCCGTTTCAAATCAGCCTGCGGCCTTAGCCGAAACACAACAACCCGTGCCGGTAAAAACCGTCAGTACAGGTAAACCTGAACCGACATTGGATAACAAACTAAAGGCGCTGGACAAAAAAATTAACGACTTGAAAGAAGCTGCGGAAGCCGATGGGCTACAAATCAGCGGTTTTTTCGACGTCAATGCGAAAACCAGCAATTCCACCGACCAAACTTTTAGCGTGGGTTCGGTGGAATTGGATTTGGACTACGTACATGACAATCATTTCGGCGCCAGTACGGCATTAGTGTTGTGCGGTAACTCTTCCAACACCGATTACGCCGCACCCGTTTCTGTGACGTGCGGAAACAGCGGGCCAGGAGGGCTAAGCGGCGGCGGCACGGCAGCCGGCTTTGCGGTCGCTTTGGTCGACTACCATTTGTATAACGACCGCATCCCGCCGCGCGGCCGAATTTTCAACAACCAAGGCTTGCATGTTCAGGCCGGCCGTTTCGACTTGCCTTTTGGCAGCGACTATCAATATTTTGCCAACAAAGACAGAATCACAATCACCGCCCCCATGACCACCTCCAGAATGCAACTAGGTGGTTACAACGGCGATGGCGTGCGTTCGTACGGTTCTTTCGGCATGTTCAATTATTCCGCTTTCTGGACCGACGCAATGTACGCGAACGACGGCCACGCAATTGGCGGCCGTCTGGGCATGGCGGTCGGCCAAAACACTTACAAAATTCACAACACAAGTCCGGAAGGCATAGAAATTGGCGTATCGCACCTTAGCGAGCTCGATCGAAACAATAACATCCGGAACACTGTTTAC
>CAZGUM010000074.1:0-18553 GCA_964529085.1 uncultured Methylomonas sp. | reverse complement strand
GACACCGCCCTTTCACGGCGGTAACCGGGGTTCGAACCCCCGTGGGGACGCCAATTTTTCAGCTTGCATATCAAGCTGATATGCATTTTCCAAAATCTAATCGTTGTTTCAATCGCTTTTTTCGACGAACTCTTTGAGTATCTTGATGCAAGGTATTTGTTGTGGCCGATAGGAATTTCAGTTTGGCCGGATGAGTTGCCTCTATAAGGCTAACTATACAAACCTAAGCCACTTGGCTTAGGTTTGTATCGGTTTTGAGCGAATGCTTGTCGCAGGTGGCTTTAAGTTGACGGATGGCCGGCTTCAATCATCACTTTCAATTTTGAGCCGGGTTTGATGTCTGCCTTGTTTTTGGGGACATTATTCCATTTGCGCAATTCGGTGACGTTGACATTAAACTTCTTTGAAATTTGCGCCAATGTGTCGCCGGTTTTGACTGTGTAACTGATTTGTTTGATGGCCGGCGCCGTCGACGCGACGGTTATGTTGCCACTGGTCTTCTTAATGGTAAGTTTTTGACCGGGTTTCAGCGCGGCTTTTTTAGGTAACTTATTCCAATTCAGAATGTCGTCCTTGTCCACGGCAAAGCGTTGCGAAACCTCCCATAAAGTATCGCCCTTTTTAACGGTATATAGCTGTTTAGCTGATTGAGACGGTATCGGGACCGATTGCGGCGCGGACGATGCTGCAGTCGCTGTGGACTCGCCTTTTTGCGATTGATAGGAGACTGGGATTAGCAGGATTTTACCTTGAGCGACTGTCTCCTCTTCGAGGTGATTGACATTGATAATCTCTTCGACAGTGGTGCTATGTCTGCTGGCTATGCTTTTCAGCGTCTCTTTCTTGCCGACGGTGTGATGTTCCCATTTGATTCTTTCTTCATGCGGCAATTCTGCCAATTTTTCTTTGAAGGAATCGGCTTTGTCCACCGGGATTAATAAATGTTGGGCACCGTTTGGATCGGTACTCCAGCGGTTATAACCGGGGTTGAGTTTTAAGAAGTGGTCCAGAGGCGTCTGCGCCATTTCGGCTGCTTTGCCCAAGTCAAGCTGTGATTTTACATCGACCAATTCGAAATAGGGCTGGTTGGCGAATTGATGTAGGTTGACATTGTATCGTTCCGGATTAGCAAAAATCTTGGCTATTGCCAGTAACCTGGGGACGTAAGCCGAGGTTTCGTTATTCAGATCCAGCGACCAAAAATCGGTAGGCTGACCGCGTTCGACATTTCTGTCTACCGCGTTTTTAATGTTGCCTTTGCCGGCGTTATAAGATGCCAGGGCTAATAACCAATCGTTATTGAAAGTCTCGCTCAGTTCTTTTAGAAAAGTAGTGGCCGCTTGGGTGGATTGCACTACGTCGCGGCGCGCGTCATACCAGCTATTTTGTTTTAAACCGTAAAGGCGGCCCGTTGGGGGAATGAATTGCCACAGGCCCGAAGCTTGGGCCGGAGACATTGCGTCCGGCCGAAAAGCGCTTTCGACGGCAGGAAGTAAGGCCAGTTCGCCGGGAATGTTTTTGGCTTCAATTTCATTCAGAATGAAATATAAATACGGCTCGGCGCGCTGCTGAACTCTTGTCAAATATTCCGGATTTTTCAGATACCAGTTTACTTCGCGATCGATTCTGGCATTATCGATTTCCGGTAAGGCGTATAGGGATAGCATCCTGTCCCAAATGGTAGTGTGTTCTTTTGCTTCAGCCTGCTTTTTGCTGTGGTTACCGCTGTTGCTATTGCGGGTAAATACGGAAAACTTGCTATTTGATGATTGGGTTAAATGGTCTTTCTGAGCCTGTTGGCTACAACCGGTTACCAGCAGAATAGGCAGTAGATAAGACAGATGACGGCCTGATTTTTTGGAAATTGAGCGGGGCATTGTCTGAACTCGCTAAAATAAAAAAATTAGATCCTAGCATGGCTTTCCGAAATAGCCAAAAAAACATACCCTTAGCGTGTGGATAAATGAAGAGACAATTTCTATTTGCGTTGTACCAAACCCCCAGGGGGAAGCTGTTGCAAACTATGGAGGCCAATTATCTGAAACGGTCGATAACTGTCAGTTGCAAGCAACAACAACTGCAAATCGGTGGTTTGGGTTGGGAAAGCGAATTTGTGGATTTTTCCTTGTATCGGAATTATCTCATTCTCGATGGTAAGGCTATGGGTGACGCGAGTGCGTTGAAAGTCACTGCCAAAGCGTTCAATTTGCCAATCCAAACAGAATCTGTGGATTTGGTGATATTGCCGCATATTTTAGAATTCGACGCACGTCGATTCCAAACCCTGCGCGAAATTAACCGCGTCCTAAAACCGGGCGGTGAATTGATTATGCTAAATTTCAACCCGTTCAGTTTATCGGTACGCTTTCAGTTCTTATGGGACAGAAAGCTAGCCGATTCATGGCGAGCTCACTTTATTACCAAGGCCAGGGTTTTGGATTGGTTGAAATTGATGAATTTTGAAGTATTAACGACCGCCGAGTTCGGTCTCGATAGCTACACCATCGCACACGGCAAATTCGAGTTATGTTTCGGGTCTTTGTTTGGAATGGCATACGGCGTTAAAGCAGTGAAAAGACAATACACCCTGATTCCTTTGGCGGCGGTACAGCGGCGTAAAACGAAGTTGGCCGCTGCGGGATTGAGTTTTGAAGCGAGATTACATAAAACGGATGATCATGGCTGAGGTAATTATTTATACAGACGGTGCCTGCAAGGGCAATCCCGGGTCGGGAGGGTGGGGAGTGCGCATGGAATATAAAGGTAATGAAAAAGAACTATGCGGCGGGGAAGCCGAGACAACCAATAACCGTATGGAGTTGATGGCTGCCATACAGGCCTTGGAAACTTTAAACAAGCCGTGCAGCATTAGATTACATACCGACTCTAAATATGTCTTACAAGGCATCACGGAATGGCTACACAATTGGAAAAAACGCGCTTGGAAAACGTCTGCTAATAAGCCTGTCAAAAACGAAGATCTTTGGCGGCGTTTGGATGATGCAATACAGCGTCACAATATCGATTGGGTTTGGGTGAAAGGGCATGCCGGGGATTTAGGCAACGAGCGTGCCGACCAACTCGCCAATTTAGGTATAGAGCATTTGACGCGCTTCTGAGCGCAAGCCATAGGAAAACACATGTTAGGTTCGATAGCAGCGGCTTTAGTCGGTATCTGGTTTTACAGCACCGCTTCGCGTTCCGGTCGGCCGCCTGTCTCGTGGGCGGTGTCCGGCGTAGTGCTTTATTTTTTGGCGGCATTGTTGTGGACTTTGCTGCTTACGCCGGGTATTAAAGATGTCGCAAGCCATAACCAGAGCGGTGTGCTGATTTTTATAGTGCGCTACGCCTATATAATTTTTGGTGTGTCGGCGGCGGTATTGCTGAATGGCTGGTTGAACAAATCCAGCGGTTCCCATTAAGCTGTCGATGGCGGTATGGTCGGTTTATATGATCCGTTGCGATGACGGAAGTTTGTATACCGGCATAAGTACCGATGTAGACCGGCGGTACCGTCAGCATCAAGCAGGGGTTGGCGCGAAATTTTTTCGAACTCGGCGGCCGGTGCAGATAGCTTATCGGGAAGGCGGGCTTGACAGGTGTTCAGCAAGTAGGCGAGAAGTGGCGATAAAGAAAATGTCGCGACGTGAAAAACTGTCTTTGATCGCTGAAGTCGATACCTTGCTGTTTGATTGATACAAATTCGGCGCTTTCCCTCTGATGCGGCGTTGATGGCAGGAGAAGGCTGTTGCAGCTAAATTCTCCCGCCGCTTAAGATAACGTTTAAGGTGCTTTATAAGGCCAAGGGGAAGTGGCTTGGTAGCCGTCGGTTAAGGTGTTTAGAAACGCTACCAAGTCGTCAATGTCTTGTGTCGTAAGTTTTAAAGCCCCCAATTCAGCATGATTAACGTTAGCCAGCGTTTCTGGTGCAGGCCAACATTTTTGGGCTAGTGCGTTGGTGTCGTTAGTCCAAGCATTCGTACAGCGTTTTTTCGTGTCGCGGGTGGCATAAAATTCGACGACGCCGCGCAAGGTTTTAAAGTAACCGTTGTGTGTATAGGGCGCGGTTACTGCGATATTGCGTAGCGTTGGGACTTTAAATCTGCCATCTTCGGCCGGTACATTCAAACTGCCACCCAATCCCAAATCGACGAAATAAGCCCCAGCCGGGTTATATGCTGGTAACAGACTGTAAAACAAACTGTCCGGGTTCTTCGGCACGCCGATGTTGTCATAGCTAAAATCGGTAAATAGTGGCGGCGAGCCGGCGGTTGCGGAGCGACTGGGATGGCACGCCGCGCAATTGCCTTTAGTGGCCAATTCGAAGACAGCTCGGCCGCGAACCTCCTGAACCGTAAAACTGGCCTTGCCGAATAAGTAAAAGTCGTATTTGGAGGTAAAGCGGTTGAACACCGGGCTGCGCTCGTATTCGGCTATGGCGTCAGCTATTCGGGCGTAGGCTTGATCGATTTCCGCAGCAGTGCTGTTGTTCAGCGCCCCAACGCCATAGACCGTATTGAATTGGCTGGCGTAATTGGCGTTACGGACTTTGGTGACTACCGCCGCTGCATTCGGATTTGCCATTTCGACTGGATTTAAAAACGGTTTCTTAGCTTGTTCGGCCAGCGTGGAAGCTCGACCGTCTAAAAACTGTCCGCCCATGTACAGTCCGGTTTTTCTGTCGTAATAAAACGCCGGAGAATAAGCCGCATACATAGCAGTCGGCGAATTGCGATTGCCAAACAATGCAGGATTGACACCTTTTGATGTTGGTTTAGTTTTGTCCGCGTCGGTGAATGCGGCTGCCGGGTTATGACAACTGGCGCAAGCTTGTCCTGCCGGTTGCGACAGGTTGGTATCAAAAAACAGTTGCTGCCCGAGCAACGCTTTGGAACTTAGATTGGCGCTGCCTGGTAGTGGCGGATTGGGAACGCCGGCGGTTGTTGTTGCCGGAATGCCCGATACCAACAGGCAAGCTAGTACAAAACGGAATTTCATGTGAACCTCGTGGGAATGGGAGCCCGGCATAGCCGGGCTATAGGGCTAACTTAGTAAATAAAACCAACGCCGAGGTTGAACTCGTCGCCGAATGGGATGCCTAGCGGCGCTACGAGTTTGCGGTCTTGGACATTGCGGTAGTCGGCTTTAATGACGATGTTTTGAATTGGCTTGTAGCTGAGGCCGGCTTGGTAGATCCAGCGGTCCAACCCAACTGTTTGGTCGTTGAAAGTATCTGGAGCGCTGGTAACTGAGGCGAGAGTATCGTATCGTTCGACACGAACGAACGGAGCTAAGTATTGGTTACTTTCACTCCAGAGGAAAGGCATGATGTCATGGGCTGCTTCCACGTACCAGCCGAAGCTTTCCTGACCAACAGTATCGTTATTTAGATTGTTCAGGATGTTTGTGTTGTTAATTTTGCTCCATGCGCCCAGGGCTCGTAATTCGAGCCCTCTGTACTTATATTGAACGTGGCCTTCGTAAAGTTGAGTGAAAACATCGACATTATGGCCGTCAGCATCTTGAATGTTTTTTTGTCCGCTGTTACCCAAAAACGTAGAAGCGCCAACCAATAACCCAGGGACGAAATTCGGCGAATAGTCCAAACGACCAGTAAATGCAAAATCTTCGGCGCTGGCATTGCTTCCGCCTTGACGGCCTTCGGCAATGCCAGAAGTTTGAAAACGGGCGTCAAAATCTTTTCTGGCATTTAGACCATTCATTGCATACATCCGATATTGCAATCCGGGCAAGATTTCACCAAACAAACCAGCCCCCATTTCCCGCCAGGTGGATGGGATAATGTAGCGCTCTACGTCCGGTCGGTGAGCGCCATGGAAGGTGGTTGGTTCGTGCATTTCATTGATGAAGCCCATCGGCACCAACATCAAGCCGGCGCGGATGTTGTATTTAGGGTTTAGCAAAAAGTCCAGTTGCGAAAACTCGACCGAGACTTCACCCTTTTCCTCGCCGCCTTCTCCAGTTGATGCGTGTTCGAATTCAAATTCGTTGTTCAGAATTATCCAGTCATTGAATTTATAACCAAGGTAGATAACCGCGCGTTCCAAATCTGCCGTATCCTTGTTTGTGACGTTATCTCCGCGGGAGTTGGTGTAATTGGTGTACATCATTTCACCGTAACCACCGATCGATAGCCCCTGCTTTACGCCGTATACGCCCGACGCAGCAGGGCCTAAACCATACTGACTCTTATATTGTCGGGATTCGGGTATGTATAGCTGGGTCTTAAGCTTTTCCACTTCGGTGGCTAGCACATTGGTTTTATGCTCCAATTCGCCGTTGGCCGGCTTGCTGGTAGCCGCACCGGTTTGGTTCGGTGCAGTTTGCGATAACACTTTTTCCTGATTTTTTTGGGTCTCCTTTAATGTCGTTATTTCTTGCTTTAGCACCTCGTTCTCGGAGGACTTACTTTTCAGATTTTCGATTTCTTTCTGCTGCTGTTGAATGATTCTCCACATGTCTTCCATTGTGCCGGGCATTTTCTGCTCTGCGTGCGCAGAGCCAAATGCCATGCCGATTGCCGTGGTCAAACATAACGTTGTCTTCTTTTTTGGGGCTGATTTCATGATTTGTTGCCTCAGTTGTGGTTTAGTGTTGAAAAGATAATAAATGCTAACTATTCTCATTAGCAAATTTATTTGCCTGGTTATTTGTATGGTTTAAAATCACTACACAGGGCGCGGCAGCGTTTGTTCAGAAAAAAGCGAAGTGCTTCTTCTGATGCACCGGAAATCGGTACCGGTGGTTTTTGCGGAGGGCGAGATCGGAATATTGAATACGGCTGACGATAAAGACGTCTTTGACAGAATATCCGCCAATGGCGAACGCTTTAAAGGAAGCGGGTCATTAGGTGGTAACCAGAAATTGATCGTTTAAGTTTCATCAAACCTTATGAAAATGGGGAATAGTTTGGCAAAAACGCACACGGTAATTATCATAGAGGGCGTTTTAACTCTTGATCCCACCATGTCATCAACTAAATATTTCGGTTTTTTATGGCTCGTCGCGATTTTGGGCGTGTTTTCGATGCCTTGCTTTGCTACGGTGTTTTACAGTAAAGATGAAGCGATGAAGCTCGCGTTCGGAGAAGACGCTAATGTTGAGGTACTCTCGCTTTTTCCATCGGCGGAAGAAGTTTCACAAATCGAACAGCTAGCCAAAGTAAAATTGGACTCCAATCTGATCAGTGTGTTTGTAGGTAAAAAACAAGGGGTTGCGGTTGGTTATGCGATGATAGACTCACATACGGTGAGAACGCAGCCGGAAACTTTACTGTTGGTATTGAATCTGGAAGGCAAATTGCGCAATGTGTACACATTGGCGTTTCACGAGCCGCCCGAATATCAGCCGCCGGAGCGTTGGATGGCATTGCTGGCGAATCATTCCATCGAAGAGTTAAGTCTGAACAAGGATATTCAAGGCGTAGCCGGTGCGACACTTAGTACCCGCGCTGCGATCAATAGCGCCCGCAAAGTATTGGCGATTTATCAGGTTCTTATCCAAAACAAACCACACTGATGCGTTTTTTTGTGACCGGCGAGCAGAATCGCCAGCTTTTGATCAATTCGCTGATCCTCATGTTTCTGGCCTATATTGCCCTACTGTGGATCAGCAATGGCTTGATGTATTTTCATAAAATGAGTCTTACGGCGGAGTCGGTGGTGGCTTATTATCTGGGCTCGGAGAGCGATTTCACCCAGCCGCGAAGTTACCAAAGCCTGTTGGAAGTTAGCCATTTTCATTTGTTTGCTATGGGTATGTTGGTGTTGACGCTAACGCATCTGATGTTGATGACCTCGTTGCCTACCCTGATGAAAGTTTGGATTAGTGCAATCGTTTATGCGGCGGCAATAGCCGACGAGGCGGCGGGATGGTTGGTACGCTATGTCGATCCGGCCTTTGCCTATTTCAAAATAGCCGCTTTTTTACTTTTGGAAACTTCCTTGTTGTTGCTAATCGTCATCGTCAGTTTGTCGCTGATTGAATCGCGCGGGCAATTGCGTTAGTACACTCTTATTAAGTAATGCACTCTCCGTGTTTCGCAGTGTCGCACTCATGCCCTATATAGCGGCGGAGCGGGATTGCCGGACTTTGCGTCCTCGGCACCCTCATTCTTGAATTAAACCCAGAGCAAAGCTATGAATAAACATTTACAACAAGTTAGAGATTTTCATCGGAAATTCGATATTAAGCAGCCCGAAGATGGCGAAACCGGGCATTTGTCCAATATGGATATCGTGATGCGTCAAGCCTTGCTGCTGGATTGCGCTAGTGAGACCTTCAGAGCTATCGCCAGCGGTGATTTAATCAAGATTTTGGCCGGTTTGGTGGATTTATCCTTTAATGCGTTGGCCGCTATCGCAAGTCGAGGTGACGATGTTATCGCGGTGTCGGCCAATTGGCGGCAGGATGGCTCGGTATTATCGGTGATGCGAGTGCTATCCGATAAAGTTAACCAATGTACTTCCGGCGAGACCGTGCATTATTCGGGTTTGTATGCGATTTGCGCGCACTTGTCGCAGCGTTTCGTTAATGCGGATTTCGACGAGGCCTTCCAAATCGTGCATCAACATTTGATGAGCGGCCGCGGCGATACCGAACGTTTGGACTTAAGTCCGGCGTTGTTCGAATAAACTCGTTCGTTAGCATCATGCCAGCACAAGCGTACACCCTCGGGTTTGTCGGTATTGGTCTGATGGGGCAACCGCTTACACTGCGGTTGTTGGCAGCCGGCTTCCGGGTCAATGTGTGGAATCGCACTGCCGCGAAGTTAAACGATGTCAGCCTTGCCGGAGCTAATGTGTGCACCAGTGTCGCCGAATTGGTAAAGCTTTCGGATGTGGTGATTCTTTGTTTGGCCGATACCGCCGTAGTCGAAACGGTGGTGCGCGAGCAGATCATCACCAACGGCAGCGCCGGCAAATTGTTGATCGATTTGTCCAGTATACAGCCTGATGCTACCCGCCGATTGGCTGCTGAGTTGCAGACCGCATGCGGCATGCGCTGGGTGGATGCGCCGGTGTCCGGCGGAACGGCAGGGGCAGAGCAGGGTAGCTTGGCGATCATGGCTGGCGGCGCCGAACAAGATATCGAGATTGCCAGGGCGGTATTGAAGCCGCTGTATAGCCGTTTGACCCATATGGGCGCAGTTGGCAGCGGGCAAACCACTAAAATCTGCAATCAGATGATCGTCAGTTGCAATGTATTGGTGATCGCGGAAATGATGGCGTTGGCCAAATCGGCCGGCGTCGATGCCGCGAAAATTCCCGAGGCACTGGCCGGCGGTTTTGCCGATTCGAAGCCGCTGCAAATCGTAGGTCTGGAAATGGCCGATCATCGTTTCGAACCGGTAAAGTGGCGCGTGAAAACTCTATTGAAAGATCTGAATATGGCCGTCGATTTAGCAGGCAATCAGGGTAGCGCGATACCCATGTCAGGGTTGGCCGCGCAATTGATGCAATTACACGGTAGTGGCGGTTTTCTGGAGCAGGATCCCTCAACGCTAATCAAGCTTTATACCCAAGATTAATGCTGCGTTTTACCGCCAATCTAAGTTTATTGTTTAGCGAACTGCCGTTACCGGAACGGTTTCAGGCCGCTAAACGGCAAGGTTTCGATGCGGTGGAAATTCAGTTTCCTTACACGCTACCGGCCGCACAAATTCAGGATTTACTGGATCAACAGGATTTGAAATTGGTGCTGTTCAATGTCGATGCCGATACTTTATTGCAAGGCGGCGAGGGATTGGCGGCGGTTCCGGAAAAGCGGGATCAATTTAAAGCGGCGGTTGAGCAGACGCTGGTTTATGCCGAGCGATTAAAGCCGAACGTTATTAATGTGTTACCGGGTCGCTGCCTGGACCTGCAACGTGTGGGCGAATATCAAGCTACCTTGCTGGAGAATCTGGAGTATGCCGCATCGGCATTCGCCGAGATAGGCATCAAAACAGCCTTCGAAGCTGTCAATAGCCACGACATGCCTGGCTTTATCGTCGATAGCAGCTTCGGGATGCTGGATGTGCTGGCTAAAGTCGGCCATCCGAATTTATTCATGCAATACGATATTTATCATATGAGCCGCATGGGCGAAGACTGTGGCGGATTTTTGCGCCAACATTTGGATAAGATTGCTCACATTCAATTCGCCGATTGTCCTGGGCGCGGTCAGCCGGGTACGGGCGCTACGGATTTCGCTACCTTGTTCGATATTATCGCTGCGGCGGACTACCAAGGTTGGGTTGGTGCCGAGTACAGGCCGACTGTCGACACCGCCAGTAGTTTGGATTGGCTGAAAACCTACGCTGTAAAATAATCGGGCGGTATAATCGTCTGGCCTCAAATCACCGGTTCATTACCATGTCCAAGCATAATTTCACCATTCATCACGCCAGTTTGATCGTCTCCGATACCGAGCAATCGCTGCTTTTTTACCGCGATGTGTTGGGGATGGAGCAGACCGAGCGGCCGAATCTGCCGTTCCCCGGCGCTTGGTTGCAAATCGGTGCGCAGCAAATTCATTTGTTGGAACTGGATAATCCCGATCCGACCACCGGTAGGCCTGTGCACGGCGGCCGCGACCGGCATGTGGCGATGCATATCGATTCGGTTGAGCTCCTGCGCAACGATTTGGAACAGGCCGGCGTGGTTTATACCCTGAGCATCTCGGGACGTAAGGCCTTGTTTTGCCGCGATCGCGACGGCAATGCGCTGGAGTTTATCGAACGGCCCTGATTTCTCATGTTCGGACGGTTTTTTTATGGCGGATTATTATTAGGCAGTTTGGCAATGTTGCTATTTCTGGCCGGTTTTGTCTGCTTTCAGTATGGATTAAGCTTGTTGACGAGCTTGTTTTATCTGTTGGCTAACAAAATCATGTTGCTGGCTTTCAGTGTATTGGCGTTGTTGGGCGTCGCCGCCTTATTTGAAGCCGTGTATGGCGAAATGAGTGCCTATTTCAATAGCAAATCCGCCGCGTTGCGGCAATATTTATCCTTGCAGATTCACCGACAAGATCATGCTCGACTTAAAGTGGCGGAATGGCGACAATTAGGCTATTTACAAAGGCTTAAACGTCAACACTTGTTAGCCGCCGACAACCGCAAGCAGGCTGCAGAACTGTCGGCTTCGATTAACCAGGAATTACTCACGGTGAGGTCGCAACTGCCGACTGCCGAATATAAATATTTACGTAAGACACTACGCAAATATCGCAAACAAGCTGATATATCGGCCATGCTGGCGCTTCGCCAACAACTCCATGTCGTCGATTAGTCGCTGGCTGGGCGAGGCGCTGGCGTTTTTACGGCGCAGTCGCGACGATAACCTACAGTGGCATTTGTCCAGACATGAAGATGTGGCCGATTTGCGGCAAGCCAAGGCTCTGGCGGAACAGGCCTTGGTGGCGCAACTGAAAAAACAGTCGCAGCAACTGGCGCATGATCTGGCTGTCAATAAAGCCCGCAACAGCAACGAGCTGGCGATGGTGAAAACCCAATGCAAGCAGGATTTAAAAGACTATCAGCAATATCTGCAGTCCTTGGATAAATTGAAAGACTCGCTACGCAGCAGCTATGCGCACTTGCCGGAAGCGGTGGCGTTCACGATACATCATCACGCCAAACAGCTATTAAACCGGATGTGGGATGCGCAAGAGCCGCAGGAAAAACTAAAAATCGAAATGCAATTACTACAGTTTATGACGGCGGTGCATGAAGACAGTCAGGCGTCCTTGCAAGGCGAGGGCAAGGAGGGTTTGCCGCAGCGGGCGTTGGCCTTTATCGATGCGGATTTGGCGGATTAAATCGGCTGAAAATAGCCTTCGATATCTTTGATCATTTTCTTGTTCAACGCGAACATCACCACATGATCGCCTTCCGCGAACACGGTGTCGTGATGCACCGGAATCACTTCTTTTTCCCGGATCAGGGCACCCAGGATCACGCCGTCCGGCAAATTGACCTGATCCACGCGTAAGCCGACCACGGAACTGGAGTTCTTACTGCGGTGGGCGATGGCTTCGATCGCTTCCGCGCTGCCGCCGCATACCGAGCTGACGCCAACCACGTCGCCTTTTCTAACGTGTTTCAGGATGCCGCCCAAGGTTTCCAGTTTTGGTTGAATCGCCAGATCGATTTCGGTGCCGTCCAGCAGTTTCAGGTAGGAATTGTTGTTGATCAGGCATATTGCTTTTTTGGCACCGAGTTTTTTCGCCAAACCGGCGGAAATCAAGTTGATGCCGTCGTTGTTGGTGATTGCGCAGAACAAATCGATGTCTTCGATCATTTCTTCCTGTAGCAGCGATTCGTCGGTGCAGTCGCCATGCAGAATCAGCGTGTTGCGCAAGTCGTTGGAGATTTCCCGGGCGCGTTCGATGTCTTGCTCGATGACTTTTACTTGGTAGTTTTTTTCCAGCGCAATCGCCAGTCGTTTGCCAACGTGGCCGCCGCCGGCCAGCATAATGGTTTTGATCGGCGATTCCAGCTTATGCAAATCCACCAGGGTTTTACGTACCTTGTCGCGTGGGCAGACGAAGAATACCTCGTCGCCGGTGGCGATAACCGCTTCACCGTTCACCGCGATGGCCTTGCCGTCGCGGAAAATCGCCGCGACCCGAATCATGCTGTCGGCCAGTTTTTCTTTTACGGCGTGGATGCGTTTACCGGTTAGAAAGCCGGTGGGTACTACGCGAATCGAAAACAGTCTGACCAAGCCGTCGGCAAACTCGGACACGTGCAGCGCGCCGGGATATTTGATCAGATTATGGATGGATTCGGTGACTACTTGTTCCGGACTGATGACGATGTCGATGCCGCCCGGAGCAAATAATTCCGGATGGTTTAAAAAGTCGATGGCGCGAACACGGGCAATGGTTTTGGGCTTGCTGTACAGGGTGTTGATCACCTGACAGGCCAGCATATTGGTCTCGTCACGGTCGGTAACCGCAATCACCATATCGGCGTCCTGAATTCCTGCTTGTTCCAGGACGCTGGGATGGGCAGCATTGCCTTCGACAGTGGCTATGTCCAGGCGGCCTTTTAACGCGGTGAGCAAATGCGCGTTTTTGTCGATAACGACAATATCGTTTTCTTCACTGGCCAAAGCGCCGGCAACTGAAGAGCCGGTAACGCCGGCGCCTAGAATGACTATTTTCATAAGTTCTTAAAGCCAGAAGAATGATGTCTAATGCTTCTTGCCGCAAGGGCCGAAGCCGGCGAATTATACGCCTATCGCTTGGCTTGTCCACGTTCGCGCGATTCCGCTTTCCCGGCAACGGAACTCGCGGATTTGTCGCGCTCGGCTTCGAATGTATGCGGGAAATTGCCTTTTAGACGGCGGATAGTTAGGCGGTATCGGATAATTGAAGTAAAGCGAGAGCTTGAAGCTGCTGCCTTATCAGGCTTGTTTTCTGGTCACAACTACCCCATACCGTTTATAATCGCAAACTTTGGTTCACTCTCACTCTGGAAATATCATGCTGGGTAAGCTGGTTAAATTGGTAGTTGGCAGCCGTAACGACAGGCTGGTCAAGAAGAAACGCAAGCTAGTCAAGAAAGTTAATGCTTTGGCCGCCGAATACGAAAAATTATCCGATGCGGCTTTGCAAGCCAAGACACAGGAATTTCGCGACCGTCTTGCCCAGGGCGAAAAGCTCGACAATTTAATCCCAGATGCCTTTGCCGCAGTGCGGGAAGCGTCGACCCGTGTGTTCGGCATGCGTCATTTTGATGTGCAGCTGATTGGCGGTATGGTTTTGCATAGCGGCAAGATAGCCGAGATGAAAACCGGTGAGGGTAAAACCCTGATGGCAACCTTGGCCGCGTACCTGAATGCCTTACCCGGCAAAGGCGTGCATGTGGTTACCGTCAACGACTATTTGGCGCGCCGCGACGCGGAGTGGATGGGCAAACTTTATGGCTTTTTGGGTTTGACCACCGGCGTCATCGTCAGCGATCTGACCCACGAACAGCGCCAGATTGCCTATGCAGCGGATATTACCTACGGTACCAACAACGAATTCGGTTTCGATTATCTGCGGGACAATATGGCCTTCAGCCTTGAGCAAAAAGTTCAGCGCGACCTGAACTTTGCCATCGTCGACGAGGTGGACTCGATTTTGATCGACGAAGCCAGAACGCCGTTGATCATCTCCGGTCAGGCGGAAGGCAGCACCGATATTTACCTGAAAACCAATCAAATCATTCCCTATTTGACCAAGCAGGAAAAGGCCGACGATCCGGAGAAGCAGGATCAAATGCCCGGTGATTATGCGGTCGACGAAAAATCTCGGCAGATCCATTTAACCGAAGCCGGTTACGAACATGTGGAACGCTTGTTGGCGGAGCACGGTTTGATAGCCGATGGCTCGACCTTATACGAAGCGGCCAATATTCGTTTGATGCACTATTTAAACGCGTCGTTGCGCGCTCACGTGCTGTTCCAAAAAGATGTGGATTATGTGGTTAAGGATGGTCAAGTCATCATCGTTGACGAATTTACCGGCCGGATGATGAGCGGCCGGCGTTGGTCCGAGGGCTTGCATCAAGCGATGGAAGCCAAGGAAAAGGTGGCAATCCAGAACGAAAACCAAACGCTGGCTTCCATCACCTTCCAGAATTACTTCCGTCTTTACAACAAATTGTCCGGCATGACCGGTACCGCCGATACCGAGGCGTTCGAGTTGAACAAAATCTACGGTCTGGAAGTAGTGGTTATTCCTACTCACAGACCAATGATTCGGAAAGACAAAGGCGATTTGGTTTATCTATCGGCTCGGGAAAAATACAACGCAGTCATCGAAGATATTAAGGATTGTGTGCAGCGCGGTCAGCCGGTATTGGTCGGTACCACTTCTATCGAAAATTCCGAATTGATTTCCCGGATGTTGCAGCAGCAAAACATTCCGCACGAAGTATTAAACGCCAAACAGCACGAACGCGAAGCGCATATTATCGAGAATGCCGGGATGCCGGGGGCGGTGACCATCGCCACCAATATGGCCGGTCGCGGTACCGACATTGTATTGGGTGGTAATCTGAATGCGGAACTGGCAGCCTTGGGGCCTGATGCCAGCGAAGCCGATAAAGAAAGAGTACGGGGCGCCTGGTTGGATAGGCACCAAACAGTATTGGCCAGCGGCGGTCTGCATGTCATCGGTTCCGAGCGTCACGAATCGCGGCGGATCGACAACCAGCTGCGCGGACGTTCCGGTCGGCAAGGCGACCCCGGTTCAACCCGTTTCTATCTGTCCTTGGAAGACGACTTGATGCGAATCTTCGCGTCCGAGCGAGTAGCCAGTTTGATGCAAAAACTGGGCATGGAAGAAGGCGAAGCCATTGAGCACCCGTGGGTGACGCGTTCCATCGAAAGCGCGCAGCGTAAGGTGGAAAACCGTAACTTCGATATTCGGAAAGAAATTCTGGCCTACGACGATGTTGCCAACGATCAGCGTAAGGTTATTTACGCGCAACGTAACGAGTTGATGGCGGCTGAAGATATTAACGACATTATCAATGCGATTCGTGCCGATGTGCTGAACGACGTGATTACCGAATACATTCCGCCGAAAACCATGGAAGAACAATGGAATGTGCGCGGCCTGGAACTGCATTTGCAGCAAGAATTCAATTTACAAATGCCGTTGGTTGAGATGCTCGACAACGACCGTAGTTTGAACGAACCTAAAATACGTCAGCTGATCATTGAAAAAGCCGAGCAGGAAAATCGCGACCGCGAAGCCGCGGTAGGCGTGCAAGTATTACGTCATTTTGAAAAATCGGTGATGTTGCAGGTGTTGGACAATAGCTGGAAAGAGCATTTGGCGGCGATGGATCAATTACGTCAAGGCATCCATTTCAGAGGCTATGCGCAGAAAGATCCCAAGCAGGAATACAAGCGCGAGTCCTTCCAAATGTTTACCAGTTTGTTAACTCATATTAAGCAGGAAGTGGTCGGGATACTCGCCAAAGTTCAAGTTGCCCGCGAGGAAGACGTACAAGCGATAGACGAACAACGCCAGGCGCCGCTGGAAATGCATTATGAGCATGCTGAAGCGCATTCTATCTTTGAGGCGGAACCCGCGCCGCAACTTGAATCGGAACCGGAAGCGCCGATTGCGGAGCAGCCTTTTGTGCGGCACAGCGACAAAGTTGGACGTAACGACCCTTGTCCTTGCGGTTCGGGCAAAAAATACAAGCAATGTCACGGCAAATTAAATTGACGGTAAGGCGACGTCGCTACGGCGGCGTCACGTTTACCCGACAAACCGAACTAGAGGTCCATTCTTGCATGGCATGATTTGCCAGCCTTTGCAAAATCCGCGGCCCATAGCTTTTAAAATTCACTGTTTTCAAGGGTAATCACTATGCCGCATAGAGTTTTTAATAAAAGTAACCCCGCCGCCGATATTACCAAGCTTCCTAAGTTGGGCATGGATAAAAAGCATTTCATAGCGGATTTCAAGCACTATTACAGCCATCGGCTCGGACGCGATCAAAATTGCCGTTCGCCGCATTACGCCTACGAAGCCTTGTCGTTGGCAATCAGTGACCGTTTGGTCGAACGCTGGAAGAAAACCTATAACGTCTATCGAGACTCCGACTGTAAAAAAGCCTTTTACTTGTCGATGGAGTTTTTGATTGGCCGCTCTTTGAGTAACGCGATGTTGAATCTCGGTATTGACGATATAGTGACCCAGGCTTTGTACGATCTGGGTCTTGAAGCAGAGGAACTGATCGAAAGCGAACCCGATGCCGGTTTGGGCAACGGCGGCCTAGGGCGTTTGGCCGCCTGTTTCATCGACAGTTGCGCTACCTTGCAATTGCCGGTAACCGGTTACGGTTTGCGTTACGAATACGGCATGTTCTCGCAGCAAATCGTCAACGGCGAGCAAGTGGAGCGGCCGGATCACTGGTTGCGGATGGGTAACGTCTGGGAAATAGAGCGGCCGGAATACATGCACCGCATCAAATTCGGCGGTCACACCCAAACCCATATCGACGAAAAAGGCAACAAGCGCACGAGTTGGCTGGATACGCACGATGTGATTGCCATGCCTTACGACACCCCGGTACCGGGCTACAAAAACGGTACGGTTAATACCCTGCGTTTGTGGAAAGCCATTGCCACCGAAGAATTCAATCTGCAGGAATTCAATGCCGGCGATTACGCCGAAGCAGTGGCGGAAAAAAACACCGCCGAAAACATCACCATGGTGTTGTATCCCAACGATGCCAACGAAAACGGCAAAGCCTTGCGCTTGCAGCAGCAGTATCTGCTGGCGTCGGCCAGTTTGCAGGACGTGATCGCCAATTGGGTGGGGCGCCACGGCAATAATTTCAGCAAATTTGCCGAGAAAAACTGCTTTCAACTCAATGATACCCACCCCAGCATCGCGGTTGCCGAGTTGATGCGTTTGTTGATGGATATTCATGGCCTGCCGTGGAAAGAAGCCTGGAATATCACGCGCAATACCATGGCGTACACCAACCATACCTTGTTGCCGGAAGCGCTGGAAAAATGGTCGGTGAATCTGATGCAGCATCTGCTGCCGCGTTTGATGGAGATTATTTTCGAGATCAACGCGCACTTCATGGCGGAAGTGTCGGCGCGTTGGCCTGGCGACAATCCGCGCATGGCGCGGATGTCGATTATTGAAGAAGGCTATCAAAAACAGGTGAGAATGGCATTTTTGGCGATAGTCGGTAGTTTTTCGGTGAACGGCGTCGCTGAACTGCATTCCAGACTGTTGCAGGAAGGATTGTTTAGAGATTTTTACGAACTCTGGCCACAAAAGTTTAATAACAAAACCAATGGCGTGACTCCCAGGCGTTGGCTGGCCGGATGTAATCCGGAGTTAGCGGAGTTCATTACGGCGACTATCGGCGATGCTTGGATCACGGATCTCTCGCAATTGTCAAAATTAGCGCCTTATGCCGAAGATGCGGCTTTCAGAAAAAAATGGTACGACTTAAATCGCGCCAGCAAACAGCGTCTGGTCGATTACAAAAAAGAAGAGCACGACATCGAAATCAACGTTGACGCTTTATTCGATGTTCAGGTTAAGCGTATCCACGAGTACAAACGGCAGATTCTGAATGTATTGCATGTGATCCATCTTTATGACCGGATTAAACGCGGCGATACCCAAAACTGGGTGGATCGTTGCGTATTGATTGGCGGCAAGGCGGCGCCCGGTTATGTGATGGCGAAAAAAATCATTAAGTTGATTAACAATGTCGGTAGCGTGATTAATGAAGATCCGGATGTAGGCAGTAAGCTTCGATTGGTGTTTATGCCCAATTACTGCGTGTCGGCGATGGAGAAAATCTGTCCGGGCGCGGATTTGTCCGAACAAATTTCGACCGCCGGCAAGGAAGCGTCCGGTACCGGCAATATGAAATTTATGATGAACGGCGCGCTGACTATCGGTACCTTGGACGGTGCCAATATTGAAATTCGCGAAGAAGTCGGCGCCGATAACTTCTTCCTGTTCGGTTTAACCGAAACCGAAGTGGAAGCGTTGCGGCCGCATTACG
>CAZGUM010000073.1:0-18626 GCA_964529085.1 uncultured Methylomonas sp. | reverse complement strand
CCGACATGGCGCTGGGCAGCGATATTTATAGTTTTAGCCTGGATGCTTACGCCTCGTTGAAAATCGCCGGCAAAGGCGCCGGCTTGGAAACGCTGCGGCAGGCAATGTCTGTTAGATTTAACCGTGGCGCCAAGGCAAAAACCCAAGCCACCCAACCTAACGGCTAAACAAGTTAAGCATAATGGCTGCCCCGCGAGGCATTCCGGCTTGCTGGCTAAGCTCTATCCAGTAGCGGAAAAGATAAAAGCATAGCTCGCAAGCCTTTCCGCTAAAGCCGCAAGCTTATTAGAGTCGCTCGCCACTTTCAAAGCCTTGCCCGCAAGGTAAATTGCTTCGCGGGCAAGGCAACTTGCAAAAAGCGCAAGGCATTGAGGCCAAACCGCAACCTTCTTTGGTTCGCGCGCTAGCTTCAATGGTTTGCACATGAGGAAAAAAGCCTTGCCCGCAAGGCAAACAAGCTTGCGCGAATTAAGAAAAGCCTTGCGCACAGCTCCAATTTGCTTGCATGCAAAGCTCTGAATCTTGCGCTTATGGCAAAAATGCTTGAATACATCGATTAGACAGCGAAATCATCACCTAATAAGGCCGCAGAGGTACCGACTAAAGCGAAAAGCCCCTTTAGCGAATGCCGTCGCCAGCCTTTTTGCCATCCGCGCAAGGCTTTTTGCCACAATCACCAGTTAATAAATCCTGTCAGGCAAGGTATTTAGCCTTATACGCAAACCAAAACGGCTTGCGCGTTAGCCTTTATGCTTTGCGCGCAAGGCAAAACACTGTAATTGCTTGGTAATGAGAGCCGGGCGCTTCGAAATAGGCATTTCTTCACAAGTTCGCGGTGAATTAGCTAACTGCCTGGAACTTCACATCCACATACACTGCAGCCAGCTTCGATGTTAGGCCCATGCTGCAGCCCGGCACGGCCCCGCATCCGAGACAATACCGGCCGGCAGCGGAATCCGCTGTCGGCGCGGATCATATAAAACGGACGGAAGCACTGTCTTGTGCATCCGGGAGGAACGTGTCATGTCATATGTATTTAAAGGTTCGTTGTGCGGCTTGATCTGCCGGGAGAGTTCGGAAGCCCTGTCCGGCATGGAGGTTTTGCTGTACCTGCCATGGCGGCAGGACAGATTGCTGGCGACCGCGGTAGCGGCTACCAAGGAAACTTTTCACGTCGTCGGGAAAGAAGAAGGCGAGAGTCGAAAAGGGCTGTTGCTAGCCACAGCTCAAACCGACGAAAACGGAAATTTCGAGTTCAAGCTGGACGAAAAATACCGGGAATCGGCATTTGATATAGACTTCAGTTGCGGCAACGTACCGCGCACACCGCCAAAACCACCGCGCAACGAGCCGATTCAATTTCACCTGACGACGGTGTTGCCGCAATGGCGTATCGACAGGGAACAGGAAAACTATTTCTTCCGCTGGGACTACTGTATCGCCGAGAAATGGTGGTGCTTCATCCGCGGCTATTATTTCGATGCTTGGGTCATTTGCGGGTACTTGCGAGCATGCGATACCGGAGCTGCCATCCCCAATGCCAGGGTTACGGCCTGGGACGCGGATTTTCTGACCGACGACAATCTGGGCGGTGCGGTAACGGACGCCAGCGGCCGTTTCCGGATAGATTATACGTCCATCCAATTCAAACAGACCTTTCTCTCGCCCTGGATTAACGTGGAGACCGACCCTGGCCTGCCCTTGACTTTTCAAAGCGGGCCGGACGTGTATTTCAAAGCCGAGATTGGCGGTGTGGAAATCCTCGGCGAAACCAGCGCGGACAATCGGAAAAACGTCGGCTATTGCTTATGTGTGAATCTGTGCGCCAAAACCGATATCACGCCGCCGCAACCGACGCCGATTCCGGCCTTTTTACGCGTGGGCGGATACGACTACGACACGCAGGTTCACAGTCACGCCGGCGAGACCGGTTTGACCACCGGAAACTATGCGTTTTTCAGCAGTCTGCGCCTGAACGGCATCTTGGCACAGCGCTTGAGCGCTGTTGCGCTGGAATACTGCTTCGAATACACCAAGCAATATAACGGCGCCGGACAGCCGATCAACTGGACCAGAGTGTTGGCCGATAAAATCGACCAGACCAATATCGGCTACGTCGAGAAGGCTACATTGATGCCGGCCGATGTTTCGCATCCTAGCCCTTGGTACCACTACGATTACACGGATTGTATCGTCAGCCCGGTGCCGGTGCCGGGTTCCATTCAAGTCCCCATCGCCGCCGACGGTTGGATTTTGGTACCGCAACAGAATGACAATCCGTTGAATCCGGCCGGCGTTGGCATGTTCGTCGCGAACGGCAACCAGATCAACTTGAATTCGGTAAAACTGGATGCGTTCGCGCCGGTAAATTTGAGCGGCCTGGTGGCGGGCAATTCCGCCACATCCATCGGCCAGCCGCTAGTCGCTGACGAAGTCTTTGCGGTCAGGATGCTGGTGAGGCAACAAGGCAATAACGCCACGATCACGGAAGCCGGCCGCTGCACGCGGTTGGCGATCGACAATACGCTTTACAACGGCATGAGCCATCACCCGGAATGGGGCCCCTGGGGAGGAAGCAACGAATATGGCGTGTGCATGGTGGATATCCAGCAATTGCAAGTGGCCGGTTGTGCCAAAATCACCAATCAGGTGGATGTGTTATTTAGTTGCGCCCATCCCAATTTAGGCGCCGCCAGTTTGAGCCTGACTGGCCCAACCGGCACCATCCCGTTGCCCTTACCAGCCGTTACCCCGGACATGTTCGGTACCGTGACCCATACCTTCGCCGCGGCCGATCCATTGTGCGCTTATCTGGTGACGCTTTCCGCTACATACCTGCTGACCACCGGTGACAGCAATTTGTCTGCGGTGCAAGATCAGATCGCGTTTTGCCGATAACGGTGTCTGAGTAACGGTATTACGCTTACCTCTCGCCGCGTATTCTCCGGCTCATGTCGAAGAATACGCGGCACCTGAGAGAGAAAGGCCTTTCCGGCCCGCTTTCGCTTTTCGATCTCCACCGATTTTTACTTCGTATGTTGACTTCTTGGCAAATACTTGGCAGGACGCCGGCATCCTTCATCCGCATGAAAGCAATAGGAAAGTTCGTAGCTTATTAGGCTGAGTGGTGCGACACGAGACCTAGCTGCCGGCATTTCCGGGTTTGTGTTAACGATACAACCCTGCCAACAAGCCTTGACCATGGTGTCAGTGTAAAACATTTGGCCAAGTGGATTTTGCGCGAGATACTTAAGCGCCACGCAACGCCAAACCATCGATATGGAAACACAAACCTCGCCATTAGCGCAGATCGAAGCCGCTACGCTAAATCATTACAACCAAAACGCCGAATCATATTGGCAAGGCACCAAGGACCACGACGTAACGCAAAACTATGCGGCCTTCCTGGGCGCGTTGCCGCAAGAGGGAACGCTGGATATTTTGGACTTGGGCTGCGGACCGGGCAGAGACGTGTTTTATTTCAAGTCACTGGGCCATCGGCCGGTCGGTCTGGACGGCAGCGAGGCGTTTTGCCGGATGGCGCGCGCCTACAGCGGCTGCCGGATCTTACAGCAAAGTATGCTTAGCCTGGATTTGCCGGCACAGGGCTTCGATGGCGTCTTTGCCAATGCGTCCCTTTTCCACGTCCCGAGCCGGGAACTCCCCAGAGTGTTGAACGAGCTATACGCGGCATTAAGACCGGCGGGAATTTTGTTTATTTCCAACCCCCGCGGCAGCGGCGAAGGCTGGTCTGGGCAGCGCTATGGAAACTTCATGGAACTCGACGCCAGCCGGGTGTTTTTGGCCAACGCGCACTTCGAGATCCTGGATCATTATTACCGGCCGCCGGGCAAACCAAGACCGGAGCAGCCCTGGTTAGCAATTATCGCCAAAAAGCGCGATGACAATTGCTATTACGGTTATCGCTAAATCAGTCCCAAATGCCTGGCAATGCCGTTCAGTTCCGCGCCGGTCAGCGCGATACCAAAATCATGACGCACCCGCATTTCCAACTGCTCCGGCGTTTCGACGGCGGTATTGAAATGCTCACCGCCGCGAAATTCGGAAAAAGTGTTGTTGTATAGCTGAATCCGCCCAAACTCGGTATTGCGGCACATTAGCAGGTTTTTGGCTAACAAGGATTGCTCCCAGGTGGCGCACAGCACGTTCGCGGCCTCCAGATCACAGCGCCGCACCGCCGCCCGGTCGAAGCTATAGAGCGCAAACCAGCCGTCTTTATGCCGCCGTTCCAGCACGGTTTC
Source organism: uncultured Methylomonas sp. (assembly GCA_964529085.1). GTDB lineage: Bacteria > Pseudomonadota > Gammaproteobacteria > Methylococcales > Methylomonadaceae > Methylomonas. Next base: position 14,364 of record CAZGUM010000073.1, on the reverse strand, counting down.
GCCGCTATGCGCTTCATAACGCAGACGAAAGGTATCATCTCCCTGTTGTTGCGCCTGTCCACCGTCCAGCTGCAGCGGATAAAAATGGCTCGGCCCGCCGAAGCCGGCATCCACCAGCCAGGACTCCCCTTCCGCGGCCACGAGATACGCCAAATGATGTCGCGGACCGCCCTCGCTACGCCCCATCCGCACCCTGGCCATGATGGTTTGGTAAGTAAAGCCCAGCTCGTCCAGCGCCAATCCCAGCAAACCGTTTAACTCGAAACAATAACCGCCCCGACGGTCAATCAGCAGTTTTTCCACCAAGGCCTGGGTTTCCAGTTTGGGCACCATACCCAATAACGGATTGATGTTTTCAAAGGCAATAGCCCGCAGTTGCGCCTGCTGCAATTGCGCCAAGCCGGACACATTAAGCTCCGGTTGGTTAAGGCCTATTCTTTGCAAGTAGTCGTTTATCTGAAACATCAAGCTGCCAGTTTTAAGGGATTAATTAAAACAGACTAAACTCTATCACCAGACCCAATCGCGGCGTTAATGCCATTATCCAATTTATCGGGAGTTACAAGAATGAAGCGCAAAATGGAGGAAAGCGGCATCAATTTTTATTTGATGCCAAATGACGATAAATCGACATACGCCGATCATGTCAAAATGCGCGCCGAGATGTTTTGTTACCTGCTGCATAAAGTCGCGCATCTTTGTGTTAAATACAAGCCCTCCAAATCGTTTGAGAAATATCTGAGCGACACGGCCGCGGTGCAAGTCAGCGAGGGCGTATATTCCAAAGACACCGGCGTAAAAATCGATGCGGCCCATCTTTGCAATACCAGCTTTTTGTGCGATCTGTTTTTAACCGATATCACAGGACCGATTTCTCCTACTTTACGCAGTTACTGCGAAAAACTGCGGACGGTGTCGGGTGCGACTACGCCGCAATTAAAAAGCGATAACGTCGGTCCCGACAAAGTGATCGATAGTTATCAGACCAAATTCAAAAACGATTATTTGAAAGACGTTTCCTCAAAAAATATCATCCCCGCCGGCCGCGATACTTACATTAACTATGTTATCAGCCTGAATAAAGAGCTGGCAAAGAGTAAAAGCCGCAGTTTTACCGACCCAAATTCCGGCGGCTACAAAGGCGCCCACTCCGCGAAAAAAAGAATGACCGAGTTGGAATTGGAGCTGGATAATGGGCAAATAAGCTGGTCCATGGAAGACGAATTCCAAAAGATTGCCACGAAAATCGGCAGCCTTTAGTGCCGATCAATCTATTTTGACCCCAGCGTGCCTATAAAGCACTTTAGGATAAGACGGCTAGAACAAGCATCAATGGCGGCCGGGGCAAGGCATTTAATTCTGTTATCATTGCCGACCGGATGCCGGCGATTTCGCCGCATCGTTTGATTGCCCAGAGTCTTTGTGAACACACCCGAATTTTCGTCCCTACCGTTAAAACCCGCCCTGCTGGAAAACATCGAATCGCTGGGCTATACCCGGCTGACGCCCGTCCAAGCCGAAAGTCTGCCGCATATTCTGGAAGGCAAGGATGTCATCGCGCAAGCCAAGACCGGCAGCGGCAAAACTGCGGCGTTTGGCATCGGTTTATTGTCACGGCTGGATTTGAGCAGCTTTAAAGTGCAGGCCATGGTGATCTGCCCTACCCGCGAACTGGCCGACCAGGTATGCAAGGAAATCCGCCAATTAGCCCGCTTCACGCAAAATATTAAAGTTCTGGCCTTGTGCGGCGGCACGCCGTTTGCGCCGCAACGCAGCTCGCTGGAACACGGCGTGCACGTGGTGGTGGGTACGCCGGGCCGGTTGCAGGAGCATCTGCAAAAAGCCAGCTTGCGTCTGGATCATTTAAAAGTATTGGTGCTGGACGAGGCCGACCGCATGCTGGACATGGGCTTTGCCGACATCATTTCCGACGTGATTTCCTATGCACCGTCGCACCGGCAAACCCTGCTGTTCTCCGCCACCTATGCCGAACCGATTCGAGCATTAAGCCAGAAGTTTCAATTCAAGCCGGTATCGGTCAGCGTGGAAACCAGCCATCTAGACAATCCTATCGAACAGCGCTTTCATCAGGTAGATAAAGCCAAGCGCCTGAACGCGCTGGGCTATTTGCTGGCGTATCACCGCCCGGAATCGACGGTGGTGTTTTGCAACACCAAACGCGAATGCCAGGATGTGGCGGACACCTTGAGCAATTGCGGTTTTTCGGTGCAGGCTCTGCATGGCGATTTGGAGCAAAAAGACCGCGATCAGGTATTGGTGCGCTTTGCGAATAAAAGCTGTTCGATTCTGGTTGCTACCGATGTGGCGGCGCGCGGACTGGATATTAAAGACATGCAGGCGGTGATCAATTACGAGCTGCCCTGGGACCCGGAAGTTTACGTGCACCGGATAGGCCGTACCGGCCGGGCCGGAGCCAAAGGCCTGGCGCTAAGTTTGGTTAGCGAAGCGGAGTTGAACCGGGTCAAAGCCATCGAAGAATATTTGGCCAGCGCCGTCAAGTGGGACGAAGTCGCGCCTTTCAAACTTGGCAGCGAACACCGCTTCGAGCCGCCGATGATCACGCTGTGGATAGACGGTGGCCGCAAGGACAAGATGCGGCCCGGCGACATTTTGGGCGCGCTGACCGGCGCCAACGGCATAAGCGGCAGCGAAGTGGGTAAAATCGACATCTTCGATAAACACGCCTACGTCGCCGTGAAACGCGGCAGCGCCGATAGAGCCTTGACCTGTTTGCGGGCCGGCAAAATCAAAGGCCGCAATTTCAATGTGCGCAAGTCGCAATGGCTTTAAGCCGCGATGCGTTCAGCGCCCGCGACTGCGACCAAGCCGATAACGCGCGGATAGCCAACCGAATACTCAAAGCCTGCTATACCTGACTTCTTCTATACCTTAAGAAACTCTCACGCGTGCTTCCCAAAACCCACATCAGTTATTTGGATACCATTCGCGGCCTGGCGGCGCTGGCCGTTATCAGCGAACACTTCGTCATCGCCTACGGCCTGCCGTGCGAAGCACCCTTGTGCCAGCAGCTCCTGGATTTTTCGCCGCTGCATATCTGGTGGGACGGCTCGGCGGCGGTATCGATGTTTTTCGTACTCAGCGGCGTGGTGTTGTCTTTGCGCTATTTTCGCACCGGACACATACCAGATCTCAGCCAATTTCATCTGGCGCGTTTCTTGATAAACCGAATGTTTAGAATCTGGTTGCCGTATTTGTTGGTACTGACGATCTGTGCCGGCTTGTTTGTCAACGTCTTCCACGGCGAAATCCTTAAGACTCAGTTGCCGGCTACCGATTGGATCACCGGCATGTGGCATAACTTTCCGTTAACCCCGACGGATATGCTGCGCGAGAGCTTTTTATTGAAATTGCCGGATTTAATTGTATTACTGCCGCAAGCCTGGACTTTGAGTATCGAGCTGGTGCTTTCGCTGCTATTGCCGGTAGGCCTGTTGTTGGCCGGGCGCGGCAGTTCTTGGTTGGTGTTTTTCGGCCTGCTGGCTACCAGTTTATTGGGTGTATCGATTTTTTTGCTGCATTTCTTATTGGGAATGACCATCGCCAGACACTATACCGATTTGACGCGTTACCTGTCCGGCCGGCGCTGGCAGCGGCGTTTATTGTTATTGGCCGGCTTGGCGCTTTATACCTGCGGCAGTTATGTACCATCCGGCCTATTCGGCGATACGGCGGTCTGGCTCGGGTCCGGTTTAGGGGCGGGTTTGATATTAATGTTCGTGCTGGGCTCTACGGATGCACAAACATTATTATCGCAACCGGTTTTGCGGCAAATCGGCAAAGTGTCTTACAGTGCTTATCTCAGCCATATGGCCATTCTGATTTGCGTTACGCCGTATGTATTGAAAGTTCTGGAAGGCTTTATCGACAACCGGCTGGCACTCTGGTTTGGCGGTTGGCTTATTACGGTGGCTTGCGTGCAAGGCATCTCCTTGTGCTTTTATCACTGGCTGGAAATACCCAGCATGAGCCTGGGACGGCGCGTGACCGATGCGATAGCTGCCATCGGTACGCCAAAGTTATAATCGTGCCCTGCAGCCTTTTTTCACTCCCGACTTTATCATGCGACTAGCTACCGTCATTCCATCCGTATTATTCGGCCTTGCCGCCCTGGGCTTTATTAGCGAGGCTAATGCCGGTTCAACCGCGCAAGATTGGGCAAAAATCAACACGCCCACCCATACCCCCAGCCAAAGCATAGGCACCTACACCAGCGGCTGCATCAGCGGCGCCGCCACCCTACCCCTGGACGGCCCCGGCTATCAAGTGATGCGCTTGTCCCGCCATCGCTACTACGGTCATCCCAATTTAATCGGCGTTATCCAGCAACTGGGCCAATTCAGCGTCGAACAAAAGCTGGGCTCGCTGTTAATCGGCGATTTAGGGCAACCGCGCGGCGGTCCGACCTTAAGCGGACATCGCAGCCATCAAACCGGCTTGGACGTGGATATTTGGTTTTTGTTATCGGAACAAGCCAGCAATCGCCCGTTAACCGCCAACGAGCGCGAAACCTGGAGCGCGCCGTCGGTCGTCGATTTACAAAACGATACGGTCGATTACCGGCATTGGTCGCTGGATCAAGCCAAGGTGTTGGAAGCGGCAGCGCGTTTGCCGGAGGTTGACCGGATTTTCGTCAATCCCAGTATCAAACAGGAACTATGTAACAACAAAGCCGCCGCAACCGGGGAATGGTTGCGCAAGATTCGCCCTTGGTGGAAACACGACGATCATTTTCATGTGCGTTTGAAATGCCCACCGCATAGTCCGCAGTGCGATGCGCAAGATCCACTACCGGCGGGCGACGGTTGCGACGCCAGCCTGGCTTGGTGGTTTTCCGCCGAAGCCAAGGCGCCGTCGAAAAACGTACCGCTGCCGCCTCCACCGTTGCCGGCGTTGTGCGAACAGCTGTTACGCCAACCTTAATTCATCCGGCTTACCCGATTCAAACCGCAAGAGCCGGTCAACTCCGCCGGTACAAACCAAGTATGTTACTTGGCTAGAATTCCAGGCGGGCGCCCATGGTAAACAAATGACTTTCCACGTCTCGATAGCCGACTAACGCATCGTAGTTCAGGAACGCGCTCAATCCCCGGGCAAAGGTGCCGGATACCCCGGTACCGACCGTGAAATAATTGCGGTCCGGCGAGTTGGTGACGGTATTAAAAGACAAGCCGCTGGTGGTGTCGCCCAAAAACCGTACCGCGATATTGCGGCTGCCGTCCTTGTATTGATGATGCCACTCGCCGCGCACATTGGGTGTGAACACGCCCCACGAGGTACTGAAGGCGTATGAAATCTGGTTGCCGACCGTGGTGGTGACGGACTCGACGCCCTGATCGGAAAATGCCATGCCCCAGCCATTGCCGCCGGATTCACTGAACCTATCCACGTCAAGCTTGATGTAATTGGCTTTGACATAGGGGTTGAACAGCCATTGCTTTACCGCAAAGTTATAACCGCTGCCGACGCTAACCGAATATTGATTGCCGGTAGGCGCGGCCTTGGCCTGAGTGTTCACTACTTCCGGCACCACATAGGATATTTGCCGGGTGGAGGCGTAATCGATCGCGCCGATGCTGGTAATGGCGTCGAAATATAAATTATCAGTCGCGTAGTAGGTGCCGTAGAGCGCGCCGGTGTATGCGTTGCTGTCGAGACTGCCGCCGTTGTGGTCGAAACTGGACTCCGCACGCGTATAGGTAAATGCCGCCCCCAAAATCAAATCGCTGCTAAACCGGTAATCAAGCCCGGCATTGATGCTGCCGCTATTCAGGTTGTAACCCAATTGGTTTAAGCTGGAATCGACGTTGCCGGTGTTATAGTTACCGTTGACAAAACCGCCCAACTTGTCCCAAACGCCGCTGCTATCGCCCGCCGCGCCGCCCAAAGGGTTTGCCAGCGATGCCAAATTGACAGGCAAAGCGCCGCTACCCAGGCCGGCGACCTGGAATCCCCTGGCGCCTGCCCGCAACGCCCCGAGCCGGCCGGCTATCGCATTGAATGAGGTACGGGTTGCCGTGATGCCTTGCGAAGGTATTTGCTCCGGGGAGACCTGTTGCAGTGGATTGGTATTGATAGCGGTGGCGCCTTCCTCTTGCAAAGCTGCTCCTACCAACGCATTGCAGCGCGCCTGAAATTCGCTTTCGTTCTGGCCTGACGGACAGGCAATTTCTATCACCCGCGCCATATTGGTTTGGGTGTTGTTAATCCCCGGCGTATCTTGGATCAGCCCTATTATCGTATCCGCATTTGCAGTTCCGGCAACGCCCAGCAGCGCGGCACCGAGTTTCAGGCAAACCGGCAGACTGCCGCCAAATCGCGTCTTGATCGGTGTTACCACATGCTTATACTGTATTTTCATAAAATTTCTCCCCCCTTAAAAATTGCTTTTAACCTAAATCCAGTTGCGAATAATCAACGCCAATGGATAAGGATATATTTCAATATTCATCTATTAACACACGCTTTAAATACTGATGAACCGATTATCGCGCTAAATAGCATAGCCGACTAGAAAAATACCTACCGGATTACTCCGGAATATATTCCGGCAAAAAAATAATGCTCGAATACAGCCAACGTTTTGCATTGATAATAATGCCGGCCATTAGACTCCGGGCCAGTGCAAAAACCAAACTGCGATCTTTGCTAAATCGTTACAATGAACCTTTATCCTAAGCAGAGGCGGCAATGTCCAATTTCCAACTCCATCAACAACTGGCGCAAGATTGCTTTAAAGTGGGTAGTTTTAGTTTATCGGAACTGCTGATGATGAACGACAGCCAATATCCCTGGTTCATCCTGGTGCCCAGGCGCGCCAATGTAAAAGAGATTTATCAACTTAGTGCGCAGGATAGGCAAACTTTGCAAAACGAATCTTGCCTGCTCGCGGAAACCCTGGCTGATCTTTATCGGCCAGACAAATTAAATATCGCCGCCATCGGTAATCTCGTCCCGCAATTACATCTGCATCATGTCGTGCGCTACCAAACCGATATAGCCTGGCCGGCACCGGTATGGGGAAAATTTGCGAAATTGCCGTACGCCGGCGATCAGCCCGAACAACGCATCAGTCAGCTCCGAACCGCGCTGGCTAACGAATTACATGACGGCTTTTAACCCAACCCCAAATTATCAGCGGTAGTACCTAAATTCGGCTATTCCAGTCGCTACGGATATCTCCATCGACAAAGCCGACGACATTTTGCCGCCGCCGATCCGGAAAAATCGAGCCGATTTTTTCTGGACATGTTAAAAGTCAGCCAACAATTTCGCGGTCTGCGGGTTTCCGAACCGGCCTGAGCGAAACGGCAAATCAGCGTCTAATCTTCACTGTGATGCCTCAATTTAAAAAGGACATGGTTATGATGCGTAAAACCAGCTATTTGTTGATTTTAAGCGGCTTAACCGGTTGCATGATGGGACCGGATTACCGCGCGGTAACGCCTAAAGTGCCGGAGCACTGGCAGGCGGCCCCTGCCCAGCCTTTACCGCACGCAAATGCGGAAGATTTGCAAACCTGGTGGAAACACTTTGGCGACGCCGAACTGGACCGCTTGATGGCGCGGGCCTTAACCGGCAATCTCGACATCAAGATAGCCCTGGCGCGCGTCGACCAGGCTCGCGCCGAACGCCGCGGCACCCGCGCGGAACTATTCCCAAGCGTTAACGCTACGGCCGGTGCCCAACGGCAAAACAACCCCTTCCCCGGTTTGGCCTCCGGCATTAAATACAATATGTTCGAAATGGGGTTCGATGCGCTCTGGGAAATCGACGTGTTCGGTCGATTGCAACGCCGCTCGGAGTCGGCGGCGGCCGAACTGGATGCGGCCAGCGAACAATATCGGCAGACGATTGTGACTTTAAGCGCCGAATTGGCGCGCAGCTACATCGAGTACCGGAGCCTGCAAAATCAATTGCGCATCACTCGCTCCAATCTGGAATCGCAGCAGCATACGCTGGCGCTGACTGAAAAACTGTTCAACGAAGGCGTTAGCGCCAGGCACGATGTGGTGCGCGCCCGCGCCCAAGTCGAGACCACGGCCTCGCAGATTCCAAGCTTGGAAGCCGGCCTAACCGCTACCCTGCGGCAACTGGAAGTATTGGAGGGCCAACAGCCCGGCGCATTGGCCGCCGAACTGCAGGACTCTGCGGCAATGCCGGTGGCGCCGGCACAAGTGTTTTTAGCGTCGCCTTCCGACGTCATGCGGCATCGGCCCGACCTGCGCGCCGCCGAACGCCGACTAGCCGCCGCCACCGCGATGCAAGGCGCGGCAATCGCCGAACTGTTTCCGAAAATATCGCTGTCGGCATTTTTCGGGCTGCGCAACACCGACATCGAAAGCCTGTTCAAATCTGCCGCATTCTCATACGGTACGGCCGCCAACCTGGTACAGCCGCTATTGAATTTCGGACGAATTCAAGCCGGCATCGACATCGCCGAAGCCAAACAAAAAGAAGCTTATCTGGCTTATGAAAAATCGGTGCTGGAAGCCTTACAAGAGACCGAAACCGTACTGACGCGTTATTTAAAAGAAGAAATTCGCCGGCAAGCGCTGGCGCGTGCGGTGGCCGACTTGCAAGAGTCGGTGCGATTGTCGCAATTGCGCTATCAGGAAGGGGTAATATCCTTTTTGGATGTGCTGGACGCGCAGCGAGGCCTGTACGGCGCGGAGATCGATCTGGCCCGCTCGCAGGCGGCAACCGCGACGAATTTAATTGCCTTGTACAAAGCGCTGGGTGGCGGCGCCAACGCGATAGACCTATCGTAAAACGCCGTTGAAAAATGAATTTTCGATTGTTAACGCAAACCTCGAACATGCAGCCTCGTTTATAAACCCGCTCCAAGGAGGACTAATGAGCAAACAGCGCACATTGACGCTAGTATTGATCGCCATTATCGCGGCTTCGGCACTATGGTGGGGTTTACGCCCATCCGGATTGCCGGCCGGCATCGCCACCGGCAACGGCCGAATCGAAGCCACCGAAATCAATATCGCCACCAAAATACCCGGCCGCATTGTCGATATTAGCGCCAAGGAAGGCGATTTTGTACGGGCGGGTAATATACTGGCGCGCATGGATACCCAAGTGTTGCAAGCTCAACAAGCCGAAGCACAAGCCAAGGTGCGCGAAGCCGAAAATGCCTATCAAACCGCCAAATCCATTGTCGTGCAGCGCGAAAGCGAATATGCCGCCGCGCAAGCCGTGGTCGCCCAGCGCCGTGCCGAGTTCGATGCGGCGGAAAAGCGCCTGCATAGATCGCAACGACTGGTTGGCGAAGGCGCCACCCCGCAACAGGAGGTAGACGACAACAACGCCCGGGTATTGGGCATGCAGGCCGCGATCAATACCGCACTGGCTCAGGTCGAAGCGGCCAAGGCCGGCATCGCCGCCGCCAAATCGCAAGTGGTGCAGGCGCAATCGATGATCGAAGCGGTTAAAGCCACGGTGGTGCGGCTGCAAGCCGACATCAACGACAGCGAATTGAAAGCCCCGATAGACGGCCGCATTCAGTACCGGGTCGCCGAACCCGGCGAAGTGCTGGATGCCGGCGGCCGGGTGCTGAACATGGTGGATTTGTCCGACGTGTATATGACTTTCTTCCTGCCCACTGCTGCCGCCGGCAAGGTGGCCCTGGGCAGCGACATCCGTTTGGTGTTCGATGCCTTGCCCGGCTACGTGATTCCGGCTAAGGCTAGCTTCGTCGCCAGCGTCGCGCAGTTCACACCCAAAACCGTGGAAACCGAAAGCGAACGCCTGAAATTGATGTTCCGGGTCCGCGCCCGTATCGATGTCGAATTATTGAAACAGCATATCAATCAGGTAAAAACCGGCGTACCGGGCGTGGCTTACGTCAAAATCGACTCGGCCGCGGCCTGGCCCGCCAACTTGGAAATCAAGCTGCCGCAATGAGCGCATCCGCCCCCGTCGTTCGGATCAGCGGCGTCAGCCTGCGCTACGGCAATATGCTGGCCTTGGACAACATCAGCGTGGAAATTCCCGGTAACCGTATGGTTGGCCTGATTGGTCCGGACGGCGTCGGTAAATCCAGTCTGATGTCCTTGCTGACCGGCGCACGTAAATTGCAGGAAGGCGCGATAGAGACACTGGGCGGCGACATTGCCGACAGCGAACATCGGCGCGCCGTTTGTCCGCGCATCGCTTATATGCCGCAGGGACTGGGCAAAAATCTGTATCTGACCTTGTCGGTATTTGAAAACGTCGACTTTTTCGGCCGCCTGTTCGGACAACAACAAACCGAGCGCCGGGAACGCATTGCCGAATTGCTGGACAGCACCGGTCTGACCCCTTTCCGCGACCGGCCGGCCGGCAAATTATCCGGCGGCATGAAACAGAAACTGGCTTTGTGTTGCGCGCTGATTCACGATCCGGATTTATTGGTACTGGACGAACCGACCACCGGCGTCGACCCTTTGTCGCGTGCACAGTTTTGGGAATTGATAGACCGCATTAGGACTCGGCGTGCCGGGATGAGCGTACTGGTTTCGACCGCTTACATGGACGAGGCGGAGCGCTTCGACTGGCTGGTGGCGATGGACGATGGCAAGGTACTGGCGACCGGCAGCGCCGCCGAGTTACGTGCGAAAACCAATGCCGACACCCTGGAAGCCGCTTTCATCGATTTATTGCCGGCGGCAAAACGCCAAGGCCACAAAGCCGTGGTCATTCCGCCACGCAGCAGCAACGGCAATGCTGCGGAAATCGCCATCGAAGCGCGGGGACTGACGATGCGCTTCGACGATTTTGTCGCGGTCGATAATGTCAGCCTGCGCATCGAGCGCGGCGAGATCTTCGGTTTTCTCGGTTCCAACGGCTGTGGTAAATCGACTACGATGAAAATGCTCACCGGCCTACTGTCGCCCAGCACCGGCGAAGCCAAACTATTCGGGCAGGTTCTCGACGCCAACAACATAGCGACTCGGCAACGAGTCGGCTATATGTCGCAGGCTTTCTCGCTGTATGCCGAATTGACGGTACAGCAAAATCTGGAACTGCACGCCCGGCTGTTTCATTTGCCGGAAGCCGGAATTGCCGCGCGCGTTGCCGATATGGCGCAGCGTTTCATGCTGGAGAACGCACTCGAAAGTCTGCCGGACGAGTTACCGTTGGGTATGCGCCAACGTCTATCGCTGGCCGTCGCGGTGATCCATAGTCCGGACCTGTTGATCCTGGACGAACCGACCTCCGGCGTCGATCCGGTGGCCCGCGACCGTTTTTGGGAATTGATCGTAGATTTGGCCCGCCGCGACAAGGTTACGGTGTTTATCTCCACCCATTTCATGAACGAAGCCGAGCGCTGCGATCGGATTTCGCTGATGCATGCCGGCAAAGTGTTGGCCAGCGACACCCCGGCAAAACTGGTGACGGATAGCGGTTACGATACCTTGGAGCAAGCCTTCATTGCCTATCTTAAGCAAGCCGGCGGCGTCGAAGCGCAAGCCGAGCTTGATGCCGCTAATACGTCAGAAGATTCGGCTAAGCCGGCCGCCGCACCGGCAACCCGTCATCAAGTCGACAACCGCTTCAGCCTGCTGCGCCTATTCAGCATCAGCATCCGCGAAGCGCTGGAATTGCGCCGCGACCCGATCCGTTTATCGATTGCCTTGTTCGGCACATTGTTTCTAATGCTGACCTTCGGTTACGGCATCACCATGGATGTGGAAAATTTGCGTTTCGCGGTACTGGACCGCGATCAGACCTCACTCAGCAGCAACTATGCACTGGACTTGGGCGGCTCGCGTTACTTCGTCGCCCACGCACCGATCAACGATTACGCCGAGCTCGATAGACGCATGCGGAGCGGCGAACTGAGTCTGGCCTTGGAAATTCCGCCCGACTTCGCCCGCGACCTGCAACGCGGCGAGAACGTGAAAATCGGCGCCTGGATCGACGGCGCGATGCCGACTCGTGGCGAAAATATCGTCGGCTACGTCCAAGGCATGCATCTAACCTGGTTACTGGAACAGGCTCGGCGCAATGCCAGCCGAATATCGGCCGGACTGATCAATATCGAAACCCGCTTCCGCTACAATCCGGATGTCAAAAGCCTGCCGGCCATGGTGCCGTCGGTGATTCCGATTTTGCTGATGCTGATTCCGGCCATGCTGAGCGCATTGAGCGTGGTCCGGGAAAAGGAACTCGGCTCCATCTTGAACCTGTATGTCACGCCGGTGAGTAAACTGGAATTTCTGGTCGGCAAACAATTACCCTATATTGCGCTGGGGATGATCAACTTTCTGTTGCTCTGCGCGATGGCGGTGTGGGTGTTCGGCGTGCCGCATAAAGGCGATTTTTTAATGTTGAGTGTGGCGGCTTTGTTGTACGTAACCTTCGCCACCGGGTTCGGTTTACTGGTTTCGGTATTCACCCGCAGCCAGGTGGCGGCCATCTTTGGTACTTTCATTGCCACGTTTATTCCTTCCAATCGCTTTTCCGGCATGATAGACCCGGTTTCGTCGCTGGAAGACGGCGCACGCTTCGTCGGCGAAATTTTCCCTGGCACGCACTTTCTCACCATCTGCCGCGGCACTTTCTCCAAATCGCTGGGTTTCGCGGAATTAAGCCCTTACCTAATGCCGCTGGCCATAGCTGTTTTGGTGGTAGTTGGGTTGAGCGTCACCCTGCTCGACAAACAGGAGCGTTAAGCATGCACGCCTTGTCGAATATTTTTCATCTGGGTATCAAGGAAATCCGCAGTCTGGGCCGCGATACCCTGATGCTGGTAATTATCGTTTTTGCGTTCAGCGGCCAGATTTACGTGATAGCCACCGGCCTGCCGCAATCCTTGAACAAGGCGCCGATAGCCATTGTCGACGAAGACCGCTCGCCGTTGTCGGAGCGTATTGCCAATGCTTTCTATCCACCGCATTTTCTGGCGCCGGCCATCATCGATCAATACGCCGCCGATCCTGGCATGGACGCCGGTTTGTACACCTTTGTACTGGATATTCCGCCCAATTTTCAACGCGACGTTCTGGCCGGGCGGCGGCCCACGGTGCAGCTTAATGTCGATGCCACCCGCATCTCGCAAGCCTTCATCGGCAATAACTACGTCCAAACCATCGTCAACGGCGAAGTGGCTACCTTTGTTCAAGGGCATCGCGCGGTATCGACCTTGCCGGTTGAACTGGAAATCCGCACACTGTTCAATCCCAATTTAAATTCGGTCTGGTTCGGTTCGGTGATGGAATTGCTCAACAGTATAACCGCGCTGTCCATCATCCTCACCGGCGCCGCGCTGATCCGCGAACGCGAACACGGCACCATTGAACACTTACTGGTGATGCCGCTCACGCCGCTGGAAATCATGATGGCAAAAGTCTGGTCCATGGGTTTGATTGTGGTGGTGGTGGCTACCGCGTCGATCTTGATCGTGGTCAAAGGCTGGCTGGGCGTGCCGCTGCAAGGTTCACTGGGCTTGTTCATTGCCAGCATGATGTTTTATCTGTTTGCCACCACCTCGTTGGGGATTCTGCTGGGTACGCTGGCGCGCTCGATGCCGCAATTGGGATTATTATTGCTGATCATCCTGCTGCCGTTGCAAATGCTGTCCGGCGGCATGACGCCGCGAGAGAGCATGCCGGCACTAATCCAAAACATAATGCTCGCGGCCCCGACCACGCACTTCGTGGCGCTGGCTCAAGCCATTCTGTATCGCGGCGCCGGTTTCAGCGTGGTCTGGCCGCAATTTCTAGCACTGTTGGCGATAGGCGGCGTTTTCTTTTTGTTTGCACTCACTCGCTTTCGAAAAACCATAGGCTCGATGACCTAAAAAGTATATCCGGCGTTTAGCGATAATATTCTCGGGTAAGCACAAATAAAAAAGGCTCACATCGCTGCAAGCCTTGTTATCCTCGATGCCTCTTGCACCGCTGCGCGGCTTAATTGATTAAGAACTCCGAGAAGAATACGTCGCGAAAACCGTCACTATTTTTAGCTTTGGTCAATAAATCCGTTATCAATTGTTTGGTTTTCAAGCGCAGAGCTTCACGCTGTTCCATGGTTTGCAGATCCTCGCTCTTCATGCCGCTCAGCATCATGATCATCTCATGACGTAAAACCGGCATATATTTTTTGATTTTTTCGACGTGTTCGGCGCCTTCCGCCAGTAGTTGCACATTCAGCATCAAATATTTTTTAGGCTCGGCCAGATTGACAGTGAACTTAGGTTTCATCTCCACATACTCAATAACCGGACCGGCGCTCTCGTCGGCTTTCTTCTCGCCGGAATTGGCCCAAACCGTCATCGGCAACAGCATCAAACTGATCAACAAAATAAATGTTCGCACGGATTCCTCATAT
>CAZGUM010000072.1:4375-18845 GCA_964529085.1 uncultured Methylomonas sp. | reverse complement strand
AGGCCAAGTTGGTATCGGGAGAAGTGCCAAGCGAGCGCAACTTCTCTTTGCCATCGAAACGATATTTGAATCGCCACCACTTACCCCCAACCGTCAGCTTGCGGTTTTAAAAATAAGAACACTCCTTTTCCATCAGAGAGCTCAAACAGCGCTTTTTCGTTTTTGTGGGCGTTCTTGCAAGCCGTATCACATATGAGCACGGGGGGGGGTAACTCCATTTGGGGTAAATTGGTTGCCCTTATCCCCTGCTCTGAAGTGATTTTCAATGAATCTCGGTGAACACCGTTGAACAATAAAAAACCCGCTAAGCCAGGCAGCTTGCGGGTTTCTTGAATCTTATTGACCGTTGTTGAATCTATAAATGGTGGCGATACCGGGGATCGAACCTGGAACCTCGGGGTTATGAATCCCGCGCTCTAACCGGATTGAGCTATATCGCCACTGGGTACGGCTTTGAAAAGACGCGCATTATAGGATGCCCTGCTTCCCTTGTCAAACATTGAAACGAAAGTGCATCACGTCGCCATCCTGAACTTTGTACTCTTTACCTTCAAGGCGCCATTTGCCGGCATCCTTGGCGCCTTGTTCGCCTTTGTAAGCAACAAAATCTTGGTAAGACACCACCTCGGCGCGGATGAAGCCTTTCTCAAAATCAGAATGGATTACGCCTGCTGCTTGCGGTGCCGTGGCATTCACCGGGATCGTCCACGCCCGTACTTCTTTAACTCCGGCCGTGAAATAAGTCGAGAGATTTAATAGTTCGTACCCTGCGCGCACTACCCTATTCAATCCAGGTTCTTCAAGCCCTAGATCATCGAGAAATTCTTTCTTTTCCTCTTCATCCAATTGCACTATCTCCGCCTCTATCGCGGCGCAGACGGCGACAACTTTCGATCCTTCTTTTTCAGCAAAGCCTCTAACCTTTTCCAGCATCGGATTGTTCTCGAACCCGTCATCCTGAACATTCGCGACGTACAATGTTGGCTTGATGGTAATCAAACATAATTCTTTAATAAGCTTGGTTTCGTCTTCCGTCAAACCTAAAGTCCGCACCGCTTCCCCGGCATTGAGGTGCTCCAGGACTCGTTCCAGGACTTCTTTCCTAGAAAGTTCGTCTTTATTACCCGACTTTGACGCTTTTGCCGCTTTTTGCAAAGCTCTTTCAACAGACGCCATGTCCGCCAGAGCCAATTCGGTATTGATGACTTCAATATCGTTAATCGGATCGACTTTGCCGGCAACATGAATCACATTGTCGTCTACGAAACAGCGTACTACATGTACGATGGCATCAGTTTCCCGAATATTCCCCAGAAATTGGTTGCCCAAGCCCTCGCCTTTAGAAGCGCCCGCGACTAAACCCGCTATGTCGACAAACTCAATCGTTGTTGGAAGCACACGCTCCGGATTAACAATTTCAGCTAGTTTATCCATACGCGGATCGGGAACCGGAACTACGCCGACGTTGGGGTCTATGGTGCAAAACGGATAGTTTTCGGCGGCGATAGTCGCTTTAGTCAGCGCATTAAATAGAGTTGATTTACCGACATTGGGCAGGCCAACGATTCCGCAATAAAGTGCCATAGCATTATGTAGATGAGTTTAAGGAGATTTCCGGCGTATACCGGAATTGAAGCGAGGCGGGATTATACAGCGAAATTGAAAATTGAAAACCAAAGCGCCCTCCTCGCGATCATGAAGATCACGGGGAGGTAGGGTTTGAACGGCTTTTAGAATAAGCCTGAAATCGATCTCACCAAGCCGGAAGTAAGGCTAGACGCAGCGGCTTCATATTCCAGATTAGCCTGATTGGCAGTACTGACGACACGTGTGCGATATTTTTTTCTGTCGCTAACTTCCGACGAAGTTTGACGGCGCGAGCCACCGATACCTTGCTTAGCGTCTTGCTGGCTATCCTGTCTTACCACGACACCACTTTTGGCTTTTTCAGCAATTTCAATGTCGGTGACTACCATATACGTCACATCTTTCACTGCGGCATCGGCAATGGTTTCGATGGCGCCGCCCACTGCAACGCCTGCCAAACCGCCGATGCCGGCTCCCGACCAGCCACCCAGTCCGCCGCCAATTGCCGCGCCGGCCGCCGCGCCGGCCAATGCGCCGCCGTAACCGGAATGCAAAGCCGACTCCGCCGCTGTCGGGCTGGCTTTATCAACGCTCAGTACATTGGCACGTAGCCAATAATGCGACTTTTCCGGATCGTTGGAAATTATGTACCCTTTGGATTGTAAAGCCTCCTTGACCGGCAATAGCACGTCAAAGTTGGCTTTATCGGAGGTATTTCGCACGTCCAAATAAATAGTGCGCTGTTCCGGGCCAACTGGGTCTAGAAATATCGTGTCGCTCATTTTGGTCTGCACATCCAAGTCTTTTTTAGCGATCGATGTGTGCACGGCGGCACAACCGCCCAACAACGTTGTTACCGCTAAAATGCCAGCAACCTTAACCAACTTAGCTCTCTCTATTGCCATTTAAATCTCCAAAAAATTATCCAAAATACTGAAAATATCAATTTAATAAGGCCAATAATAGCCGTAATAATGATGGTAATAACTACAATCGCGGTAATCGTTCCAGGAATAACGCCTCAAATCGTTGCAGGTATAGCCTTGGCGCCAATATTTACTGGGTTGAGATTTGGGTGGTGTGCCTCGTTTAGTCGCCTCCTCGATATAGCTGTTTAACTTTGCTTCGTCCTCCACGCTAAAAGGTTTAGCCAACACTTGATCATTAAGCATTTTTTGCGTGTCGCTAGCTTGATCGGCTGTTACGACAGTATGGTTAGCGACTAAAACCGCCATCAATAAGCATTGCAATAAAATTCTTTTCATTGTTTATACCCCCTCCTCTGTTCTCAGTTCGCAAAAACTGTGCATGGTTTGGCTAAGATTGTAAAGTTGATAAACGTTCGCAACAACTGATTTGACGGCGTGACGTCAACCGGCTTCCAATCCGGATCCGTCGAACACCACCGTTTGATCGCGACCATTCTCTTTCGCTTTGTACAATGCATTATCCGCGTAATTAATCATCTGATCGATATCCGGTATTTGTTGCGGAGCGTACATATCGCAATTAAGACAATACAAACCAATACTCATAGTCAGATTAACCGGCTCTTCATCGACAAACCATTGCAGGGATTTAATTTCCTGCCGAATACGTTCCGCAAAAGTTTTACCGTTATCGCCGCGCGTATTCGTAAAAATAGCTACAAACTCTTCACCGCCGAAACGCACCAAAATATCGCTGCTACGAACCTGCCTTTTCAATGCATTGGCAACACCGATCAATACCTGATCGCCGAACAAATGGCCGAAACGGTCGTTAATAACTTTAAAATGATCGATATCCATCACCAACAGACAAAAACTATTTTTGTAACGTTTATGATGGGCAATAACAACTTCCACCTGATCATAAAAAAAACGCCGGTTATGCAAACCTGTTAACTGATCGTGCATGGACATGCTGGCAAAATGGTCTTTCAACTGATTGGTTTCCGCAACCAAACTCTCCAACTCGGCAGTTCTAGAAGCAATTTGCTGCTCCATGTGTTGAACCAAACGGCGCGTCGTGATCAACTGCCCGAGGATATTTTTATAAACTTCCAATAATCGTATGTGCCACTCGGTAAAGAAATTAACTTCGGGATGAGATACGTTCAAAACGCCAATCAAATTACGATTTAACGTGAACACAGGCACGCTGATAACGGAGCCGGGCGTTTGCTTGGGATTCGCGATTTTTTCAAAACGTTGATCGTCGCGGCAATTTTGGCAATGCTGCAATATACCGCTTGCGGCTGCCGCACCAATTAATCCTTCGCCGATTTTGAAACGTAAAGGGGCCGGATTATCGATTTTAGCTTCGTTAAATTCATCGATACTGATACCGGCAATGTTGGTTAACAAACCTTCGTTGTCCAGGATAAAAAAGGAACATCGCTCCATGTCCTGATACTGAATAAGGCTAGCCAATGCCTGTCTGATCAGGCTTTTTTCGTCATCGACCTGATAATCTATTTCGGATAATTGTTTTACGGCGGATAGCGCATTAACCAAATCCACAAGCAAATCCTGCATGCCGAATCCGGCTAATACTGGGTTTTGCATGCCCGCGCTAAACTGGCTCATTAGTTCCCCATAATAGACGCAAGTTTTTGAATAGCCGTTTTATGTTCCATTAATTGTTCGGCGAGTATATTCAAGTGGTCTATGCCGACTTGAATGCTTCGGCAATCCGCGTCGAACTCTACCGAATTAATTGTGTTGTCGACAACGACTGCGGCACTTAATCGCTGACTAATCCGCAATAAAATTAATAATGCTTGCTCCGGGCCAACAAACTCCTGGTTCTCGTAGTTTTGTAAAACAAGCTGATATAACTCGGGTAAATGCCATTTATTCAACAAGAAATAGCCTAATTGAAAATGACTTTGACCCATGCGTCGGGCAATCTCGCCGCGGACGGATATACGGTTTTGTTTACAATCTGTGAAAATGGCATCTAAGGCTTCCGGACACAGATAACCTAGCACCAATATTCCAATATCCAACAGTAAACCGCTTGCGTACACCGTAGATGGCGTCATTTCTCGGAATAATGGCGTTTCCGCCGCCAATTTTTGCGCGGAGACGGCCGTCATCAGCGAGCGCATCCAGAACTGTTCCGAATCGAATGTCTGGCAATTACGGGTATCGAACTGTACGTTAAAAATAATCGCCAGAGCCAACGCCTTGACTAAGTCCAGGCCTAAAACCTGAAATATCGCGGCGCGGATATCGGCCACGCTGCGTCCCCTGGTGAAATAGGCTGAATTGGCTAAGCCAAGCAATCGGGCTACTAAACCGGGCGACAAGGATAGCGCGTCGGCTAATTCATCGATTGCTATATCCGGTGTATTAATAGCGTCTAAAATCCGCAGGCTTGCCTCGGGTAAAGCCGGCAAATTTTTCAACGAATTCATTTGTAGCTCAATAGCTTGCCTTACATTGGCATTCATTAGACCGGCCTGTAACCTGATGTTTTTAAACAGACAACCAGTTTTCGGTAGGAGTCCGCCGGCATTGCGTCTTTTGCAATCAACAGACAACCGCCGGCATTGTCGTTATCTAACCAATGCAGAACGATCAAAAACGGACTTATCGTTGTCGACGATGCAATCTTTATTGGTCGATACTCATTGGCGAGACTGATTGACCATCCACGGTCAGGAGTATAGCGTAGATAAAACAAGCCAGTTTGGCGGGATTTTAGGCCGTGCCGCCAACTTAAAAGCGCCAGCACCGACAATGCTGCCTGGTAAATCACCGGCAAGGAATTAAGCCAACAGGCTAAAACTGTAAAACCATGAATGCCATGGATTAGCAGTTTCAGTAACCGCGAACGACTCACGGTAAAATCCATATTCGAGACAAGATTTTTCGCCATAATCGTCGCGCCTTTTCCGAGCTACGGTAAACTACCCAGCAAATTTGTTTTCATATTGACACCTATGCCCCAAAACGCCACACCTGAAGAACCGATGGACTCCGAATACACTGTTAAAAAAACCGATGTTAAGCCGGCGATTAGAAAAATATTTCCATCGACAGGTCTAAGCCTTATTGCGGTAAGCGGCCAAGATGCCGATAAGCTTTTGCAAGGCCAGTTAACGTGCAATATCAACGATATCTCTGAGTCTCAAGCCAGTATTGCCGCGTTTTGCAATGCCAAAGGCCGGGTAATCAGTACGCTGATAGTCGCTAAAACCCCGCAAGGGTTTCTGCTAATCGTGCCAACGGATTTGCTGGAAACGGTGCTAAAAAAACTGCGTATGTACGTGTTGCGTGCCGATGTGCAATTGCAAGACCAATCCGGAATCTTACAGCTCACGGGGTTACAATCCCTGCCCGCAGATACCAATGACACTCCATCGGCCAACAATTTCGCCGTCGCGCAATCGCCATTTTCCACGATTCGATTACCTGGGCAAGATCGCCATTTGCTTATTAGCTCACCCGAGCAAAGCCAGCAATTCTGTGCATTATTGGCCTCGCAACACGGCTATGAATCAGGAAGTCTAGCAGAATGGCGGCAGCAGGATATATCCTCCGCCCTGCCCTGGTTTGGCAGCAGCCAGTCCGAGAAACATATCCCGCAAATGTTGAACATCGATCGATTAGGCGGCATCAGTTTTAATAAAGGCTGTTACACCGGCCAAGAGATCGTCGCACGTACGCATTATCTGGGAAAAGTCAAACGTGCGTTGTTTGTGGCCGAGTGCATCCAATCGTCTGGCGATATCAACACCGGTTGCGGCGTGTTAGATAACGCAAGTGGGCAAAATATTGGCTGCGTGTTAACGCACAGCAGTTACGCAGGCACAACCCGTTTGCTGTTAGTCCTGCAAATAGTTGATGGTCTGCCAAAAAACCTTATACTTGATGACGAGTATCGTACTTCTGTGGCGATAATTTCGGATCAATAGCGGAAATTCAACCCATGCAATTCAAATCTGTTCAAGACTTTCTGGTTCATGTGCAAGCGGAACTGGACGCCAACCGTTTAATACTACCCACCCTGCCGGACGTGGCCATCAAAGTGCGCGATGCCGTCAGTAAAGGCGATGCCACGGCACAAAGTCTGGCCGAAATCATTGCCACCGACGCCGCCATTTCCGCGCGCTTGATACAAGTCGCGAACAGCCCCTTGTACCGAGGCACGCTGGAAATCAAGAATATTCAAATGGCGGTCACCCGCCTCGGCAACAACACGATACGTACCTTGATCACCAGTTTGATCATGCAGCAAATGTTCACGCCTACCACAGCGTTATTGGAAGGCTATTTTCGCAGTACCTGGGAACAAGGCGTTAATGTCTCGGCGATCAGTCGCGCCTTGAGTGCATTCGTACCGCATTTAAACGCCGACGAAGCCATGTTGGCCGGCTTGATCCACCAAATAGGTAAATTGCCGATTCTGACTCTAGTCGAAAAAATTCCGGAATTTAGAGACAGCCCATCCCGGCTGGATAAATTACTGGAAAAAGCCCATCCGCACGTGGGCAAAATCATTATGAATACCTGGAATTTTCCGGAAGAACTCAAACTGGTGCCTTCCGAATATGTCGATTTTCAACGCGATTCCGGGGCCAAGGCCGATTATGTGGATTTGGTGCAAGTCGCATTTCTGCAAAGCATAGCCGGCACCGATCATCCGGCTTGTCGAGTCGACTGGAGCACAGTGCCGGCTTTTGCTAAGCTCGGTATCCAACCCGATGCGGAAATTCTGGAAATCGAAGGGGTCTCGGAAGAAATCGAACTCGCTCACTCCATGTTTCTTTAAGAATTCCACCGACCATGATAGATACTCAAGCCGCAGCACGCTTTCGCCGCTTAGGCACACTCACCATCTTTGCCGTTTATTTTGTTATTTTGGTCGGCGGCATCGTCCGTGCATCTGGTGCCGGCATGGGTTGTCCGGATTGGCCGACCTGCTTCGGCCAATGGGTGCCGCCCACCGACGAATCACAACTACCCGTCAATTACCACGAAATTTACGCGGCGCGCGGTTATGAAAGCACTGCCTTCAACCCGGTCAAAACCTGGACCGAATACACGAATCGATTGGTGGGAGTGACCATCGGTTTTTTAATCTTTCTCACGGCTTGGTCTTCAAGAGTTTATCTTAAAGCCGACAAAGCTATTTTTTATCTGGCGCTAACGGTTTTTGTGCTGGTGGGCTTTCAAGGTTGGTTGGGGTCGGCCGTGGTAGCCAGCAATTTAAAGCCATTGATGATCACGCTGCACATGCTGCTGGCTTTATTCATTGTCGCGCTGTTAATTTATGCCATCGCCAGATCGCAAAAATCGCTGCTACAAGCGGTTGACAGCCATTGGCTTGCCCCCAGATTCGGTTTGGTGCTAAAGATTGCGATGGGCATGACCTTGCTGCAAGTAGCAATGGGCACTCAGGTCCGGGAAGCCGTCGATTATATCGCGCATGAACACAGTTACATCGACAGACAATATTGGCGCGACAGTTTTCCAATCATTTTTTATGTCCACCGCTCGTTTTCATCCGTCATTCTGTTCACCAATCTATGGTTGGCCTGGAAAATTTATCAGCAAGCCGATAAACGCAGTTTATTGCTACGCACGGCCTACGTACTGATGGGCTTGATCGTTACCGCAATTTTGGCCGGCATCAGCCTGGACAGACTGGGTTTTCCCGCCCTAGCCCAACCGATGCATCTGTTGATGGCTAATCTGATCTTCGGCGCGCAATTTTTTATCTTTATTTGCCTGAATTATTCAAGCAATAGCGCGAGCCGGGCACGCTAGGATTTTTACTGTAATTATCAATAAGTTAAGCAATATTAAGCCAAGTTGCGGTACAATGCCGAGCATTGCTCGCCAAAGGCAGGCCACTCTCTTTTTTTCTACAGGTATTATTAATGTCCGACACCCCCTCCTCCGCCACGCCTTCCTTTAAAGAGTTATCGCTTTCAGACCCAATTCTCAAAGCCTTGGAAAGTGTCGGTTACGAAACCCCGTCTCCGATTCAGGCGCAGATTATTCCATTCGTGATGGCCGGCCGCGATGTGTTGGGTCAGGCGCAAACCGGTACCGGTAAAACGGCTGCGTTTGCCTTGCCGATTTTATCGCGCATCGATCTTAAGCAAAAAGACCCGCAAGCTTTGGTACTAGCCCCTACCCGCGAGCTAGCGATACAGGTCGCGGAAGCTTTTCAAAGTTATGCCGCGCATATCAAAGGTTTTCATGTATTGCCTATCTACGGTGGCCAGGATTACACCAGCCAACTGCGCCAATTGAATCGCGGCGCCCATGTCGTGGTCGGTACGCCAGGCCGGGTCATGGACCACATGCGTCGCGGCACCTTGAAATTGGACCAACTCACCACGCTGGTACTGGACGAGGCCGATGAGATGTTGCGCATGGGCTTCATCGACGATGTGGAATGGATTCTGGAACAAACCCCATCGACCCGGCAAACCGCTTTGTTCTCGGCAACCATGCCAACTGAAATCCGCAAAATCGCGCAGAAATACCTGAACAATCCGGAACAAGTCACGATCAAGGTTAAAACCGCCACTGCCGCCAATATTCGGCAGCGTTACTGGTTTGTTAGCGGCTTACATAAAATGGACGCCCTAACCCGGATTCTGGAAGCGGAAAATTTCGACGGCATGATTATTTTCGTCAGAACCAAAACCGCCACCATCGAAGTTGCCGAAAAGTTGGAAGCACGCGGCTTTTCCGCCTCGGCCATCAACGGCGACATGTCGCAAGCCCTGCGCGAACGGGCTATCGATAATCTGAAAAGCGGCAAACTGGACATTCTGATTGCCACCGACGTTGCCGCTCGCGGCTTGGATGTTGATCGCATCACCCATGTCGTCAACTACGACATTCCTTACGATACCGAATCTTATATCCATCGCATCGGCCGCACCGGCCGCGCCGGCCGTACCGGCGACGCGATTTTGTTCGTCTCGCCGCGCGAAAAACGCTTGCTGGCCAATATCGAACAAGCCACCAAACAGAAAGTCGAAGAAATGCAGTTGCCTTCGACCGATTTCATCAACAACGCCAGAATCAATCGTTTCAAACAGCGGATCACGGATACGCTGGCCGGCGAAGAACTCAGTTTTTACAACCAGCTGATCAACCAATACCAGGTTGAGCACAATGTACCGGCATTGGACGTTGCGGCAGCGTTAGCCAAACTGCTGCAGGGCGATACCCCTTTGTTGATGAAAGAACCCAGCAAAAAACCGCGC
The DNA here is from genome assembly GCA_964529085.1 of uncultured Methylomonas sp. Taxonomy (GTDB): domain Bacteria; phylum Pseudomonadota; class Gammaproteobacteria; order Methylococcales; family Methylomonadaceae; genus Methylomonas. Next base: position 9,037 of record CAZGUM010000072.1, on the reverse strand, counting down.
AAGGACGCCGAGGAAAAAGGCCGTTCCGACCGCAATGATCGCGGTGATCGTGGACCAAGAAGGGAAAAAGGCCGGGTAGGCGCGGTAGAAATGGAAACGTTTCGTATCGAGGTGGGTCACAGCGACGGCGTAAAGCCGGGCAACATCGTCGGTGCCATTGCCAATGAAACAGGTATCGACGGCGACCATATCGCCCGCATCAAGATCGAGGAGCATTACAGTACCGTGGAATTACCGGCCGGCATGCCCAAGGACTTATTCCAAGCCTTGAAAAAAGTCCGGGTGGCCGGTAAATCCTTGGATATTTCCAAATTCGATCCAGCTTTGGTAAAAAAAGATAAAAGCAAAAAGCGCGTCGGTTCACCATCGAAACGCGGAAAAAATCAGCCATAAAACGTCAATAATCTCGCCGGGCCGCGTCCTATCGTAGCCCGGTATTAGCCCTTCGCCTTACCCCCTGATTGCTCCGCGGCAAACTCGCCGGCTAGATTTTAGCAACACTTCACCCTCGCTTCACATTCCCATCATCGTCCGCTCACGTTGCCGGCGCATGCTGTGCATCGTCTTTCAAATCCGATGGAGAATCTCGATGCAAAAAAAACTTTGGCAAAAGCTCGCGATAATGCTGGCTCTGACATTATTACTGTTGATACCGATAGGCATGGTAAAAGATCTGTCCGGGGAGCGGGCGAATCGCCAGCAACAAGCGGTCAACGACATTGCCGCCAGTTCGGCCGGTCCGCAGCAGGTGTTTGGCCCCTTATTGGTCGTACCGTACACTGAACACTGGACGGATGTAATCGAAACTCGCCAGGAAGGTATCCCCAAACGCGAAGAGGTGCAGCATACCGACAATCACCTGCTGTATTTCTTGCCGGATCAATTGAACATAAGCGGCGATTTATCCACCGAAACCAAACAACGCGGCCTGTTCAAAGTGCGATCTTACGTACTGAACATTAGCGTCAAGGGCGAACTTAAACTTCCGGGCAACTTTGGCGATCCTAAGCCCAAATACAAGGGCCGGATCAGTTTCGGTGCGCCCTATGTCAGCGCGATGCTATCCGATATGCGCGGCGTCCTGGAAGCGCCGGGGCTGGACTGGATGGGCAAACATTATGCATTCGAACAGGGCGCCGAGTTGCCGATGGATGCAATTAACGGTATGCATGCCGAGTTGGATCTTTTACCGGTGGAATATGGGCCAATCAGCGTACCGTTTGCTTTCAATCTTAAACTGCGTGGCATCGAGTCGTTGGATTTCATCCCCGCCGGTAAACAAACTCGAGTGGAAATAAACTCGCCTTGGCAACATCCCAGTTTTTACGGCCGTTTTTTGCCGGACCCGCAAACTCAGCAGGTCGGACAAGCCGGTTTCCATGCGTTGTGGACGGTCGATGCCATGGCGTCGAATGTCGCGGAAAACCTATACAAATGCCGGGCTATCGGCTGCTTCGACAGCTTTGGCATCCGCTTAATGGAGCCCATCAACATCTATTCATTGTCCGACCGGGCCAGCAAATACGGCTTCTTGTTCGTATGTCTGACCTTCGCAGCGATCTTCCTGTTCGAAATTCTGAAAAGCCTGGCTATCCATCCCGCGCAATACGCGCTGGTCGGTTTGGCGCTGGCGATGTTTTTCCTACTGCTGTTGAGCCTGTCGGAACACCTGGACTTTGTTATCGCTTACTTGTTAGCCACTTCGGCATGCGTGAGTTTGATCGGTTTTTATCTTAGTGCGGTGTTGCATAGCCGCAGACGCGGGGTGGCGGCAGCCGGCTTGTTGGCGGCATTGTTCGGCTGTCTCTACGGTTTGCTGGAATCCGAGGACAACGCGCTGATGTTGGGTTCCTTGCTGATGTTTGCCTTGTTGGCATTGGCCATGGTCACCACGCGGCGCCTGGATTGGTACGACCTCGCACAAACCAACGCGAATAACATAACGACGCTTTAATCCTAACACCGGGCCGATGATGGACGATTGTCGGCCCGCATCGGCAAACTCGAGGTATTTATGATTATTGCGCATCTGCCCGCCGGCTATATTCTGTCTACGCTGCTTTTTCCTCGCGTCGAGAACTACGGCGTTTCCCGTTCGGCTTTTATTCGCGCCGGATTATTCGGTGCGATAGCTCCCGATCTGGACATGATCTATTTTTATTTTTTCGATCACCGCGCCCACCCGCACCACAGTTATTTCAGCCATTTTCCAAGCGTCTGGCTGTTAACGTTAAGTTTAACGCTGCTTGTTCTGCGCGCTGCCAAATGTAAGAAGCACCCGTTACTTGCGGCAATATTGGCGTTAAACGGCTTACTACATATGCTGCTGGACTATATTTCCACCAATATTTATTGGCTGGCACCATTCATCAGAAAGCCTTTTTCCTTATTCAAGGTACCGACCGTTTACGACACCTGGTGGTTAAATTTTCTATTGCACCGCTCTTTTGCTTTGGAAATTGCGCTTGTGGCCTGGGCGGTTTATTTGTGGCGCCAACATCGGCAAAACCCGAGCTGTGGGGTGTTGCGCTAGCGGGCTAATTGACGTTGGGCAAATTAACGCAGCCTTCCGCAAACAGCACGGCTTGCCCGCCGACTCTGATCGTCAAATTCTCCAAGCCTTTGTTGTCCATTTCCAACTGAATCAAACTGCGGCGGCTAAATTGGTCGCCGCGCTCGACGGCAAACACGTGAGTGCCTTTTTGGGTTTGCTCGAACGAACACAAGTAACAGCAAAATGCCGGCATCGCGCTGCCGACCGGCGGGTCGTCGTGGATGCCAATATTCGGTCCGAGTAAGCGCACGTTAAAGTCCGCTTCCGGCCCAGACGACTTAGGGGCAAACAGTAAAATTTCCTGCGCCGCGGTTTGCGGGGCGGCGGATTGCGACCACGCCGCATAATTGAATCGAGCTTTGCGCACCGACTCGTAATTCCATACCGGCACCACTAGATACGGGAATCCGCAGGAAACCAGGCGCGGCGAGTACTTTTTATGATCCAAATCGGCCAATTGCAGACCCAGTAAGCGGCACAATTCGTCGTCGCTCGGCGCAAAGCGGTCAATGATGGAAGCGGAACTGCGGCTAAACTGCACCAGGCCGGGTTGCCCGTCCTTACTGGAAATATTGACTTCGATACGCCCGGCATTTTGTTCGATTACCAACTTGGTCAGCGGATCGGTTAATGCTATGTCGCCGGAGATCGCCAAGACGTAAGCCGCAGCAATAATCGGGTGGCCGGCGAAATTAATCTCTCCCAGTGGTGAGAATATCCGCATACGCCGGCATCCATCGTCATCTTGGGTACGGTGAAAAATAAACACCGTCTCCGACAGATTCAATTCCTTGGCAAGCAAAGCCATCATCTCCGCATCCAAGCCGTCGGCCTTGGGGAACACGGCGATTTGCGCGCCATTGAAAACCCGATCGGTAAAAACATCGGCGATGTAGTATTGGTATTTCACGCGCTACTCCATTTCACAGGCCGCCAGCACAGCCGACTTGGGTTGAGCATATTTTGGCGCGGCCATCACTGCGACCTTGCCGTTTTCAATACGCACGGGATACACCGGTACCGTAACTGACGCATCCTCAAAACACACCCCGGTCTGTAAATTGAAATGCTGTTTGTACATCGGTGACGCCACCATCGGCTGACCGCCGATATCGCCTATCATACCCCTCGACAGGACATTAGCCTCGCTAAATGGATCAAAATTACCAATCGCATACACGGCGCGCCGGCGCGGTAAATAAAAAATAGCCACCTGTTTACCCTGCACCAACGCGCAGACGCCGGAATCGGCTTGCAGATCGTCGACATTGCACACGTCTATCCACGCACTCATTACGCGGCCTCCTCTATCAATTTGAAATGCTTGCGTTCTGTGGCGTTAGCCGGACGGACCTGACCGCGCTCTTCGACAAACACCACGTTGTCGTCGGCTTGGTCGCTGTTGACGAAGTGCCTGAAGCGTTTCAAACGCTGCTCGTCGGCCAACGTGGTCTTCCACTCGCATTGATAGGTATCGATGACGTGGCGCATCTGCTGCTCCAATTGTTCGCCGATGCCCAAGCGATCTTCAATCACCACGCTTTTCAAGTAATCCAAGCCGCCTTCCATGTTTTCCATCCAGACCGAAGTGCGCTGCAAGCGGTTGGCGGTACGGATGTAAAAAATCAACACTCTGTCGATGTATTTGATCAGGGTTTCCTTGTCCAGATTGATCGCGAACAGATCGGCGTGACGCGGTTTCATGCCGCCGTTGCCGCAGACGTATAAATTCCAGCCATTCTCGGTAGCGATCACGCCGATGTCCTTGCCTTGGGCTTCCGCGCATTCACGGGTGCAACCCGATACCGCGAATTTGATTTTGTGCGGCGCGCGCAAGCCCTTGTATCTGTTCTCTAATTCAATCGCCAAACCCACGCTGTCATCGACGCCGTAACGGCACCAGGTGCTGCCGACGCAGGATTTCACGGTGCGTAGCGATTTACCGTAGGCATGCCCGGATTCGAAACCGGCATCTATCAATTCCTGCCAAATCAGCGGCAATTGTTCGACGCGGGCGCCGAACAGATCGACGCGCTGGCCGCCGGTGATTTTGGTGTACAACTGATATTTTTTGCCGACTTGTCCCAGCACGATCAACATATCCGGGG
>CAZGUM010000072.1:0-4275 GCA_964529085.1 uncultured Methylomonas sp. | reverse complement strand
GTGTACAACTGATATTTTTTGCCGACTTGTCCCAGCACGATCAACATATCCGGGGTAATTTCGCCGCCGGTGACGCGCGGCACCACTGAGTAGGTACCGTCTTTTTGCATATTGGCCAGGAAGATGTCGTTGGTATCCTGCAAGCCGATATGCTCTTGTTTCAGGATGTAATCGTTCCAGTACGATGCCAGGATGGAGCCGACCGCCTGTTTGCAGACTTCGCAGCCCAAGCCCTTGCCGTGTTTGTCCAACAATTCGTCGAAGGTTTTGATTTCGTCCACCATTACCAGGTTATACAAATCCTGGCGGGTATGCGGAAAGTGCTCGCAAATATCGGTGCTGACTTCCACGCCCAGCTTGGTTAATTCGCTGTCCAGTACCGACTTCAACAGTGCCGAACAGCCGCCGCAGCCGGTACCGGCCTTGGTTTCCGCTTTCAAACCGCCTATCGTGGTGCAACCGGCTTCGATTGCACTGCAAATCTGCCCCTTGCTGACGTCGTAGCAGGAACAAATTTGCGCCGACGCCGGCAATGCATCCGGTCCTAGGCCCACCGATTCGTCGTGGCGTTGCGGCAAAATCAAGGAATCGGGGTTTTCCGGCAGATCGATGCCGTTCAGACAATATTGCAACAGGGTGCTGTAGCCGGAAGCTTCGCCGACCAACACCGCACCCAATAAGCGTTTCTTGTCTTCGCTGACGACCAGACGTTTATAGATTTCGCTGGCGCCGTTTTGATAGGTATAGACCATGGCGCCCTGGGTTCTGGCATGCGCATCGCCGATGCTGGCGACATCGACCCCCATCAGTTTTAGTTTGGTGCTCATGTCGGCGCCGGTGAAGCTGCCCGCTTCGCCGGCTAAATCCGCCACTACGGTGCGAGCCATCGCGTATCCTGGTGCCACCAAACCGAAAATCTGCCCGTTCCACAATGCGCATTCGCCTATCGCGTAAATATCGGCATCGGAAGTACGGCACTGATTGTCGATGACGATGCCGCCGCGCGGACCCACTTCCAAACCGCAGCCGCGCGCAATGTCGTCGCGCGGGCGGATGCCGGCGGAGAACAATACGATGTCTGTTTCCAGGGTTTCGCCGTCGGCGAAATTCATTTTATGCAGACATTCCGTGCCGTCGTCGATTAAGGTCGTGTTTTTGTTTAAATGCACTTTCACATCGAGCGCTTCGATCTTGCGTTTCAGCATCGCGCCGCCGCCATCGTCCAGTTGCACCGCCATCAGGCGCGGCGCAAATTCGACCACATGCGTGTCCAATCCCAAATCCTTCAGCGCTTTGGCCGCTTCCAAACCCAGCAAGCCGCCGCCGATTACCACGCCGACTTTGGATTTGGCCGCCGCGACCGTCATTGCCTCCAAATCTTCAATAGTGCGGTACACCAGACACTGCGGTCTTTCATGGCCGGGCACCGGCGGCACGAAGGGATAGGAACCGGTCGCCAATACCAGTTTGTCGTAAGCGACGACTACGCCATTGGCGGAGGTCACCTGCTTGCGCTCCCGGTCGATACTGGCCACCCTATCGCGTAAATAAATTTCTATACCGTGTTCCGCGAAAAAGCCGTCGGCCACCAAGGATAAATCGGCGGCGGTTTTACCGGAAAAATACTCGGATAAATGAACCCTATCGTAAGCCGCTCTGGGCTCTTCGCAGAAAGTGACGATCCGGTAACGATCTTTCGCGCTGCTGGCGACCAACCCGGCCAGCAAATTCTGGCCGACCATACCGTTGCCGATAACAACCAGGGTTTGTTTCATATTCATTTGTGGGCCTCTGTTTACTTCGGATTTATCCAAGCGCGCTATCCGGCCGAACTGGCGCGATACCGCGGTTAAATGAGCTAAGGTCTCGTCGCTACCCTTTTTCGAGCCAAAAAAAAAGGCATCCTGATCGAATGAGTAACTCATTCAAGCAGGACGCCTTTGTCCAGGTTTTATACGGGGGTAAGTCTAACGACAAGACTCGATAAATCTTTAACAAAATTAATGCCAACATCTACAACCTGCGAATTATCCGGCATTCAAAGCCAAGCACCGGTATCGGCGAGCAGTGATGCACTTAAATAACGCAAAATAACCTGCAAATTGCACCACTATGGCGCCATGTTGGCGCCGAATATCAGGATTGCCGTAGGCGCATAGCTGGCACATAAGCTGCTAACACAAGCCAAGGATAGCCAAAACCACGGATAATTCATGTCTTTTACGCCTTTTAAATTACTCTCCATGCGCGGCAAGGCCAAAGTGCTGCACATGAGCTGGATCGCGTTTTTCATCAGCTTTGTGATTTGGTTCAATCACGCCTCCTTATTAGTATTGATCCAACAAGACCTCGGCATCAGCGAAACCCAAATCGAAATCCTGTTATTGCTGAACGTGGCTCTGACAATTCCGGCTCGGGTTATTACGGGGATGCTGGTGGATAGATTCGGCGCAAAACTCAGTTACAGCGTATTACTGGCGGTATGCAGCCTGCCCTGCTTCAGTTTTGCGATGGCGGAGAATTTTACCGAACTGGCCTGGTCGCGGTTTTTACTGGGCTTTATCGGTGCCGGCTTTGTCGTGGGCGTGCGCATCATCGGCGACTGGTTTCCGGCCAGCCAGGTCGGCACCGCCGAGGGTATTTACGCCGGCTGGGGCAATTTCGGTTCGGCGGTTGCGGCGATTTTCCTGCCGGGACTGGCCTTTTATTTCGGCGCCGAACACGGCTGGCGCTCGGCGATTGCGTTGACCGGCGTCATCGCCTTGGTCTATTCGGTGATTTATTATTTCAGCGTGGAAAATCTGCCGCCGGAAATTGCCGCATTAAAAACCCGCCGGCCGATGGCGATGGAAGTGACCAGCATCCGCGATCTGTTTTTGTACATGCTCAGCCTGGTGCCCTTGTACGCCACCATCTCGCTACTGGCCTGGAAGCTGTCCACACCAGCCACACCCGTCCTGACCGAAGGCTGGAACCTGACTATCCACGCCGTCGTCTGGCTGCTGTTTCTGATTCACGTGTTTCAATTGGTCAACAACAACGCCGACCGTCTCAGCCAGCCCATTGCCAGCATCCATCATTATCAATACCGGCAAGTATTCATTCTCGCGATAGCCTATCTGATTACCTTCGGCTCCAAACTGGCGGTATTGTCGATGCTGCCGATGTTTTTCTTTAAGACCTTCAATGAAACTCAAGGCACCAGCATGCTGGATGCCGGCTTTTTGGCCTCCAGTTTCGTGGTGACCAATGTCATCGCCCGCCCGGCCGGCGGCTGGCTCAGCGACAAGATCGGCCGCAAATTGTCGCTGTATTTATTCGTGGCCGGCCTGGCCGGCGGTTATTGGCTGATGGCGATGATTTCGCCGCAATGGTCGATCACGATCACGGTCGCGGTTACCTTACTTTGTTCCATCTTCATGCAAGCGGCGGAAGGCGCGATTTTCGCGTTCGTACCCCTGGTCAAACGCGCCATTACCGGCGAGGTGGCCGGCATCGTCGGCGCTTACGGCAACGCCGGCGCCATCGTCTTTTTAATATTGCTGACCTTCGTTTCGACCAGCCAATTCTTTCTGATACTGGGTTTATCCTGCTTTCTGCTGCTGGGTTTGATTTATTACCTGGAGGAGCCGAAAAACTACATCACCGAAATCATGCCTGACGGCTCCTTGTTGAAAATAGTCTTGGATTGAACATGGCCTCGCTAAACGTTTTAGTCGTCGACGAATTCGACAGCGAACGCTTGCTGGAAGCGGCCCTGCGCCAACACGGCTGCGAGGTTTTGACGCTGAGGTTAAAGGAGCTGAATATGCTGCAAATCGTCCAGACTTTGCATCCGGACGTAGTGGTGTTGAATCTGTATACGCCCAGCGAAGCGGTGTTAAAGACCATCGTCGACATTAACCACAGCTATTCGCTGCCGGTGGTCATCTTCGCCGAGGACCAGCAAACCGAAACCATCAATAAAGTCATCAAGGCCGGCGTCAGTGCTTATATCGTCGACGGTTTGGAGCCTAAGCGGATTAAAGCCATCCTCGATATCGCCATCGCCCGCTTCAAGGAGCAACATGCGTTAAAAGAAGAGTTGAAAAAAACCAAGACCCAGCTGGAAGACCGCAAGCTGGTGGATCGCGCCAAGGCGATTTTAATCAAATCGCAAGGCTACACGGAAGATCAGGCTTATCACGCCCTGCGCAAACTGGCGATGGACCGCAACATCGCCATCGGCGAAATGGCCAAGAACGTGATTTCGATGGCGGAGTTGTTTAACAAATA
>CAZGUM010000071.1:0-18907 GCA_964529085.1 uncultured Methylomonas sp. | reverse complement strand
TCGATTTGGCCATCGGCAAAGCCCAGGAAATGTTGGCCAGACTGGTGCCGATAGCTGACGACAACCTGTTGGATCAAGGTGGTATAGCCGCCTTGGTCGGTTCGACCGGAGTCGGTAAAACCACGACAGTCGCTAAGTTGGCTGCGCAGTTTATTTTAAAACATGGCTCCCGGCAGATCGCACTGATTACCACCGACAATTATCGGATCGGCGCTCACGAACAAATTAATACTTACGGCAGAATCCTGGATGTACCGGTCAGAGTGGCGGGCGATGCGGAGGAATTGCGCAGGCATATCAATAGTTTCTCTGATAAACGCCTGATTTTGATCGACACCGCCGGCATGAGTCAGCGCGACATGCGCTTGGCCGAGCAGCTTAAAACCTTGCAACACGGCGATTTGCCGATCCGCTCCTATTTGGTGGTGTCCGCAACCACTCAATACAAAGCAATGCTGGAAATTATGGACGCGTTCCGAATACTCGAACCACAAGCGACTATACTAAGCAAGTTTGATGAGGCAGTTAGCAAAGGTACCGCGTTGTCGGCGATTATCGAGCGGCGTATGCCATTGTCATTTATTACTGACGGTCAGCAGGTTCCGGAAGATATTTACTTGCCCGATGCCGATGCTTTGATTCGGCAGTGTATGGAAAGTGTCGATCAGGACCATGGCTATGGCGACGATGTGAATGTTGAAGACTGGATGGCGGAAAGCCATGCATAAGTCATTCGATCAGGCAGCTGGAATTAGACAAATGAGACATATGAAACCGGTGCGAGTAATCGCGGTAACAAGTGGCAAGGGTGGGGTTGGTAAAACCAATCTTTCCGTGAATATCGGCGTGGCACTATCCAAAATGGGCAGGCGGGTGGCGATACTCGACGCCGACATGGGCTTGGCCAATGTCGATATTTTGCTGGGCATGTTTCCCGAATTCAATTTGTCGCACGTATTGAGCGGCGAAAAAAGTTTGAAGGAAATCATGATGACCGGACCTTCCGGGCTGAAAATCATTCCGGCTTCTTCAGGTATTCAGCGGATGTCCGATTTGTCGAGTATCGAGCAAGCCGGCGTGATACGGGCTTTTAGCGAAATCGACCGAGAGCTGGATGTGTTGATAGTCGATACCGCAGCCGGTATTTCGGCAAGCGTGGTGAATTTTGCCCGTGCTTGCCAGGAAATCATTGTGGTGGTGTGTGATGAGCCTACCTCGCTGGCTGACGCCTATGCTTACATCAAATTGTTGAATAGAGATTACGGACTCAATAGTTTTCACATCATTACGAATATGGTGCAGTCGGCTGAGCACGGACAAGCATTGTTCAATAAACTGAGTAAAGTGACAGATCGCTATTTGGATGTGGCCTTGCATTTTGTCGGCGCGGTGCCGCAGGACGAATATTTGAAAAAATCCGTGCAAAAACAAACGCCGGTGGTGGAAGCATTCCCGCAAAGTAAAGCGGCGCTGGCCATCAAGAATTTGGCGCGGAAAATCGACAGTTGGCCCATCAAGCCTAAAGCGGGCGGCTACCTGGAGTTTTTTGTCGAACGAATGATTCAGTACAGCGCCAAAGAGGATGTTGCATGAGCGGAGCGGCAATGTATGCTGCCGTGCAGGCTGGAAATGTTGATGCCTTAGTCATTCAACATGCGCCGCTGGTAAAACGCATTGCCTACCACTTGATGGGGCGGCTGCCTGATACGGTGCAGCTCGATGATTTGATTCAATCCGGCATGCTGGGTTTGCTGGAAGCGCTAAAGCACTATGACGCGGGCCAAGGCGCCAGCTTCGAAACTTACGCCGGCATCCGAATCCGCGGGGCCATGCTGGACGAATTGCGCCGTTCCGATTGGACGCCGCGCTCGGTGCATAAAAAAGCCCGGATGGTGGCGGAGGCGATACGGGAAGTTGAAAACCAACTGGGACGCGACGCCAAGGATACCGAGGTCGCCGGACATATGGGTATCGGCCTTAATGAATACCACCATATTTTACAGGATGCGGTGTCCTGCAAGACCTTTAGCGTCGAAGAATTGGTGCAAGGCGAAGATAGCGTCATCGACGATGTGCATGGCAATCAGCAGCCGGAAGATTTGCTGATTCAACAGAATTTTCAAAAAGCCTTAGCCAAAGCGATTTCGGAATTACCGGAGCGCGAACGTCTGGTCATATCGCTCTATTACGATGAAGAGCTGAATTTGCGCGAAATAGGCAAGGTGCTGGATGTTAGCGAATCGCGGGTTAGCCAAATTTGTAGTCAGGCTATGTTGCGTTTACGCGCTAGACTTGCGGATTGGGTGGAAGGGAAAGATAATGAAAAGTGCGGCTAATTTGCGGTTATTGCAGGAGTTTTGCGCAAATATTGGCGACAATTCATTTGTTTCTTTAACGATTAAGTAATCTGGGTGGAGATTATCCTTGGATAAAAATATGCGTATTCTGATTGTCGATGACTTTTCGACAATGCGGAGAATAGTAAAAAACCTATTGAAAGATCTGGGTTTTACCAATACCGTCGAGGCGGATGACGGTAAAACGGCGCTGCCTATTTTGGAGAAAGGTGGTATCGATTTTTTAATCACCGACTGGAATATGCCTGGCATGACCGGTATAGATCTATTGAAAGCTGTCAGGTCTACTCCCAGTCTCGCCAACTTACCGGTGTTAATGGTTACTGCGGAAGCCAAGCGCGAGCAAATCATTATGGCCGCGCAAGCCGGAGTCAACGGTTATGTGATCAAGCCTTTTACCGCTGCTACGCTTAAAGAGAAAATCGAAAAGATTTTTGAGCGCATCGACGGCTAAAACTCAGGGAGATGAATATGAATACTGACCTGCTGAGTTTGGCCCGGGATTTGGTTGCGGCATTGGAAAAATGCGATGACGCGGCTGCCGATGAAATTCTCGATCAAGTGGCCGGCTTGAGAGAAACCCAATTATTTAAGGAAATTGGCCGTCTGACCCGGCAACTGCACGACACCATGGTTAGTTTCTCGGTGGATTCCAAAATTACCGCAATGGCGGAGCACGATATTCCGGATGCCAAGGAACGTCTGCATTACGTTATAGCCATGACCGAACAGGCAGCGAATCAAACACTAACCGCTGTTGAGGACTTGTTGCCGGTTGCCGACGAGTTGAGCGGACAGGTTAATCAATTGTCCGGGCAATGGAATCGTTTTCTGGACCGGGAAATGCCCTTCGAAGAGTTCAAGGCGATGAGTGCCGACCTCAGCCAGTATTTTGAGCAGTCGAGAGTGTCGCTCGACAAAATTCAGGCCGGTTTAAGCGACATATTAATGGCGCAAGGTTTTCAGGATATTACTGGGCAGATTATCCGCCGGGTTATCGATTTGGTGCAGGATCTCGAAGGCAGCATGGTCAATCTGATCAAAATTTCCAGCCGTAAAGTCACACCATCCAGCAGTCCCGCCCTTCAGCCGGAAGTGCCCGGGCCGGTCGTGCCGGGAGTGGATGACAGGGCCGGCGATGTCGCCACCAGTCAGGTCGATGTCGATGACTTACTGTCTAGTCTAGGTTTCTGAGGAAAACAACATGGCGATCGATCTGGACGACGAAATATTGCAAGACTTTCTGGTCGAGGCCGGGGAGATTCTCGATTCTTTGGGCGAACAACTGGTAGAACTGGAACAGTCGCCAGGCGATCTGGACCTTCTCAACTCCATATTTCGCGGGTTCCACACCATAAAAGGCGGAGCCGGTTTTTTGGCTATCAGTGCCTTGGTCGATATTTGCCATAACGCCGAAGACGTGTTCAACGTGCTAAGACAGGGCGATCGCCAAGTTACTCCGGATTTAATGGATGTGATCCTGCAAGTCGTCGACATCGTCAACGAAATGTTCGGACAAGTTCGCTCGGGTAATACGCCAAAATCGGCCGATCAAGGTTTGTTGAAACGATTGAAAGCCTATGCAGGCCCCGCCGAAGCGGAATCGCCAGCTCCCACTGCCGTGGACACGGCCGTATTGAGCGAAACACCTGTATCTCACCCGCTATCGCCTCAGGAAACGGCGGCGCAAGACTATGATGCGATGCTAGATCCCGAGGAATTGTTGGCGAGTGACTCGGTTGCCGGCGACGCGGACGAAATCACCGAACAGGAATTCGAAGACTTGTTGGACGCTTTGCATGGTAAAGGTGGCTCTCCTACCGTGCACGTCGCATCGCCATCGGCGCCAGCAGCGGACGATGAGATTACCGAAGACGAATTTGAAAATCTGCTGGACGAATTGCATGGCAAAGGTAAGTTTTCGGTAAATGCCGAGCCGGTTGCGCAAGTCAGCGAATCCGGCGATATCACCGACGAGGAGTTTGATAAGGTTCTCGATGCCTTGCACGGTAAGGGTAAGTTCGATGCCGCCAATTTGAGCAAGATTGACGAGCAAGCGGCGAGAGATGCCGTAACTCAAAATTTAGTAGCGGCGCCTGTTGAAAAATCGGCTCCGGTGGTTAAGCCGGAGCCGGTTGCGGAAGCTCCTGCGAGCAATGCCGAATCGGAAAGAAGCGTCGGCAAAGTGACGTCTGCAATAGATTTGAGCTCTGACAAGAGTAAAGCCGCAACGCCGCAAGCCGATACCACGGTCAGGGTGGATACCCAGATTCTGGACGACATAATGAATATGGTTGGAGAGTTGGTGTTGGTGCGTAACCGCTTCCAAACCCTAAAAGCCAATGCTGAAGCCGGGGAGCAGTTGTCCAAAGCCATATCCAATCTGGACGTGGTAACCGCCGATTTACAATTGGCGGTGATGAAAACCCGGATGCAGCCTATTAAGAAAGTGTTTGGCCGGTTTCCGCGCGTGGTGCGGGATTTGGCTAGAAGTTTGAAAAAAGAGATCCGGCTTGAATTGGTCGGAGAGGAAACCGATCTGGACAAAAACCTGGTCGAGGCATTGGCAGACCCCTTGGTGCATTTGGTTAGAAATGCGGTCGATCATGGTATCGAATCGCCGGATGAGCGTGGAGCCAAAGGTAAACCCCGCGAAGGCGTAGTGATTTTAAAAGCGTCTCAAGAGGGAGATCATATTCAGTTATCCATCAAAGACGACGGCAAAGGAATGAATCCCGATGTATTGCGTGCGAAAGTGGTGGAAAAAGGCTTGATGGATGAAGAAAGTGCCGCGCGCCTCGACGATAGGGAATGTTACAACCTGATTTTTCTGCCAGGGTTTTCGACCAAAACCGAGATTTCCGATGTGTCCGGGCGCGGTGTCGGTATGGATGTGGTGAAAACGCGTATCGCGCAAATGAACGGTGTGGTGGAAATCGATTCCGTGGAAGGCAAGGGCAGTACCATTATCATCAAGGTGCCTTTGACTTTAGCCATTATGCCGACCCTAATGGTGAAGCTGCGTGGGCAGGCGTTTGCGTTGCCCTTGGCCAGCGTTTTGGAAATTCTCGATTTGGATTTAAGCAAGACCAACAAAGTCGACGGCCAGTTGGTGGTTATGGTCAGAAACAAGGCGTTACCGCTGTTTTATTTGAGCGAGTGGTTGGTGAGAGGGTCTTATTTTTCCGGTGAAACTCAGCCCACCAATCATGTGGTGGTGGTGAATGCGGGCGGTAGGCACGTCGGTTTTGTGGTCGATCAACTGATAGGGCAAGAGGAAGTGGTGATTAAGGCCTTAGGCGCCAAATTGCACGGCTTGGAAGGTCTGGCGGGCGCCACCATTACTGGCGACGGCAAGATAGCGCTTATTCTGGATGTGCCGGGCTTGATGAAGAAGTATGCGATGTGATGCGGCAATATGACCATTCGGGTGCTGATTGTCGACGATTCCAGTTTTATCTGCAAAAGAGTCCGGGAAATTCTCGAAGAGGATCAAGAGTTCAAGGTTATCGGATTTGCCCATAACGGTCGCGAAGCGGTTGAGTTAGCCGCCAGTCTGCATCCGGATGTGATTACCATGGATGTGGAAATGCCGGTAATGGATGGTATCACCGCAGTCAAAAAAATCATGGACACCCGTCCGTGTCCGATTCTAATGTTTTCCGCAATGACCCAGGTAGGGGCTAAAGCTACGCTGGATGCGTTACATGCCGGCGCGATCGATTTTTTGCCCAAGCAGCTTGAGGATATAGATGCCAACCGCGACACGGCCCGTTATCTACTAAGGTACAGAGTGAGGACGGTAGCCGCGCAGGCGGTGAGAATGTCGGCTCGAACGACGACAGCTCTCGCCGCAGAACAACGACCGGCGTTAAATGCCGAAAAACCAGCAGCCAAGCCGGTACTCGAAAGCGCAACGCGGCCTAAGCTGTCGTCGAGCGATAACAGTAAAATCAATTTATTGGTGGTCGCCGCATCGACGGGCGGGCCGGTCGCCATGCAGCATGTGCTCAGTAAAATTCCAGCGAATTGTTCGATGCCGATATTGTTGGTGCAGCACATGCCGCCAAATTTCACCAAAAGTTTTGCCGATCGACTAAATTTACTTTGCAACATCACTGTCCGGGAGGCTCAGGACGGTGATGTGTTGCAGCCGGGAACCGCATTGTTGGGACCCGGCGCGATGCAGATGCAAATTAAACAGGGGGCGGGAACGTGGCAGATTGCGCTAAGACCCAAGCAAATGGGAGAGATCTATAGTCCCAGTGTCGATATTACCTTCTGCTCGTTAGCCGAAGTATTTTCCGGACATGTATTGGCAGTGGTGTTAACCGGTATGGGCGCCGACGGCAAGGCCGGTGCGATCAAGTTAAGGCAGCGCGGCGCGCAAATATGGGCGCAAGACGAGGCTACCAGTACCATTTATGGTATGCCGAAAGCGATAGCGGAAGCCGGTCTGGCGGATCGTATTTATTCTCTGGACGAAATCGCCAACCAATTTAAAAAATTACAGTAATGGATATTCTCAGTGTTTTGGGTGTGCTGATCGGTTTCGCCGCTATTATCGGCGGCAACCTAATGGGTGGTGGCGAACTCGGGTCCCTGGTCAATTTTCATGCTTTTGTCATCGTGGTGGGCGGTACGCTGGGAGCTACGCTGTTGCAATTTCCGCCCAGGGTGTTTCTGCGCAGTTTACGGATTTTGAGTTGGATTTTCGTGCCGGAAAATTTGCAGCTCAAAAAGCAAATCGACAAAATCGTGCGTTGGAGTTCGTTGGCTAGAAAGGAGGGCTTGCTGGGCCTGGAATCGATTATCGAAACCGAAAAAGACAGTTTTGCCAAAAAAGGTTTGCAACTATTGGTGGATGGCAACGAGCCGGAAGTGATTCGCGATTGTCTGGAGGTTGAACTGACCACCAAAGAGCATCTGGATACCCAGGCCGCCAGAGTATTCGAGGCGATGGGGGGATATGCACCCACCATCGGTATCATCGGCGCGGTAATCGGCTTAATTCATGTGATGCAGAATCTGGCCAAGCCGGAGTTGTTGGGTAGCGGTATTGCCACTGCGTTTGTTGCGACGATTTACGGGGTTGGTTTGGCTAATCTATTGTTTATTCCGATCGCCAATAAACTGAAGAGCCTGATTTTCGAAGCGTCGCAAGCTCGGGAAATGGTGATAGAAGGCATTTCCTCGATAGCCGAGGGTGAAAACCCGCGTAATATCGAGTTGAAATTATCCGGTTTTTTATTGGAAAAATGATGGAGGCCTTATGAGTCGGCGTAGACGTAAGCCGTTGCCACAGGCCGATAATCATGATCGCTGGATGGTGTCCTACGCGGATTTTGTCACCCTGCTGTTCGCGTTTTTTGTGGTGATGTATTCGATTTCTTCGGTCAATAAAGGTAAATACGAAACCTTTTCCGAATCGCTCGATCAAGCACTGTTTCATAACGAAAAAATTCAGAAAGACGCCGAACCGATTCAAATCGGTACGATTCCGACAACCGTCCAGCCTATCGAATTGCCCAATCTGGCTACTGCGGAGGAGCGTGAGCTCAGCGAGGAAATTCTGCAGGAGAAGCAAAGGCTAAGCGAGGTGTCCGAGCAGTTTCAAGGCGCTTTGCAACCGTATGTGGAAAGTAAACTGGTGGGCATCAAGAAACACGATTTTTGGGTGGAGTTGGAAATGAACAGCGAATTGTTGTTCGCCAGCGGTAAGGCGGAGCTGTCCGCTAAAGCGCTTCCCGTGTTGCAAAAAGTCGCGGAAGTGATTCGCGATGTGCCCAACGTGATTAATGTCGAAGGCTATACCGATAATGTACCGATTTCCACCGGCTTTTACCCTTCCAATTGGGACTTGTCCTCGGCCCGAGCAACCAGCGTGGTCAAGGAATTGGTAAAAAATAATATTCCCGCAACGCGATTGTCTGCGGTGGGCTATGGAGAATTTCATCCGATAGCCGATAACAAAGACGAAGAAGGGCGCTTTAAGAATCGGCGGGTGGTGTTGGTATTGATGTCGCAAGCTTTTGCCCGTTACGGCATGAGTGACGACGAACGCGCGAAAGTGCTGAATTTGGCGCCGTCGCAGCCCAGCCCGTCACCTGAAACCGCAGTTGAAAAGACGCCGGAACCGTCGGCTCAGTTATGAAAATATGGTCAATTTCCAATCAAAAAGGTGGCGTCGGTAAAACGACCACAGTGGTAACGCTTGGCGGCTTATTGTCTTCCTGGGGATTTAGAGTGTTGTTGGTGGATTTAGACCCGCACGGATCGCTGACCAGCTATTTCAAAATGAACCCGGATGAGATCGAATCCAGTGTTTACAATTTATTCTTGGATGCCAGCGAAAAAAAGAAAAACGTCGATCCGCGGGTGTATATCGCCAAGACCGAATTCGACGGGATAGACGTTTTACCGGCATCGACCGCCATTGCCACCTTGGACAGGCAGGTGGCAGCCATCGGCGGTATGGGCTTGGTGGTTGCTACCGCGCTTAACAAGGTGGCGGAACAATACGATTATGTCATCATCGATAGTCCGCCGATGTTGGGGGTGTTGATGATCAATGCGTTGGCGGCTTGCGACCACTTAGTGATACCGGTGCTAGCCGAATTTCTGGCCTTAAAAGGTCTGGAGCGAATGGTTCATACAATTAAGATGGTCTTCCATTCCCGAAAAACGCCACCCAAATTTACCATTGTGCCGACTATGTTCGACAAGCGCACGAAAGCCGCGCGGGACAGTTTGCTGGCGTTGTATCAACAATATCCCGAAAATGCCTGGAAGTCGGTAATCCCGGTGGATACCAAAGTCAGGGATGCCAGTCAGGCCGGGATGCCGTTACCATTTTTCGACAAGGGCGCGCGTGCCGCGGAAGCCTACGCCGAATTGTTGGAACTGTTATTGCTTGATAAGAGCGGAGACAAAACATTGGCGCCGCACTCATGACTCAGGCAAAACCACCACCCAGTATTGTTCACCAGCAATTAGCGCTCGATGCATATCTTCAGACTTTGTTGGATGAAGTTCCCGATGCGGACGAGACTGTTGTCGTCAAAGCCGCGGTTGAGGCGGAACGGGCTGTTGTCGATACCTTAAGCCAGCCGCTGACTAATGTTCCGGCAGTCATCGACGCGCCCAAGGTCAAAATCAAAGCCGTAGTTAGAAACCGGCAAAGTAAGCTTGTAGAGCAGGAAAATCCGGCTAAACTACAAGCATTGTCGGTGATGCCCGATTGGGCTCAGTACGAGTTTCAGGCGTTGTTTTTTAAAGTCGATAAGCTGATTTTGGCAACGCCGCTGATCGAATTGTCGAGAACCATTAAAATCGACCGTAAACCCACTAAAATTCCGGGACAACCTTCCTGGTTTCTGGGCTTGCTGGATGAGCAGGATAGCCGCATCGGTGTGCTCGATACCTGTCAACTGATTTTTGGCAAGAGCCGGGGCATGCACCGTAATCTTGAAGAATTTCCCGCCGAGCGCATTCTAATTACGCAGGATAAGAAATGGGGTTTGGTCTGCGATGAAATTCTCTCCATAGGCAAAGTTAAGCCCGATGGCGTCAGGTGGCGAACGGCTAGACAAAAAAAGCCTTGGTTGATCGGGACGGTAATAGACGAATTGACGGCGATTGTCGATGTTAAGCAGCTAGTGCCGCATAGAAAAAATAGTTAAACAGCATCCGGATGAAGCAAAATGAGCGAAGATAAAAAACAGGGCGACCCTATCATGCAATGGGTGACTTTTTGTCTAGGCGACGAAAAGTACGGCATCAATGTCATGCAAGTGCAAGAGGTATTGCGCATAACCGAGATAGCCCCGGTTCCCGGCGCACCTTCCTACGTATTGGGCATTATCAATTTGCGCGGTAACGTAGTTACCGTGATCGATACCCGCAATCGTTTCGGCTTGCCGTCCAAGGAGACCGACGATGCCTCTCGGGTGGTGATTATAGAAACCGACCGACATATCATCGGCATTTTGGTGGACAGCGTCGCCGAAGTTGTCGAAATGCGCGCTTCCGAGATTGAAACTGCGCCGAATGTCGGTAATGAGGAAAGCTCAAAATACATACAAGGCGTCACCAGTCGCGACAATCAGTTATTGATATTGGTGGATTTGAATAAATTTCTCAGTGACGACGAAAAAGCCGAATTGGACATGTTCTGATTAGCCACGGCTGGATATGCGAGGTGCACATATGGCCGAGATAACACCGATCACGCCTTACCCTCCCGTTCATGCCATACAAAAGGTCGAGCGTGACGAACGTCAAAAACGGAATCCGCCGAAACAGCAGCAACCCAAACCGGATCAGACCAAGACCGATAACCTGCCAGCCGAACATATCGACGAAATAGTGTGATGACCGATTATTTGCTGTGGGCCTTGGCTGGCGTGATGGTTTTTGTTTTGGTGATCCTGATCCGTTTGTTGCGCGACTTTCAAAAACTGAAACAGACGCTTGAATTGCTAGAGGCTCGGATACAGCGTAACAATGAGGATGTCGCCGGACTTTGTTCGGCTGCCGTCGCTGTCGACAGACGGTTGGCCGCCAACGATAATCGTCTGAATAGTATCGTCGACCAAGTCAGCACTCAACAGCATGCGGTTGTGTCCTCCGTGCCGTCTATCCCGGATGAAATCAAGCCCGCGCAAGGCTACGAAGACGTTATTCAGAAAATCCGGCGCGGCGTTGGGATAGAAGAATTGGTTAGGGACTGTGGCTTAACTCGCGACGAAGCTGTTCTGCTGATGCGTTTGCATGGCGGCGGCCGACGCTCGGTTTAAGTTAGCCTAGGTCTTTTCGACATACTGATCGACACCGCGTTTGGCCCGAATCACAGCCTCATCGGCAACACGCCGGAGTAAACGCTGATAATTTTCGTCATGCCGACTTCTGTCGTTATGCCGATGCCAAAGATGCAATACCGGGGCCGCAAACCGGCCCTCCTTTCGATGGATGCCGTGGTGGATCAAGCGGATCACCAAGTCGGAATCTTCATAACCCCAGCCTTCAAACACTTCGTCGAATCCGTTCACCGCCAGGAAATCGTTTTTCCAGATAGCCAGATTACAGGTCATGGCTTTTTGCCATTTATGCGGCCGGCGGTAACGCCAGCGGCTCAAAGGTAAATACAGCAGGGGCAAAACGCGATTGATGCGGCGGCTTAGCCATTGCTTAACGAAAAAACCGAACGATTGCTGGTGTAATGGTATTTTTTGCTGTAACAGCTGCTCGGTATAGTTTTGGTTTAAGAGTACTCGGTTGCCAGGGACAAAATAGCCTGTTTCCGCCAGTTGTCGGTGCCGAAGAATAAAATCCGGTAGCGTCAAACAGTCACCATCGATAAACAACAGATAATCGCCACGACTGGTGGCAACTGCCTTATTACGAATGGTGCCGGCCCGAAACCCATGATCTTCGTGCCATACATGACGGGTCGGAATCGGGCTGGTTTCGATAAAGTCTGTAACCAGCCGTTGTGTTGCGGGGGTGGAGCCGTCATCGGCGATGACGATTTCGAATTGACGATCCTGCTGATCCGACAAACTAAGCAAGCAGGCAGCCAGTGCCTCCGTCCAGTTATAGGTAGTAACAATGACCGAGATCAGGCCGTTCATTTTGCTCTGGTTTTGTTGCGCAGGTCGCGCAGTTTCAGGTATTTATAGTAACTGCCTTCGGCGTTGGAAATGGCCAGCATCAGGCCTTCGGGGCCGTCCAGGATGGCTGCCTTGATGAAATAGGTACGGATGAAAGTCCAAAAGCCTTTAGCGATTGCCAAACCCAGATTGGCGCTTTGATCGTTACTGAGAAGTTTTTGGGCGCCAAGCGAGGAATAACTGTTGATTTTGCGCAAGACTTCTTCCGGATCGACGAAGGCTTCGTGAAGTAACGGGTTGAGTAGGTGGTTGATCTTGCCATTTACCACGATATGCTCATGAACCACATCAGCGCTGAAACGGCCGGCGTCGCGGCGAAACAGTCGCAGCACATAATCCGGCCACCAGCCACCGTGTCTAATTCGCCGGCCGCAATAGCTGGACAATCGCGGTATCTCAAAGCCCTGCGCATTGTGGGTTTGCATGGCTTCCAATATTTCGGCTTTTAACTCCGGACTGACTTCTTCATCCGCATCGAGAGAAAGTACCCAATCGCCGCGAGCCTTATCCAAGGCCCTTTGTTTTTGCGGGCCGAAGCCGGGCCAGTCGGTCACAAATACTTGGTCTGTGAATGATTGGCAAATAGCTACCGTGTCATCCGTGCTGCCGGAATCGAGCACAATAATTTCATCCGCCCAAGCTACCGACGCTAAACAGCGGCCTATATGTTCCGCTTCGTTTTTGGTGATGACGATTACGCTAAGCATTGGTTCGCACAATTGCCGTGTTTTCGTTGGGTTGGCTTAACAATGCGCCGAGGAAAAATGCCAGCAAATAACCTTCGGCATAGGTCTTAAAATGGGAATTGAATAGGCTTGATGCGCAGATCGCCACTAAAAAGCTGGCGGCGATCGGGCCGTAGGGCCGGTTGTTCAGACCTTGGCGCAGGGCTATGAAAATATAGGCAAAAAACAGCAGCACGCCGAACAGGCCGTTTTCCAACCAGACGAACAGGTATTGGTTATGTGGATCGCCGGTACTGATACCGTGCCAATCTTGGGCTTTGCCTGCTGCGTAGGTGCTGTAAACGGATTTGAAGGATGAGGTGCCATAGCCGAACCACGGCTTTTCCTGGATTAGTTCCAAGGTGTTCTTGTAAAACACCGCCCGTAAACCTATGGAGGTTTCGTTACTACTGGTTTGATAGTTGGCTTTTTCGTCCAAGGCCAGCTTGATGCGATCTTGCAGGGTATTTGAGCTAATGATCAGAACCAGCACAGCGAGAGTCGCCGCGCCTAATATATGCGGGAGTTTGCGGTAACCGTAAATCGAGCCTACGGCAAAAACGGCGGCAATAGGCAGCGCAAAATAACCGCTTCTGGCTGGACTGATGAAAAAGATGTTAAACAGAAATAAGCCTATTGCTGACCAGACATAATATTTTTGCCGTTTCGTCAGCGGTTCCTGGAGCAAAAAAATGCAGGCTAGAACGGCGGCGACAAAGGCCATGCTTTGCGTGGCGTGATTCGTCATAAAAATGCCGGCTTCGCGGCCGTTTCTGACGGCTAAATCCAATGCCCACAATGGCACGGCTAAAACTGCGGCTATGAACATCGCAATGAAATAGCTACGGACGAAACGTTTTTGCCATGCGGTCTCCTGAAAAAAGCCGAGCAACAAAAAGGTGTAAAACAGTTTCTTCCAGCTTGATAAAGTTTGTAATCGGCTGGGCCAGTCCGTTTCGGCGTATAGCGTGCCGATGATGAGCCAAGCGAAAAACAGTACAATCATTTTACCGAGCGGTTGTTGCCAAGATAACTTTAGGGACTGTATGGCATGACCGGAGAGCAACCAAAAAATCGGCAATGCAACACAGGCGATACTAGCGATGCTGGTGGATATCGGAGCGGCGATGGCGGCTGTGATCGCCAAGTAGCGGCTTATCGCCAGCGACGATTCAGCAAATTTGGAATGGGCAAACATCGGTATCGGTCCTTAACGCCATAATTGATAAATGTATTTGCGCTTGAGTTTTTCCCAGCCGAAAAAAATCGCTTTTAACCAGGTTGGTGGATCGGCTTCCAGCGCACTCTGAAATAAGCCGTTTTTACTGCCTTGTTCGATAACTGGGTCTTCCAGCCAAAGAATTTGGATGCCGAGTAATCTGTCTATGTGGTCGAATTGATTGTCTATCGAGAGCGAAATCTTGTGCGAACGCAGCCATTCCAAACGCACCTGTGCCGTATTGCTGTCGATAATGTAAGAGTCGGTAAACCGGCCTCGCTTGCCGACATAGAGATATTGCCCCGGCCTACGTTGGCTTTTCGGCGTGAAAAAGTTACCACCCGAGCCAATGTAAACGACTTTATTACCCGGAAACTGTGCGCTTTGTTCCATGGCGCGTTGCAGGCCTAAGTGGAGATCCTTGCCGAAAACGGCGTCGTCTTCCAGCACGAGCGCGAATTGGCAATTGCCGGCAGCGATTTTTTGTAGCGCGGTCACATGCTTCAGTGCGCAGGATTGCTGAGCCGGCGTGAGTTGGTCGCCGCTGAAATACTCGGCAATTATGCTTTCGGTTAAATCTTCGATATCCCAGTCGAATACAAATTCGGCGGTCAGACCGAATTTAGTCAGCTGCTGCTCCATAAACCTTCGGCGTTGTTCGAATTTTTTGACGTTCAATACCAAAATACGATCTAGGCTGGGAGATGCCGTCATGGGAGTTTTTATAGTGTTTAATGGTGGCAAAGTGTCGGGATTATCGGTGGTTTTTCGGAAAATAACATCATCAGGATGGTTTGGATCTTACAAGCTTCGGGCATGGTTTGGCGTTTGTGCCTTAAGCGTTTGATCGATGATGTTGATCACCTGCTCGGAGGTTAACTGGTCGAGGCAGGCGCTACGGCTTTCGCGGTGCCGGTCGCAACCTTCCAATTGGCAGGGTAGACAGTCTTGGTCTGTTTGCCCCTGAAGCAGATAAACATTGTTCACGAGACTGGAGCCCCTCGACGGAAATGGTGCATAATCTTTGCGGTAGCCGTGCGGCCACGGTGCCCATTTTTTCGGGTCGGTGGGGCCGAATAAGGCGAAGGTCAATGTGCCCGTGGCGGCCGCGAGATGGGTGATACCCGTATCCGGGCCGACGAATAGATCGGCGTCGCTAATTATTTCGGTCAATTGCGCCAGGGATAATTGGCCGGCTAGATTGAGCGCGCTAGCAGGGAACTGTTGCTGTAAAGTTTGCAAGGCGCGTTGTTCCGCGGTTTGACCGCTACCAGTCAGTACAATCTGGTAGCCTTGTCGGTCCAGGAACTCGACAAGTCGCCGCCAGCCCTCTGCGTGCCATTGTTTATAACCCCATTGCGGCATAATATGCAGCACCGCGTAAGGACTGTTTGGCTTGGACGGTATTGCTGTAAGGGTGTGAGGGGGCGTCAAACAATAGCTGCGCTGGATGTGCAAAAGCTCACAGAAGCGCAAGTTTTCCAACACGGCGTTATCGTAGTCGGGGCCGAATATCAAGTAGCGGGTTAATAATAGCCGCTTCCACCAGGCTTTAGCCGGGTCGCTGGGAATAAAACCGATGCTGGTTTTGCCTGCCGCAGCCGCGATCAAAGTAGGCCTGTCGCCAGCCTGAGTCGAAACAGCCAAGTCGTATCGGCGAAATAGCCCAAACAGCAGTTTGCAGAAAGCTTTTAGGCCTGATTTGCCCGGCATGGCGAGCAATCGATCGACGTCCGGATTGCCTTCCAGCATGCCGAGATTGCCGCTTGGCAGCAATACGTCGATCTTCGCATCCGGATACGCTTGCTTTAATGAGCTGATCAATGGCGTTGTCAGCAGAGTGTCGCCCAGATAACGCAGGGTTATCACCAAAATGCGTTTAGGTTGTATATTGAGCGGTTTTGGATTGGGCATGACGCGCGATGTGATCGACATAGGCGCTCATTTTAAAGGTAAACAGTATTGAACACGTTACAAAATTCGCGCAAAACCATGACAGACGGCCAGGTTTACAAGCGCTTGCTGGCGTTTGTGCTGCCGTATTGGCGGCTTTTTTTAGTCAGCGCCCTGGGTTTTGCGATCTATGCAGCCACCGAGCCGGCGGTGGTGATGATTATTCAGCGCATCATCGACAGCTTTGGTGCGCCGGATCGAAGCGATATTCAGTATCTGCCGTTGGCGTTCGTCGTGTTATTTTTGGTCCGTGGCATAGGCTCTTTTTTGGGTAACTATTATCTGGCGCGGATTTCCGGCAATTTGATTCACAAATTGCGGTGTGAAATTTTTAATCAGTATACGCGCTTGTCGGTGCAATATTTCGATGCGCACAACAGCGGTTACATGATTTCGCGGATTACCAATAATATCGGCGAAGTCACGCGCGCCACTTCCGATTCGATTCGCTCCTTCGTGCGCGAGGGCTTCACTGCGGTGGGTTTGCTGGGTTATCTGGCGTACACCAACTGGCAACTATCCTTGGTGTTTTTGGCGATTGCGCCGGTGGTAGCGGTGATGGTGCGTTATGTCGGCAAGCGCTTGAAACGGCTGAGCCGCAATATGCAGGATACGGTTGGCGATTTGACGCATATCACCTCGGAAATGGTGGCTGGCAATCGGATTGTGAAAAGTTTCGGCGGCGAAGACTATGAGCGGCAAAGGTTTAAGACGGCCAGCCTGGAGAATCGTACCCAATATCGCAAACTGATCATGACCGTGTCGCTGAATAACCCCCTAATGCAGTTGGTGATTTCCTTCGCCTTGGCCGGCATGATGTATTTGGCCTTGATCTTGATGAAAGCCTCCAGTCCGGGCGAGTTTGTCGGTTTTTTCACGGCTGCGTTTTTACTGCCTAAACCGATTCGCCAGTTGAGCGACGCCAATTCCGAGATTTTGCGCGGGATCGCCGCTGCCGAATCCTTGTTTGAGGTGCTGGACGAGCCGACTGAAGTCGACGACGGCGATTACCAAGTGGAGCGTAGCCAAGGGCGTATCGAGTTTAGAGATCTAAGCTTTAGCTATGTCGGTAGCGACACGCCGGCGCTTAACAATATCAATCTGACCATAGAGCCGGGCCAGACTGTCGCCTTGGTCGGTGCTTCCGGCGGCGGGAAGAGCACGATGATCAATTTATTGCCGCGCTTTTACGAGTACGAGCATGGCGAGATTTTGATCGATGGTGTCGAGTTGAAACGTTATCGGCGCGATAGCTTGCGCCGACAGATTGCGATGGTGACGCAGAATGTCACCTTATTCAATGCTTCAGTGGCTAACAATATCGCGTATGGGACGCTGCAAGGCGCTGCTCGGGAACAGATAGAGCAGGCTGCGACCGATGCCTATGCGATGGATTTTGTTGGGAAAATGCCGCAAGGGCTGGATACCGAAATTGGTGAAAATGGCGTCAAACTGTCCGGCGGCCAGCGCCAACGCTTAGCCCTAGCGCGAGCTTTATTGAAGGACGCGCCGATTTTGATTCTGGACGAAGCCACTTCGGCGCTGGATACCGAATCGGAACGCTATATCCAGGCTGCGCTAAATCGGGTGATGCAAGGCCGTACTACCCTGGTGGTGGCGCATCGTTTGTCGACTATCGAAAGTGCGGATGTAATTTTGGTGATGGATAAAGGCCGGATTGTCGAGCAAGGTTCGCATCGCGAACTATTGGTCCTGGATGGCGCATATGCCAAATTGCATAAGATGCAGTTCCAGGATGGGGGGCAAACTGCGCCGACCGAACCCTTGGCGCATCATTCGGTGCTGGAATGATGCTCAGCCAGCGGATCCGCTGGCTATCGAAAGCTTTAGAATTGTTTGGAGTTTTTACTGTTGCGAAATATCAACGGCTTTTCCCGGTCGGATAAGGCTAGTTCGCGTGCCGAATTGATTGCGTCGTCGATCCTGTGTCGTTCCGGCGATTTGCTGCACACCGGGTCGGTGCTGTACATGTCGCCGTTGAACAAGAATGCCTGACAGCGGCAGCCGCCAAAGTCTTTGAGTTTCTCGTCGCAGCTGCGGCAAGGCTCCTGCATCCATTCCGTGCCACGGAAGAAGTTGAAGGTTTTCGATTCGTTCCAGATCTCGGCTATGCTGAAATCCTTAACGTTCGGGCAATCCAAACCGGGCAGTTCGCGTGCGGAATGGCAAGGCAGCGCGGTGCCGTCGGGGGCGATGGTCAAAAATGTCGTGCCCCAGCCGTTCATGCAGGCTTTCGGCCTGTCTTCGTAGTAATCCGGCACCACGTAATAAATCTTCATTTTGCCGGCGACTTTTTCTTTATAAGCCTGCGCAATCTTTTCTGCTTCCTGAAACTGCTCGCGGGTTGGCAGCAATGCATCCCTATTCAAATGCGCCCAGCCGTAATATTGGGTGTTGGCCAGTTCCAGATAATCGGCGCCGAGGTTTTCGGCCATCTCCAATATCTGCGGCATTTGGTGAATGTTTTCGCGGTGGATTACCACGCATAGCACCATCGGATAGCCGTGTTTTTTAATCAGTTTCGCCACGTCCTGTTTGTGTTGGTAGGTGGCGGTGCCGGCGATGTGATCATTCAGTTCCTGGGTGCTGGCCTGGATACTGATCTGGATGTGGTCCAAACCGGCTTGTTTCAATTCGACGATTTTTTCTTCGCTCAAGCCGTAACCTGAAGTGATCAGATTGGAGTAATAACCCAACTCGCGCGCATAGCCGACCAATTCGGTCAAATCTTGGCGGGTTAGCGGTTCGCCACCGGAAAATCCCAGCTGCACCGCACCCATTTTGCGGGCTTGGCTTAATACGCGTTTCCAATCCTCGGTGCTTAATTCGTTCTGATATTTAGCGTAATCCAGCGGATTGGAGCAGTACGGGCATTGCAATGGGCACTTGTAGCTCAGCTCGGCCAGCAGCCAGCGCGGCGGGGTGATATTAAGCTTGCTTGATCCAGCCATTTTGTAATGC
>CAZGUM010000070.1:0-19079 GCA_964529085.1 uncultured Methylomonas sp. | reverse complement strand
TGGCCTTTTTTACCCAGCACGTCCCAAAACAGGGTTGGCATCGCGGAATAATTGGCGGTTATACCCAGCTCGGCCAGCCGCGCTTCAACCTTGGCATTGCCGCCGCCAGCTCGGCTGATTCCGGACAAATCCCCTTTTACATCCGCCATGAAGACCGGCACACCGATTTGCGAAAACGCTTCGGCCAGAGTTTGCAGAGTGATGGTCTTACCTGTACCGGTAGCGCCGGCAATCAAGCCGTGGCGGTTGGCCATGGCCGGCAACAGACAAAGCTCGGCAGATTGGGATTTGGCGATCAGCAAGGGTTCGGTCATGAGTGTTTCCTGAAAAAATCGACGACGATAAAAATCGCGCAACCATACCATGACCGAAGTTATTGGGTATACGTCAACGTGCTCGGCCACGAGCCACGGTACTTTGGGCTAGAAGAACAAACAGCTCCTTTAATTTTTAGATTGGCGCCGGATCAGCAAATGACCGAATAAGCTTGTATTACATTACTTCATTCTTTCACCGATTGGTAACCGTGTTGACTTAGACAATTCGTAGAATCAAAGCGTTCCTGCTTGACCCCGGCCTAACTCAACCGGAAACGGAGATGTTTGGCTCGCTAAAAATGTTAACAATAGACAGGGATGTCGACCTTAATTTTCATGACGGCGCAAACGGACTTTCCAACGTTCAGCCTGTACGCTCTGAGTATTGTTACAACAGCTTAAGAATATCCGCTTCCAGCTCAGGATAAGCCCCAAACCGACAAGCGGCCAGCAAGCCGGCTCTGTCGACCAAAATATAAGAGGGCGTTCCCTGCAACTGAAAAAACTCGAAAGTTTCCGCGTGAAACTCCAGAGTTTGCAAATACTGTTTTACTTGTGCGCGCACATGCGGCTGACGCAGGCCGATCTCTTGCTCCAGATCGCTCAGGCGTTGACTGATAAAAGCATCTATTTCGCTTTCGATGCTGCCGAACTCCCGCTTGGTCAACCTATCCATCGCCACCGGAAAATCGATTTCGTAGGGTAACTTGCCGTCCCGCAGCAAACCGCGTCCGCTTAACACCCGCAGAGTTTCCCCGACGACTTCGCCGGTGTCGATCAGACGTTTTAAGTTTTCAAGGTTATTTTTATCGAAATCCTCAAACGCGGTCGCTAGACCCAATACCGTCAAACCACTATCGGCATAACGCTGTTTTAAAGCCAGGGCCAGCGGCAGGCAGGAGAGGAAACAACCGGGGCAGTTGACTTGAAACACCGCCACCAGCACCACTTGACCGAGCAAGCGCTCGAAATTGACAGGCGTCCCCCGCACCCATTCGGAAACAGACAGGGGCGGCACTCGCTGACCGATCTTTACTGTTGTCATTGCTCTCCCCGGACAGATTTACCTAACTAACGGACCGGAAGACTGCTTAAGGCTCGACGACAGCGCAAAGCCATACAGCCGAGCTTAGTCGCGAAAGTTATTGAATTGCAGCGGTTGCTCCAGATCTTCGGTACGTAACATTTGGATAACCTCCTGCAAATCATCGCGCTTTTTACCGGTCACGCGCACCTTATCGCCATTGATCGCGGCCTGAACTTTTAGTTTCTTATCCTTGATCAGCTTGACGATTTTTTTCGCCAGATCGGTACCCACACCTTGCTTCAGGGCAATACTTTGCTGGGCGGTTTTGCCGGTATCCTGAATTTTGCCGCTTTCCAAACTGGAAATGTCGATGCCACGCTTCCCCATCTTGGCATATAAAATCGGCAGCATTTGTTGCAGTTGAAAAGTCGATTCGGCCTTCATCAATATGCTGTCGTCTTGTTGTTCGAAACAGGCATTTGAGCCTTTGAAGTCGAAGCGAGTGGACACTTCTTTATTGGCTTGATCCACGGCGTTGGTCACTTCGTGGCTGTCGAGTTCTGAAACGATGTCGAATGATGGCATAGCATTGATTTACAAGTATAAAAGTTGGGCAACTATAACGGCCTTACCGGCATTATTCAACTTCTATCTAACGCTATCCCCGCGACGTCACCCCACTTGTCGGTTACGCCTGGTGCGGGTATCTTAAGCTCACGCCAACGGAGACATTCATGAAAACACCGACTACTTTGAGCCTCATCTTGATTAGCGGCCTCAGCTTGCTGAGCAGCGCCGTACTGACCGGTTGCGGCCGGGAACAACCGAAATCCAACGCCACTAGCAAAGCCGTCGTCAAACAAACTTTACGCGCAACATCGCTGCTCGGCGCAGTCAGTAATAACGCCGGTCCGATCAAAACCGGCATCGTCACACTACTGACGGCGAGCGGTGAAGCGCTGACCAGCACCGAATTGAACAACAGCCAGCGTTACGAAATTCAGGTTCCGGCCGGTACCGTGCTACCTGTGATTTTGCGCTATGCCCCTAGCCCTAATGCGGCGAAAGACGAACAATTAATCAGCGTGGTGATCCAGCCCGACGCCAGCAAGTACGACATCAACCCAACTACCACCACCATCGCCAAACAAGCCAAGGCCATGGGCGGTTATACCCACAACAACATGGTGCAGGCCGCCGAAAGTATCGCGCACGTTCCGGATGCGAATAAAACCACGTCCGGATTTCGCGGCGATCCAACTACCCAGTATGGTGGCTGGCATTAGCGACTTGCCAGCCTCTGCCGAGGAAACAAGTTTCGCTGACGATTGTCGGGCTTACGACAAATCACCGCCAATTCGTACGGTTGTTGCCGCGATTTCGGCCGTCAAAAATCGACCCTACCCTAGACAGCCAAAGGCTTAGGACGCCTACAAACAAACTGGATTGAATTTTGCATTGCCTAGACATTACTGTTCATTTTTTGAGGCGCATTATGTCGAGCACTGTTTTTACTGAAATCCTAAGCGGCTTGTACGATAACCAAGTCATTCCTTATCTGGGGCCGGGGGCAGTCTTCGACGCCCAAAGCAAATTGACCCGCGAACCGATGCCGGCCGACAGCGACAGCCTGATTTTGGCAATGAACGGCGGCAAACCGATGGCGCCGAAACTGATGTACGAGTTTCCGCGCGCGGCGATGAATCAGGAATTGAAGCGCGGCCGCAACTACGTCACCCAGTTTCTTGACAAGACTTACGGTCAAATTCAATACACACGGGCCTCTCTGCACGATTGGCTAAAGGAATGGCGGCCCAAATACGTGATAGACGTTAACCGCGACACTCAACTGCAAGACAGTTATGCCGACGAAGAGCACACCCTGATCGTCGGCGTGGCCAGGATAGTGGCTACCGCTTATCGTTTCAAAATTTATCATTACGACGGCAGCAGCTATTTCGAAATTCCGCAGGAACAAGTCGATAAAAATCTACCAATTTTGTTTAAACCGATGGGTACGCCGAAACCGGAATCCAATTACATCGCTTCCGATGCCGACTATGTCGATTACATTACCGAGCTTATGGGCGGTTTTGCGATTCCGGACTTTTTAAAGGAATACCGCAAGGGCAAAAAATACCTGCTGTTGGGGCTGCCGTTGAATCGCGATTCCGAGCGCATGGTGATGAGCGACATCGTTTACGGCGCCGACGAGCATAGAGGCTGGTTCCTGCGAAAAAACCCAACCGACAAGGAAAAACGCTTCAGCGAGAAAATGGGCTTTGAACTGATCAACGCCGACTGTAAAGACTTCTTGCAAACGGTACAGGCCGCCGCAGTCGCCGCTTAGTCCAATAAACGGCGTGGCCCGACTGCTTGAGGGCGAGTTAGGCTACGCCGCTGTTTTTACAACACCGTAAGCACAATTACGGCCCGCCTCCTTGGCCAGATACAGCCGGCTATCGGCTTCATCGAGCAATATCGATGGCGCTTGCTGCAAGTCCGGAATCAACACCGCATAACCCGCGCTGATCGTTACCCATGCCGACACGCTGGAACTGGCGTGAGGAATTTGCTGAGCTTCTACCCGCCGGCACAGCATCTCGGCAATGCGTTGCGCACCATCGACGTCGGTGTCCGGCATCAACATCACAAACTCTTCGCCGCCGTAACGCGCCACCAAATCACCGGAGCGGCTTACCGACGCCGCCAGCAGCGTTGCCACCTGCCGCAGACAAATATCGCCGGCGCCATGACCGTGACAGTCGTTATAGGCCTTAAAATAATCGACATCCGCCATGATCAAGGCCAGCGGCATCTGATTGCGTTGCGCCCGCTTCCATTCATTTTCCAATACTTGATCAAAACGCCGTCGGTTGGGGATACCGGTCAAACCGTCCATCCAGGCCATCGCTTCCAATATATCGGTCATTTGCTTCAGACGGATATGATTTCGGATACGGGCTTTAACCACCGGCAAATAAAACGGCTTGGTTATGTAATCCATTGCGCCCAGGTTTAAGCCATACTCTTCGTTAGTGGCCGCGTTCATTGCCGTGACGAAGATCACCGGAATCGCACTGGTGAGCGGGTCGCTTTTCAGACGGCGGCAGACTTCGTAACCGTCCATGCCGGGTATCATCACATCCAACAGAATCAAATCGGGCGGTCCCTGTCTGGCGATTGTCTCCAGCGCGGCCTCGCCGCTGACGGCTACCTTCACCCGATAGTCATCGATCAGATTTTCCGCCAATACCTGAATATTGGTGGGCGTATCATCGACGATCAAAATCAAGGGTTTGGAGGGTTCGATAGTCATGACGATCCTCTCTGTAGATATTGTGAAATGCCGGCTTCCAGCTCCGCGAGGCTGATTCGCGCGGCCCGATAATCGATGTTGCCGACCTGTTTTTCTATCTGCCGCAACAGTTTGCGGGTACTCGGGCCAGGCAAAGCTTTTTTCAAAAGTTCCAGCAATTCAAGCGGCACAAAGTCGCTGCCCTCCAGCAAGGTATGCAATTTAACGACAAGCTCTCTCGCGGCCTCCCAATTCGGCGAATCGTAACCGTTGTCGGCAATAGTCTCCTTCGCTGTCAACTCGGCAATAGTTTGCAGGGTGGCGGCCAATGCACCCTCGCAAGACGCCATTTCGCCATCGACCGCCCCCCCCTTAAGCAAGCTATCTTCCAAGCCCGCCGCGACCCGGCTCAACTCCACCGCGCCCAGCACCCCGGCCGCCCCCTTCAAGTTGTGCAGCAATACCGCGGCCTGCTCGTTATCGTTGTCGCCCAGCATAAGCCGTATCCTTACCATCACATCGGCAAACTTGTCCCTGAAAGATCCAAACAGGCGTTGCAATTTGGCGGTGTCGTCGCCGATTATGGCGCGAATATACGCCATATCGAACCCCGGCAATTCGTCAGGCAAAGCGGAAATTGCCGTAGCGGATTTGCGGATGGAAGGATAACTAGGCAGGCCCGGCGCCGACGGTTTGATCCAGCGGATCAGCGCCGCCATCAAGGTCTGCGGCAATACCGGCTTGCCGACATGATCGTTCATGCCGGCCGCATAACAATCGTTACGCTCCCGCTCCTGTACCGCCGCCGTCATCGCTATGATGGGTAAATCGGCAAAACGCGGATCCTGACGAATCAGTCTGGTGGCATCCAGACCGCTCATCTCCGGCATTTGTAGATCCATCAACACCGCGTCGAAGCGCATATTTCGGACCGCTTCGACCCCTTCACGGCCGTTATTGGCCACCGTCACCAGCAAGCCCGAACTTTCCAGATATTCGCGCGCCACGATCTGATTGACCTCGTTGTCTTCCACTAACAGGATACGCGCACCGCTGATCGAAGCTGCCATGCTGCCTAGCTGCGGCCGGACTCGTTCGGCGGTCAAATCGACCTTACCCCCCTGCAACCTCGTCAACGCATCCAACAGTGTCGAAGGCATCACCGGCTTCACCAGAATATCGTCGGGGATGATATCGCCGGCGGCATTCAACAATTTTTCGCGACTGAACGCCGTTACCATGATTACCACCGGGGCATTGCGAATTTCCGTGCGGCGCACCATTTCCCGAATCTCGCGCGTTACCTGCAAGCCATCCAAGCCCGGCATTTTCCAATCCAGCAATACCAATTCGAAATCCTGCTTGGCATCGTTTGCAGCCCGCAATCGGGCCAGTGCCTCGTCGCCTGACGCCGCTTCCTCTACCTGAAACCCCCAGGCCAACAAAATGTCGCGCAGCATTTGCCGGGAAATATCCAGGTCGTCAACGATCAGCACCCGCATGCTTTGCAAATGCGCGGGAAGTTGCCGCACCGTCTGTTCCACCGGATAGGGTAACAGCAAGGTAAACTCGAATAGACTGCCCTCGCCGGCCTGACTTTGTACTATCAAATCCCCGCCCATCATTTCCACCAGCCGCTTGCTGATGGCCAAGCCTAGCCCGGTTCCGCCGAAGCGGCGGGTAATGGAACCGTCGGCCTGCGTAAAAGCTTGAAACAACAGATCAAGCTGTTCCATGGTCATGCCGATGCCGGTATCGCGTACCGAAAAGCTCAGCTTTACGTGCCCGTGCGCATTGGAGACCTGCGAAACCTTGACGTGAATCTCTCCACTCTCGGTAAATTTCACCGCGTTACCGACCAGATTGTTTAGCACCTGCCCCAAACGCAAGGCGTCGCCGATTAATAGTGGCGGCACCGCGGAATCGAGCTCCAACACCAATTCCAAACCTTTTTCCTCGGCGCGAACGATGAACAGATTCAGCACGTTTTCCAGCAATTCCTCAAGACTAAACGCATCGGCCACCAACTCCATGCGTCCGGCTTCGACTTTTGAGTAATCGAGAATATCGTTGGTAATCGCCAACAGCGCCAAGGAAGAAGTATGAATTTTCTGCAAATAATCCCGGAGTTTGGGCGACAAATCGTTATTCAAAGCCAGATCCGACAACCCGATGATGGCGTTCATCGGCGTGCGGATTTCATGGCTCATGTTTGCCAAAAACATGCCTTTGGAGCGAGAAGCCGCTTCCGCCTCCTCCTTGGCCTGTAACAATTCGACGGTTCGTTGCGCGACTTCCGCCTCCAGACGATCACGATGACCGGTCAGATTTTCGTCGCGCACCTGAATCTCGCCCAACATTGCGTTAAATGCTTGCACCAAGTCGCCAATTTCATCCCGATCGCGTTGTACGACGCGTAAACTGTAGTTTTTATCTTCGGCGATCAGGCGCGCGGCTTCGGCCAGTTCTTCTATTGGCCTGGAAATAATGCGCTGCAAGCGAATCGCCAGCAGATACACCAATATCAATGCCAGCCCCGCCGCACCCAATCCCTTGCCCAAATCGGCCAATTGATCGTTCCATTGCGCGGTAAAGTCGGCTTGCAGCAACACATATCCGACCAATTCGGTATTTTTGACGACCGGCGTGAACAACTCGGCGCGCCGGCTCCAAAAATCGGTATGCAATTCGCGGAACGGCCGCCGGTAATCCATGGATATTTCAGGGACCGATCTCGACCGACTCCAGGACGCTAACGCCTCGCCGTCGGCCGACATCATCCAGGCGGAGACGATTTCCGGCCGGTCTTTCAAGGACACCAGCAACCTGCC
This sequence comes from uncultured Methylomonas sp., assembly GCA_964529085.1. Classification (GTDB taxonomy): domain Bacteria; phylum Pseudomonadota; class Gammaproteobacteria; order Methylococcales; family Methylomonadaceae; genus Methylomonas. The sequence continues at coordinate 11,606 of CAZGUM010000070.1, read as the reverse complement.
GGCTTCCTGCTTATCGGAAAATACCAATGCGGCTTGGCCGTTCTCGGCCAAAACATCGGCCAAACTGGACAGTTCGTGCAGCACTTCCCGGTAACGGTTAACTACCGAGCTAACCACCATCACCGAAAGACTAACGAACAGGCAAACCGCACAGCTCACCATAATGATGGATACCAGCTTTCGCCGCAAGGACCAGTTGGAAAAATTGGGTAGGGCGCGCACCAAACTATCTCCCGTAAACATAGGATGCGATATTCAACAACTGGCCCGGCAAATGTAGCCGCGCGTTACGAATCGGTTCCAAATTGACTTCAAACACTACCTTGTTGTCGCGAAACAGCAGACTTATGCCGCCGCCTTTTTCCGCGAAATCCTCTATGTCGGACAGCGTTAGCACCGGCGCGTCGCGCAGGGTTTTCAGGGTCACCAGGAAACGCTGCTGCTCGGAACTGCCGAGGAACAGCAGATGACACCCCTGCAAATTAAGATCGGTATGACTATGTTGCACAACCCGCAACTGACGCTCGCCGGCCTTACGGCCGTCCAAGGCTTGCAGTTCGCCGTCCAGCACATTATTCCCGACCACACAGAGCAAAATATCGGCACCGGGCTGCAACACCTCGGCCGGCCATTCCACGAATTTAGCAAAATTATAAAGATAAGCCGCTTTGATCTGCGCTTCCGACAAACTGTCGGCGGACATTGCCTGCCAGCCGCAAGGCAGCAACAGGCAAAACCAGCAGATAACTAATTTAAAAAGCATATAGCGCCTGGGGTACGGCGCCAAAAAAGTCCAAGGCAGGATATTTTTGCTAACTCCCAGCAGTACGCCTAACGCTTGCCGCAGACCTTTTCGGCCTATCGTTTCGCGTTGTATGCGTTGTCCTTTATGCATCATGTTTTGGTTAAAAAACGACAAGGCCGATTTGCGATGAGATTAATTTGATGAGCCGACAAACGGCGTCCGCTTTGGATTGTACCGGTAGAAGCGCAAACCCGCAGAGCAAAAAGCTCTTGCGCCCCTACCCAAGAAAGCAAAACTTACGGCGAATGCTAACCGCCTCTGCCGGGGCAGCGGCAAAAACCGTTTAATTCCACATAGGCCTGACCGGCGGTCGCGCCGGCCACACTGCACGCGCCCTCCCAGTATACCGGACCGACCCAGATCATGTGCTGCGCGTGCAATTCCTGATCTTGCACCAATGGCTGTACGGTAAATTTCTCCCCTCTCACCTCTACTTCCCAGCCTGAGGGGTATGAGCAACCGGTGTGAGGGCTTACCCATTCGCCGAGTACGGTCACCGCAAATTCGTGAGCGGCCAGCGTAATGGTTTGGCCTTGGGCATCGGTGATCGAACCGGATTTTTCTACCGAACTGTCGCCACCCTTGAAGTCGAACAACATGATTTGCCGGTTATCCTCCAGTTCGATCGCAAACCATTGCCAACCTTGCTGAATTGCCTGATACAGCTCGCCGTATTGGCGGTCAAACCAACTATTACCGCTAACCTGAAAGCTTTGGCCGCCGATGCTGATAGTACCCGTTGTCGCCATTTTCGGCCGCGAATAGTAATAAGTATACCCGCCGAAGCGATAGGGGTGGGCATCGCCGCCATAATGCAAGGCCGGTGCCTGGGTCGCCTTGAGTTCCAAATCCAGCACGTAATCGCCCACTTGCGCATGCAAGCGATCGTGGCCGTCGCCACCGATTGCGGTGACTTTATTGTCAACGCCGGAAGTCAGATTGAAGCCGTTCGGCGTGCGATTGGGCAGATGAAACTCGACAAACTCTTCAAACGAAAAACGCTGCCCGTTCACGTCGGTGACTGCCGCCTGCACCAGTTGATCGCGAAAAATCACCAAACTGTCGAATGAAAAAAACACGATTTCAAAGCCAAAGCGCCGGCCGTCGTCGGTGAACAAGTGACCGGTCCAATACCACCATTGCACTTGTTCGCTAGGTAAAAATGCATCGTCGGCCGGCAGTTCCACCGGGCCGATCAAACCGCGCCTCGGCAGGAACAGAAAAGCAACCACCACCAGAAGCAGCAGCATCCAGGGCAAGAGCGGCGGCTTGATCAGCCCTATTACCAATAAAATTGCGGCAATAATCCAGGGTAGCTTTTTCCATAGTTTACGCATCGTCAATACTCTTAAGGGGTTGAAAAAATCAAAAACGCCAGCTCAGCTTGCCGTAGATCGAACGAGGGACCTCCAACGCGCTACCGGGCAAGGAGATGGCCGATGAATCGTGATATTCCGGATGTCTGGGCGAAAACAAATTTTGAGCGATAACCGCCAACTCCAAGCCGGTATAGGGTTCGTAAGCCAGACGCGCATCGAAGGTGGTATAGGCCTGAACTTCCTGGCCGACCCCGGCCAACTTGCCGACGTGGCGTAAGGTCAGGTCCAGTTTGACTTTTTCCGGTAAATCCATTTGCCAACGTAGCGAACCGCGGTGGCGCGGACTGAGGCCGGCGGTATCCGGATTGGCGGCATCATAGGGCATTTCGATTTTCAGGTGACTGTAATTGCCGGTAAAGCGCATCCAGTCCAATACTTGCCATTCGCTGGCGATTTCGATGCCGCGGGTGGTGACTTCACGGCTGTTGTTGTACCAGATCATCGGTTGCGTCAGCGTTGCGAAGTCGAGCACGCCCTGGCGAAACATAATCAGATCGGTGTAATGGTTACTGAATGCCGTAATGTCGGTCGAAAACTTGTCGGTCCATTGCGTCCGGTAACCAATTTCCGCGGAAAAGACTTTTTCAGCCCGCAACTTCGGATCGGATTGTCCTATTACCTGAATCATCGTGAACGGCGGCGGGGCGCTGCCCAGCGCAATATTGGCTTGCGCTTCGCCGCGGGACGGGGTGCGCGCGGCTCTGGAAACCGACGCCCACACCGAATGTTTTGGGTCCGGCGTCCACATCAAGCGTGCATTGGGTTGCACCTGAGTATTACCGAAATGGCTTTCTTCGAGTTTGGTACCCAAGGTCAGGCGCAAGGTGTCGTCGATCAGCGTGATGTCGTCCTGCACGAAAACGCTGCCGTTATGGTATCCCAGACTGTTCGGATTGAAGGAGATTGCCGCGCTATTGGTTGCCGCGCTATGAATGAAGCGGTAGCTGGCGCCCCACATCAAATCGTGGTCGGAGTTGGGATGCAGGCGATGTTGAAAATCGATATCCAGCATGTCCTGGCTGTCGGACAGCGCCGCCGCGCTGAAATTAACCCGGTCGTAATAGCCCTGCAACATAAACTCGGAACCATCGCTGAAGTTGCCCTCCCAACGGCCCAACAAGTTGGCGCCTTCGGCGTGGTCGTCGACATTGAACGGCGTATTAAACGGCGGCACGACCGTTTGCGCCGGCACCGTGTTACCGACATTTTTGCGGTAGACGTCACCTTGCAAAGTGTAGCGGCTATCGTTGGAAATACGGTCATCGATGCGAAAACCGCCCTGCACCGAACGCCAGTCGTCATGCAGCCTCTCTCCGGCCGCATTAACGAAGGTATTGCGCTCAAAGGTTTTGGCATATACGCGATAACTGCCGTCGTCGCCGACGCGGCCGCCGTACCGGTAACCGGCGAAGCCGCGCTCCTGGTTGCCGCCGCCGGCCACGAACAGATTGCCTTGGGTGTCCTTGGCTTTTTTGGTGATGATGTTAATCACGCCGTTAACCGCGTTGGCGCCCCACATCACCGCGCCGGGACCACGGATCACTTCGATGCGTTCGATATCTTCCATCATGGTGTCCTGCAAATCCCAGAACACACCGGAAAATAACGGGGTATAAACCGAGCGGCCGTCCATCAAGACCAGCAATTTATTGGCGTAACGGCCATTGAAGCCGCGCGCGGTAACTGCCCAGACGCTGGCGTTGATTTGCGCCACTTCGATGCCTGGCGCCAACCTTAACGCATCGGGAATACTGGTCGCACCGGAACGACGGATGTCTTCCTGACTGATGACGAATGCCGCCGCCGCGGTATCGGATACCGTTTGCGATTTTCGGGAAGCCGACGATACTTCCATTTGCATCAGCTCGTTAATGGAAAACGTCTCAATATCCGGCGCCGCCTCCGCGGCCGCGCCAAATTCAGGGCAAAGATTAAGCGCTACGCCCAATAGGCATAACTGTAAAGGATTCGTCACTTGCATTTGAAACCGGCACTTTAGCCACATCGTTGATTTCATTTTTTAATTTTTATTAAGAGGACGAAGTAGCCTTGAAGATTTAACTGGCAATACTCTTCCCGGAAAGCCCTCTACAAGATAGTCGCTAAACCGGGATAAGAGGCTTCCAACAGACAAACAACGGAAAATTCGTTGCGTTTTTTGAGGGCTATCACATTTCGTCGGCCGAAAATGCGTGCCGGGATTGGGAATTTAGCAGTGCATCCTGCTTGGAATTCAGCGGTATCCCGCTGTCGTTTAGCCGACTATTGAGGTACCTTTGATTTGGGCATAAACGGCCATGCCGGACTCTAAACTCAATAGCATCGCCGATTTTTGGGTGATATGCGCCAGCAATATTTCCTCGCCCACCGCCAATTGCACGACAGTTTGGCCTTGTCCTATCTCGCTCAACGCCAATACTCGCGCCGGCAGGATATTCAGAATGCTGGAGGCTTCCGGCGGCTGCAAGGTAATACTGACATCGCGAGCATAAACCCTGATTCTGACAGGACTGCCGATAGGCAATTCCAGATACGGCAAACTCAGGCTGCCACCGGCAAATTCGGCGTGACTCAGATGATATTCGGCCTCGTGACTCTCCAGCCTGCCCCGCCAAACAACAGCCGCCTGCCGGTCCAAGGCCATGGGCCCGTCCAGCCGGGTCAGCGTCTCCGCCAGCGGCCCGCAGGCCACGGCCTTACCGCCAGCCATCACCAGTAAGTAATCCGCCAGTTGATTAAGTTCTTGCAAGGAATGGGTGACGTATAAAATCGGTATCTGCAAATTCCGATGTAAGCCGGTCAGGTAAGGCAGAATGTCCTGTTTGCGCTGATCGTCCAGCGAAGCCAGCGGTTCGTCCATCAACAACACGTCCGGGCTGGCCGCCAAAGCCCTGGCAATGGCTACCCGCTGCCGCTCGCCGCCGGAGAGCCGGGCCGGCAAACGCTCCAGCAACGGCCCTATCGCCAGCAATTCGATCGCCTGCTCCAAGGAAAACGCCCGGTCCTTGGCACGCAAGCGCCGCACTGCGTAATCCAGATTGCCACGTACCGACAGATGCGGAAACAGATTGGCTTCTTGAAACACATAAGCCAAGTTACGCCGGTGAGTAGGCAGGAAAAAATCGTTTTCGCTGTCTTGCCAAAGCGTTTCGCCGATTTTCAAATAACCTTGCGACGCCCGTTCCAAACCGGCGATACAACGCAACAAAGTGGTCTTACCGGAACCGGAATGGCCGAATAACACCGTCACCCCATTGGCAGGGAGATTTAAATCGACATGCAAATCGAATTGATCGTAAGCCAAGCGAAAGCAGGCCCGGATGCTTTGAACTTGGGACATGCTCATTTCAGGGATTGCGTCAGCGTTTGCGTTTGCTGGCTGTTGTATAGCAGCAGTAACACCAGGAAGGAGAAAATCAACAATCCGCCGGCCAGCCAATGCGCTTGGCCGTATTCCAGGGCTTCGACATGGTTATAGATTTGCACGGACACCACGCGGGTTTTGTCGGGAATATTACCGCCGACCATCAACACCACACCGAATTCACCAACAGTGTGGGTGAAACCCAGCACCCCGGCAGTTAAAAACCCAGGCTTGGCCAAAGGCAGGGCCACACTGAAAAATCGATCCAGCGGCCCGGCACCCAAGGTCGCGGCAGCTTCCAAGGGCGCATCGCCCATCGCTATAAAGGCATTCTGCAAAGGCTGCACCACAAACGGCAGCGAATACAACACCGAAGCCACCACCAAACCGCCAAAGCTGAACGGCAAGGTGCCGATACCCAACCACAGGGTAAATTTCCCCACCACCCCGGCCGGCCCCATCAACACCAATAAATAAAAACCCAATACCGTCGGCGGCAGCACCAAAGGCAAAGCCACCACGCTATTGATCACACCTTTCCAACGCGAGCGGCTGCGCGCCAGCATCCAAGCCAGCGGCGTGCCCAACAACAGCAACAGCAAGGTAGCCAGACTGGCCACGCGAAAGGTCAAAAACAAGGTATCGAGATCGGCAGCGTTCAGCATGCAAAGCCTTGGTAAAATCACGGGAACATCGCAAACGATGCGGCATATTTGTCGCCTATTCTCGCTAAACAGCCATAAGGAATGCCAGAAAAATACGCGTAGGCGTATAGAAAAAACGCAATGGCCTAGTTGAATTGGCGAGGAAGTTAGGAACTAATCTGCATTTACCTACTTAGGCTTGCACCAAATCATTCCTAACTGTCCCCACCCGGATAGAATCTTATTTCCTGATAAACTGCAACCGAGTCTCTACCTTGGCCGCCACCATCGAATCGTAGTGGCGCTGCAGCATCGAATCGGTTGGCCGCGGAAACAAGGTTGCTTCAATCTCGCTTTGCAGCTGAGTCAAAAAATGCCGCTTAAGGATGGAATCCTCCGGCAAAATTGCCGTAATGGTATCTACCGGCACCGTTGCCTTATCGTGGCTGGATTTACCCGGCTTGGAATATGCCGCAATCGCGCAACCCAAAGGTGCAAAGGCGCAAGCGGCGACTATCAACATAATTAAACCTACCAACAGAACTTCACTCATCTCATTACCTCAATGACATCGCCAAAAAAAAACGGCGACAGGCGCTGGCCCTCGCCTGTCGCCCTCTTGAAAATCGCAGTGGTTTTCAATTTATTAACAGCAATATCAATGCCACGGAAAAAACTCGCCGCAAGGCGCAATCCGCCGAGACTTTCCGGGATGCGTCACACTTTGGCTGTCGTATTCCGGCGCAGGATTACAACAACCGCCCAACATCAACCCAAAACTGTCGCTCTAACCACACATGAAAAATCAATCCGCACCGAGCTTCTTGACGATCTGCGGTTTGAAACAGAGATGGAGCAATAACAAATTCTGACAGCGGTTAATTAACCAAAATCCGGTCAGCAACGATACCAACGCGACTTCCGGCAAGTAGTCGGTATTAAACGGTACCGGCAGCCAGGCCTCGGCCAAGCCGACGCCGGCTATCATAAAAATTAGCGGCAAAAGATAGAGTAACAGAGAGGTGAGCAGCAATTGACCGTCGTCTATCGCCACGAGCACGTGGTCGCCGGCTTGCAGATTCAGCTCGCAATCGACCGGAAACTCGCGTTTGGGCAGCACTTTTGCCAAGGTCGCGGTACCGCAGGATTGCTGTTGCAAACAGCCGCTGCAGGCATTGCTCTGCAGACTTTGGATCCAGGTTCGGCCGTCGCTGACGCGAGTAACGACGGCCGCTTCTTCGATCATGGGGCTAGGCTATCAAGCCCAGGCAGAGGAGATCGAAGCCAACCAATCGCTGAGACGGCCTTCGCTCAGTTCCTTCTGGTTGTCTTCGTCCAATGCCAAACCGACGAACTGATCGCCCAACAAAGCTTTGGATTTTTTGAAGGTATAGCCGGCACTGCTGGTCATACCGACGATGGTTGCGCCGGCATCGGCGAAAGCGTCGTACAAAAAGCCCAAGGCATCGACAAAATGGCCGGGATAACCTTCCTGATCGCCCAAACCATAGAGCGCCACGGTTTTACCGGTAAAATCCGCGCCGGCCAAAGTCGGCAGGAACTCTTCCCAACTTTCGTTATCGTGTCCCGCGCTCATGCCCGGCAGTTCGCCTTCGCCGTAAGTGGGCGAACCTACGATCAATACGTCGTAAGCCAGCAAATCGTCTACGGACGCTTTATTAATATTCACCGGTTTGTCGGCTGCATCGCCCAACTTCGTGGCGATTGCCTTCGCCACTTTGCGGGTGTTGCCGGTATCGGTACCAAAAAAAATGCCTACTTTTGCCATGATGATGTCTCCTTGTTAGCTTAATTAGATTTGAATTTGTAACAGACCCGGATTGGCTGGCGCTTGCTGCGCCGCCCAGGCTTCTGGGGTAAAAGTTTTAAGCGTGACGGCATGCAAGCGGCCGGAAGCCAGCGGATCGCTTAAAGTCGACATCACACCCTGATGTTGTTTAATCATGGTCTGATCGGCGAACAACTCGCTGACCACCGTGATGTTTAAATCGCAACCCGCGCCTTCGATACCGATGGTCGCTCCCGGATAGTCGGCCAAAATCAAGGCTTCAACTTCGGAATGGGTGATGGTCTGACTGGCATCCGCGCCTTCGGCGGGTTGAACCGTGGCTTGCAACAGCGGTAACAGGCTGCCGTCCTTATACATCGCCTCGACGATATCGGCACCACCGATCAGTTCGCCTTTAATGAACACTTGCGGAAACGTCGGCCATTTGGAAATCGACGGCAATTTTTCGCGGATAAACGGCGATTGCAGGACATTGACATAAGCGTAGGGAATCTTGGTTTCGTTCAAGATACCGACTGTCTTCGCGGAAAACCCGCACTCCGGGGCGCTAGGCACACCCTTCATGTAAATCAGCACCGGGTTTTCGGCGATTTGTTGCAGTATTTTTTCTTTAACGCTCATAGCTGGTTTTCTCAAGTAAATTAAATTCTGAAATACAAAACGCCCACCGCCCGACCAATGGGCTCCACACTGTTCAGCCCATCCTACGCAGACTAGCTCCCGTATGCCGCTACGGAGCACAGGGTCAAAGCGGCATACGGGCCGCCTTTTCCTCGGATACTTTCTTTTGGCGGAGCACAAATTCGTTTGGAACGAATTTGAACAGCCAAAAGGCTGGCCCGTGAGGGCGAAAACCATGGATGGTTTTCGTAGCAAAAGTATCTTCCTGTCGGTGCGAGAACCGACTTAAAAATCATCCGTCGCCCGAGCGACACCAACCGAAAGTGTCGAAAAACAGGAAATCACTCGCCGCCGGATAAGCGCTGTAAATCTTCCGCCTCGCCGGCCTTCTCCCGCGGCATGACTTCAATCTCCCCCTCGCCACGTATCACGTCGGCGTTGACGATGCAGCGCTCGACATCGGGCCGCGAAGGCAAATCGAACATAGTGCGGCGCAATACGTGCTCCATGATGCCCCGCAGACCGCGAGCACCAGTGTTGCGGGCAATGGCTTTCTCGGCTATTTCCACCAACGCATCCTGAGTGAACTCCAGTTCGACGTCATCGAAAGCAAACAGTTGCTGATATTGCTTGACCAGGGCATTTTTCGGTTCGGTCAGTACCTGGATCAAGGCGTCTACATCCAGCGGTTCCAACGGCGCCAGTACAGGGAAGCGGCCAATAAACTCGGGAATCAAACCGAAACGTTTCAAATCGTCCGGCTGGGTGGCGTTCAACATCGCTTCCAAACTCGGTTTGTCATCGGGATTGCTGACTTCGGCATGAAAACCGATGGCGGTTTTCGGCGGCAACAAACGTTTTTCCACATGTTTTTCCAGGCCCGGAAACGCGCCGCCGGCTATGAACAAAATATTGCTGGTATCCACCATCACCGAATCGTTGCCGCTGTGATCCTTGCGCCTACCCTTGGAAGGAACCTTGACATGCGAACCCTCCACCAACCGTAGCAATGCCTGTTGCACACCTTCTCCGGACACGTCGCGAGTACCGAATGCCTGTTCCGGACTGCGGGCGATCTTATCCACTTCATCGATATAGACCATACCCCACTCGGCCTTGCTGATCTGACCGTCTGCCACATCCAACAAACGCACCAGAATGTTTTCCACATCGTCACCGACATAACCGGCCTGCGTCAGCGTGGTGGCATCGGCGACCGCAAACGGCACGCCGACAATCTTCGCCAAGGTGCTGGCCAACAGAGTTTTACCTGTGCCGGACGGCCCTATCATCAAGATATTGGATTTGCCGATCTCCACGCTTTGGTCGGCATCGCCCAGGCCGCCGGTTTTATTGCCGACATGCTTCAGGCGTTTGTAGTGGTTATAGACCGCCACCGATAGGATTTCTTTGGCCAGGTCCTGGCCGATCACATACTGATCGAGCAAGGCCTTCATTTCGGCTGGCTTGGGCAGCGGACCTTGCATATCAGCCAATTCCTTTTTCTTACCCCAGCTGGAAACCACCTGACTGGCCAGCATGACGCAGGCTTCGCAAATATAGCCTTCGGTGCCAGCGATCATCGGCACCGACGCCGACGCTTCGATACCGCAAAACGAACAATGTTTGGGTTCTTTTACCATGTTAGGCACTCCTGTTGACTGCGGGCAGACTGGCCAGCCACGTGCGCTGACAATTTCTGCGGTAACGATCCTGCATGATCTGCTGAATCTTCGGTGTAGCTTTTTTCAAGGACAAAGTTTCGGCATGAATGATTTTCAAGCACTGAATCACATGAAAGCCCATTTCGGTTTCCACGACCTCACTGATCGCATCTTCTTTCAAACCGAACAAAACCGCATCCAGTTCCGGAAACAAGGTCCCTTTGACGACAGCACCCACTTCCCCGCCCTGTACTGCTGTAGGGCATTCGGAATATTTCAGCGCCAGCTCGGCAAATTTGTAAGGCTTGCGCTTCAATGTACCAAGAATTTCGTTGATGCGCCGCCAGGCCGCTTCGCGGGTATTGTCAGGATAATCCGGATTGATACTGATCAAAATATGTCTGGCCTGCCGTTGCTCCGGTTTATGAAATTTTTCCGGGTGCGAGTGATAGAAAATACCGATTTCCACTTCATTGACTTTAGGCGCGCGCGCCGCCACCCTATCCATAACCGCATCGACTTTACACTGCCGGTACAAGGCCGCTTTTAACATATCGATGTCTAAACTGTTCGCGGTCAATGCCGCTAAAAATGCATCTTCGTCTTCGAAGCGTCCGCGTACTTCTTTATAAGCCCGATCCAGCTCGGTATCGGAAATCACCACACCGGTGGCTTCGGCGGAATTCAATACCCGGCCTTCGATTTCGTATTCGTTTTTGGCTTGCACTTCCACCTGACGCAATTGCAGTTGCTCCAACTCGGCCGGTGCCTTTTGGAATAGGCTCAAGGCCGCCCGCAGCAGGGTGTAAGGCTCTATCGAAGTCTGGCTCATCATTATGCCTCCGGTTCTTTAAAAGTGGCCGGGTCCGCCGGCTCCAGCACGCTCTCCGGCACCTGCATGGTTTTACCTGGAAAACGTACGTGGTATAGCAAAGGATCGCTATCGCGCAATACTTTCAGGATTTCGCCTTGAGTACCGGCAGGAAAGCTACCCTCTTGGGTCGGAATGTCGATGGTGCAAACCACTTGATCGCGAAATTCGAATCGACTTGGATTCCAAGGGGCGTCAGCCGGAATCAGTTCTTCCGCGCGGCATCCAACCATCCGGCCGGCATCCAGAAAATGCACGGTATAGATCACTTGATCCTGTAAAAAAGTACCCACTTCGATGACGTTGCCGACACTACCCCTGCGCAGCAAAAAGTCGCCGACATCCATACCCGGGTAAGTGCCATCGTTGCGAACGTTACGCGTCAGCCTGACCCGCTCGCCGAATTCGAAGCGCTCTTCGTCGTAACGTTCGTCTATCATGTTTTAAT
>CAZGUM010000069.1:0-19223 GCA_964529085.1 uncultured Methylomonas sp. | reverse complement strand
TCGAGGGCAGGCGCAGGGTGTCGTCGCGGTTGCCCCAATATTTGATGAAGGCGATATTTGCATTGGCAATCGCAGTTGCTGTTCTTTGGGATCTATCAGACATCTTAGATATAAAACCTTTTGTCCATTCTCAAAGGCAATCTTGCCCCGGATATCCAGAAGCTCAATAATTTGCCTTTTAGCTTTGAAATCGGCTTTGTCCAAGCCTTTCCTGATTTTAGCGCAAAATGCCTCGATATAGCTGAGTTGGTCATCGGTTATCGTAACATGCCTGACGTGCACTCTCAGATCGTTATGTTCTTTTCCCAGGTTGAAGAGTAATTCCTCAAGCCGGGATTTTCTTTCCGTCAATACTTCCTTTGGAAAATTCCCGTCCAGGTACAAGTCAAGCAGCCTATCCAACTGATTTTGATATGTGCCCATTTGTTCTTCGATGATACCCAGCCGCTCAAATAAGGCCCTATTTTCCTGCTCCAATTCCTTCTGAACGTCATCAAGGCCTACTCGCAGGTTATCAGGGTGCTCAATAATCGTCTTTGCCCATTCCCAGGTGATTTTATCAACCCAGTCACCACGCACACCCGGCATATCACAAAGGCAAATTATCTGCCGCTTGCCGTTGCAGAGGTAATACTGGTGTTTTCCTCGTACAAATTGCCCGCGCATTGCATAACCGCATTTTGCACAAGTCAACCGGCTTTTCATCAAGTATTCTCTTGAAGCGTGTCCGCCGCGCATCTTGGATAGCTCATCTTTGCGTTTTCCAGCCAGGGCAAACAAGGTGGAATCGATGATGATTGGTACTTCAACTGGTATCCATTCATCACGCGACCGTGGAACTTGTTTACCCAGGCCTCGTTTGGACTGAGGTTCCCTTTTCTTCCCATCATCAATCATCTTGGTCTTGCCGAAGTGCCAAACACCTGTGTAAGTTTCGTTCGTCAGAATATGAATAATCATGGCCCGCTGCCAGACACCGGTACCGTGTTTTTTGGCAAAATGTTTTTCCCTATCCCCTCTTGTAGGTAGTCCCAGATGAGTCAACTTTTTGGCAATCCCATTGGCTGAAATGCGGGAACCGTTTTCATCTCCGTTCACATACCAATCAAAGATCATCCGCACAACGGCCGCTTCTTCTTCATCAATCTCAAGCCAGGCTTTATGCGGTTCTGATCTAACTCGATATCCATACGGTGGGCGCGCGCCGGTAAGGACAAAGCCACTCTTTGCTTTTCCTTGTTTGCCGCGCCTGCTGCGCTCCATTATCTTGGCCTTTTCGTATTCAGCAATGACCCCCCTGATTTGCTTTTGGAGCCGGCCTTCATCTGTATCCTCATACTGGGCCATTACGAACTCAATAACTACCCCTACCCTCCTAAACTCTTCTTCGATTAAGACCTGATATGCGCTCTTTCTGGCAAGACGATCAATATCATAGACGATGACCACATCCAGTGGGTTGTGTGCCATGTAGTCGCGCAGTTTATTTAAAGCGGGGCGGTCGAGCGCAGCCCCTGTATAATCATCTGAGAATGTTTCGGTAACTCTGTAACCGCGGTCGCTGGCATAAGCGCGACAGGCATCGATTTGGGTTTGTAAGCTATAACCTTTGGATTGTTCGTCTGTACTGACTCTTGAATAAATGGCTGCTAGTTTCATGTTTCACCTCTAGGGTAGGGGCTGCGTCGGGAACAGCCCCTACGGCTAATTCGCTAGCTTGGGGGCTACATGGGTTTCCAAGAAATCATCAACAGCGTTGGCTAGACGGCTTCCCAGGAACACGTAGCGCTCCTGAGGGGTAAGTTGAAGCTTATCGGCAATATCGTTCAACAGAAGGCCTACAGGAGCTTCAATACCCAGTAAGTTGCCTCCTGGCATTGCCTCTTGCCAGCTTTCGCGGAGTTCAACCAGGGCAAGAACCAAGCGAACTCGCTCGTTTGGCTGACTATCAATCAATCCTTCTAATGGGGGCTGGAGAGCCATTTTTTGCTCCTTTGGAGCATTTTGCCTTCCCCCGGCAAGAAAGCAAAACGCCCCGGTGAATCCCACCAGGGCGGCTATAATTGTGTATAGCCTATCCGCCGCGTGATCGGTGGGTTGGGTTAGGGCGTGTCAAGTGTTGCACCACTTCTCACGCCCGTCTCAAGGGAAAATAGGTTGTGACATACAAACTAATTATAATCATTTTTTAGATTTTGGGGAGTATCTTTTGTCAGTCTTGGAACTGGCGTTTTCTATGTAGCCAAGGAGGGATGTACGTTTAACTTGCCAAACGATACTGAATTTCTTAGCTTCTATCTCCCCATCGCGGATTAAACGTCTGATATATTCAGGATGGTAGCCACTTAACTCAGCAGCTTCATTAACGCTCAACCATTCACCACTCGTAGTCATATCTAATTCTCTAGAATAAATTATACTCTGCCCTGTGGTGGGATATTATTTTTTAAAGGTTCAAAGGATGTATCTTCCTGGTTGACTTCTGGCGCGGAAACTTCCTCTTCTTCTGCTAACTTGATTAAAAGGCTATAGACTTTGGCCAGTGCCCTTCGCCTTTCAATGTCTTCATCAAGTGGAGGGAAAAATACTTGAGGCATTCTTTGTCTTAGTAGAGAACTTGAATTTTTGGGAGGTGACAGATTACAGAAGTGAGTTACGTTCTAATTCTGCAATCAGTAATTACTCCCCTATCCTAAGACAAGGGTATTAGGCTGTAATCAAGTAAATTAGCCTTAAGTTCGCCTCTAGTTTTCCCCACTAAGGTTATTATGATCTAAAACGCTAGATGTCTTGTAAGACGCAAAACTGTTCCCATGACCAGTTCTGGCGGCATGGCGCGCATGGGAATGCCCTCTTTCTCTGCTTCTTGAAGAAAATATTCTTCTGTTTCTTTCCCGTATGCCAAGGGAGTCCAGTTGAAGCGTTGCCCGAGAGAAACATCGAGCAACTTCTCTGGAATAGGATACTGATTGGAAACTTCCAGGCTATCCAGATCTTTGTCGCTAGTCAGACTATGAATCCGACACAGGAGAAAGCGTTTGCCACTTTTTCCGAAGGGAAAAATCGCAATATCTCCAGGCTGTGGTCGCTTACCGCGGTCGCAGATCAGCCAATCCCCTGCTAAGATGCTCGCTTCTGGAATATCTTGCCTTGCTACTAATGCGAACACTTCGTCTGGCTTAGCTCCTGGCAGCGCACTCGCAAAATGACCATGTTCCTTGGGAAAATCTTCAAGCTCACCATATTGGTTCACCTTTCCCACTATAGCCACCTCGATCATAGTCTCAGCTGTTCCAGCCCGCTCAATAAGCCGTATAAAGAAGCCAGAGACGCTGTCGCGCGCGAAGTAGATATAACCCTTGTTGTGCAGGGCTTCTAGGATCTTGTGAGCCGTTGGAAGCGTCACACCAAAATGCCCCGCGACTTCATCAAGACGCGGGGAAGACTCGTTTTTTTCAATGTACTTGCGAAGGAAATCCAGATATTCGTGCTGACGAGAAGTAAGGGAATGAGGCATATTGTTATTGGTACCTAATTTTGCTACACAATGTGTAAGCCCAATACTCCCTTTGCATTTATAAAAGGCTATTTAGTGTCTTAAATGCCTTTTCAAACCGCTCCAGCGTTTCCGGTGATATATCATCTAACTCGTGGAGTCTTTCAGAAAAATGCCTGGCAGGTCTAAAGTGGCTAAAGGAGCGGCCATTTTTGAGCGGATTTATTTCTAAAAAGCTATCAATGCATTGTAAGATTCTCGGAGAGTTGTGAGGTAAACTTTCAAGGGATATTGGGCTACTAAGTTCTTTTGAGTACTCATTGTTTAATAACTTCAGATAGAACTCATTATCAAACATATCTTCTATGTCAGCTTCTTCAGCGCCTGTAAACTCTGCGAAAGTGAGAACATTCTGTTTCTTCAGAAGTTTCCTTTTGTAAAGGTTTTCTATGCTCTGTTTATCTTTAATCTGAATATCGATAAGCGTAGCTACTTTCAATCCTTTTTGGGCACCTAGTAAGGCCACAAAGGTAGGGACCTTTTCGGAGCCACCTACTGGAGTGATCGTCCATCTTTCGTCCAATGATTCCCTACCCAACTTATCTAAAAGCGTAGAAATGCTTTGTAAATACAAGAGATCTGAAACTCCCTCCACTACAAGACAATTAGGGCCAACAAATAAGGTTTGAAATATGTCGTATCCTAAAGCACCTTGTAGGGGAAACAAGCTATCTGGGGTCGCCTCGAAGACTTCGGTTATAATCTTTGTTCCATCCTGCTCTTTTGGAATATCTCCATCATTCTCCATGCTTTTGTCTTGTACAATCCTGACACGATCGAATTTCGAAGGATCAACCATAAAAGGCGAATGGGTTGTGTAGATTACTTGATGATGGCCTTTGAGTTCCTTCTCGATGTAGTCGAGAAGATCCCCTTGAGCCCGTCCATGTAAGAATAAGCCGGGCTCGTCAAGGAGAATGATAAGCGGCTCTTTCTTTCTTTCCTGCTGATCAAACCATGCAAGGAACGAAAAGAACCATACAAAGCCACGAGAACGCGTCCCAAGTAAAGTAGAGACTTCTCTCTTGGCATCATGAACGCGTGCCCAGATATTTGTTCCTTTTTTCATTCCTTCAGGATCGCCGCCGCGGGCAGGTCGCACGTCAAACTTCATGCTAATATGCTTGTTTTGTGACCAATACTTCAGGACTTTTCTGCTAAGATGATTTCCTGCCCCCTCCAGCTTATTAACTAATTCTTCCGTCCTTTGATGATTCACCAACTCATCAAGATTCAAGCGGGCAAGGTCAAGTAGCCCCATCAATGGGTAATCGGAACTTGCTTGATGTCCCCCATTCACCCTCTCCTTAAGTGACTCAATATTTTCATACCCCTTCATCATAAAATATTCGTCGAAGTACATGAATTTCGGAACAGAATGCTCAAGATATTTTTCATATATGCTCATAACTAATGTTTTATCCCCAGTGTAGCTCTTGAGAATTGAGCGGAGTCGATCTACGTGCTCTTTGTTTTCTTCGATTGTTATAGCTTTCAGGGTTTCATTGAGTTCGATTATGTTTTTTGCCTTTGCTAATTTATTCGCTAGGTCTGCTGGTAGCTGAGCATCCTCGATGACATTCTCGACTACTACTTTTTCGTTAATTTCAAGACCTACGTGTTTTACGTTGTCATATCCTTTGCTCAACGTAAAGTGTGTGCCCTTGAGGATTCCTTCGCCATAATCCTCTTCTATGGCTTTGATCTCATCATCTGAAAGGAGAAACTTAGCTTTCACGACAATTGCAGATTTTCTCCTTCCAGACTCTACGTCTTGTCGATAGTCTTCTACATCTGAGCGGGGGTAATCATCAGTAACATCATAATTCCCATGCTCTTGAATGACTGGGTTCAGACGATATAGGGCCTGTAGAATCGCTGTCTTTCCTGCTTCGTTCTTTCCTACAAGGCAAGTAATGTCGCCAATCTCAAAAGAGTTGGAATCTCTAATAGATTTGAATTCAGTTATATGGGTGGAGATCAGTTTCATGCTTTTTTCCTTTCGATTTCTGAGTTGCTATCCAAAGAGGTTTGATTGGGGTCGGATTCTGTGACACGAAGCCCTAACATGGTTTTTCATTTGACATACTCATCTATTCTCTATAGCATGGAATTGCCTCACCGAAAGGAAACCCGTGCAACGCTTGGGGGACATCGCCGCATTCAAAGACCGCAATCTCCGTCTCCACGGAGCGGATGTCGCCACGCAACGCGGCTGGACAGGCGTCCCCAACTTCATTCTCGAAAGCGAAAAGATCTCCATTGGTGCGAAGCTCACCTATGCCATGCTACTCAAGTACGCCCGTGAGCTGGATGAGTGCTTCCCAGGACAGGAACGCTTGGCAAAAGATATGGGGAGCGGCCTTCGGAGTGTGGTGCGGTACATTTCTGAACTGGAAGAAGTCGGTCTGATCACAATCACTCGTAGAGGGCAAGGCCGCCCCAATCTCTACACGATCCATCTCAAAGCATCTTTCTGGAAAAAACACGACCGTTAACCCCAGGCGGAAGTGCCAAATTGGCACTTCTAGATATGCCACTTTTTCACTTCCAAGGATGCCAATTTGGCACGCTATATAGTAAGCATATACTAGGAATCAGAGAACTAAGATGCAGTTAACTTTTATTATAAGTCATTTTTAGGAATCGCAGAATAAATTTGACTGATTCGTCCATCCATTTTTGATGGAATGAACACATGAACAACTCCATTACTCAAACCAAGAACAAATACAGCGACCCCAGGCGCAATACCAGGCGGAACGCCGTTTTGCCTGCCTGGGGTCTTCCTCGATCCTGCGGGCATCGAACCCTTGGATCGAGCCAGGAGACATGCCCCTCCTCGTGGAGGACCGTGTCCAACGGACTGATTTTCCCCTGGAAAACAGACCGTGTGTCCAGGCCCCCCGTCGGAGGGGCATCGTGTCGGGGGTCGCCGCTCTCGCGGTCGTACCCCGACTGCCAACGCTGCGCCCTGGCCTGCTCCCTGCCGGTCGCGCCAGGGTGCCTTCGTTGCCAGATGTCGCTATCGCTCCTCTGGCACCTCAGCGCCACGCTCGGCAAGAGACTCCCTTCGGGAGACTCTTGCGCTCGCTACCGCGTTGGCAGTCGGCGTCCTCGACGCCGACACGTGCGGCCGACGGCTTCTCCTGGACCTCTCCGTCGGCCTCGGAAGCGGTAGCGCCTGGCGGCGCTTTTTTGACTAACCCTGTGAGTTTTGGCCTGGCTTATTGGTTTCTAACTCGCCCCAGGACTTTCCTTGCCCCCCATGCTAAGGTGAAGGCGGAGGTGCAAGATGAGAATAGAATCCGAGCAAGCGATAGAACTCGACATCCTGGCCGATATGCTCGCCAGGCCGTTCATCCAGCGCAGGGATCTGTATGCCCGCCAACTGGAGGATGGGAGCTACCTGTGCGTCCGCAAACCGCTCCAGGATCGGCTCCTGATCGCCCATCTCAAGGGAGAGATCACCCTGGGTGCCTATGTTCTAGATCAGGAGAGCCGCGCGCGGTTTGCCGTCATCGACGCTGATGACGACCTCCAGTTGGCGCGCCTGGCGGAGATGGGGGCGAGCCTGGCCGCAGCGGGGATCCCCTCCTACCTGGAGACCAGCCGCCGCGGTGGACACCAGTGGTTCTTCTTCGAAGAGCCGATCCCAGGCAAGGAGGCCCGCGCCTTTGGCACGAGCCTCCTGAAGTCCAATGGCCTCTTGGGGATCGAGCTCTTCCCGAAGCAGGACAAGCTGGGGGATGGGCCAGGCTCTTTGATCCGCCTGCCCTTTGGCATCCACCGCAAAACTGGCAGGCGGTACGGCTTTGTGACGCCGCAGGGCGTCCCTCTGGCTGCCACCCTGGCCGAGCAGATCCAGGTGCTGACGAAACCAGAGACGATTGGGAAACGCGTGCTTGAGGGAATCCTGAAAGCGGATGTCTCCTCTTCCCCGTCCCCCAGCTTTATCAAGTCCAAGGCAAACGGGGAGACGCTTTCTGAACGCATCAAGCGCAGCGTTCCCGTCCTGGATTTCGTCCGCCAGTATGTATCACTCTCCCCAAGCGGACGCGGTAAGTGCCCTTTCCACGACGATCAACATGCCAGTTTTTCAGTGGATGTGAACAAGAACTATTGGCATTGTTTCGCGGGGTGCGGGGGAGGCAGCCTGATCGACTTCTGGATGAAATACAAGCAGGTAGATTTCAAGCAGGCAGTACATGAACTTTCTGAGATGCTGCTGGAAGCGTGAGATGAACACCCTGTCTTGACCCCTCTGCTAGAATAAAAATGTGGAGCAGGTTCCCGAACTAGCTCCACGTTAAGGTTCTTTAGGGGCGAGGAAGTGTTTAGCTTTCTCGCTCCTTGCGTTTCAGTTCCTTACGGAACCGATCCTGATCCTCTTCCTGTTGACGTCGTGACTCGTATTCCAGGTCTCGCAGTTGACGTCTTGTTGCAAGAGCCTGGTTCTGCCAATACCTGGCAGGATTGGGCCGTCCCTGGCCCCTTTTCCATCGCCCGTCCGAGAATGGAGATCCCCAGACGACGAAGTCCACCAGCGTGCCGAGCACGATGAATGGCGCTTCGAGGATGGAAAACAGAAACTGCACCATACACATCACCCCCCTTCTGACGAACGTTGCTCGCTGTATTGTTAAGGAACGGGAGCAGACGGGAACCTGCTTGCCGCAAGTTTACCGCAAATCCCCTCGATTGACGGAATGAATTAGACCGATCTACCGCTATAATTGGGTCAAAGGGAGTACAACCATGCTGCGACTTGGATATACCGCTGACACGAACGAGCCTGTGGAATTGTCCCTGGACGAGCGCCGCCAGGGCACCTACGTGATCGGGACAACTGGGACAGGCAAGTCCACCTTGCTCAAGAATATCGTCTACCAGGACATGCTCAACGACCGCGAGCATGGGATTTGTGTGCTGGACCCCCACGGGGACTTGATCGACGAACTCCTGGCTCTTGTCCCCAAAGATCGGATTGATGATGTCATCCTCTTTGACCCTATGGACATGGAGCATCCCTTTGGGCTGAATCTGTTGGCCTGCGACCGGGATGACCCGCACCAGGTGCGCTGGGTGGTGTCCACGATCATGGGGACGCTCAGGCGCTTATTCTCCTATTCTTGGGGGCCGCGGCTGGAGCACGTGCTGCGGCACGCTCTCCTGACCGCGATGCTCCTGCCCGACTCGACCTTTATTGAACTCACGTTGCTCCTGTCCAATGAGAACTACCGCAAGCAAGTCGTGGAGCAAGTCAAAGACCCAATTATCAAAGAATTCTGGGACTCGTTCCCTCGCAGCGAACGGGAGCGCTACGACTTGATCAGTTCGACCCTCAACAAGCTGAGCCCCTTCATTACCGACCTGACCATGCGCAACATCGTTGGCCAGGCGAAAAACACCTTTGACCTTTGGAAGATCATGGACGAGGGTAAGATCCTGTTCGTGAACCTTTCTAAAGGAGACCTGGGCGAGGAGAATTCCTCTCTGCTTGGGGCAGTGCTTGTGAACCTAGTCTTGATCTCGGCACTCCAGCGCAGGCAGATCCCTGTGAAGGAGAGAAAGCCCTTCCACCTGGTTGTGGACGAATTCCAGAACTTTGCCACAGAGAGCTTTGCTGTCTTGCAGAGTGAGGCACGCAAATATGCGGTGGATGTGGTGGTAGCCCACCAGTACCGCGACCAGTTGGACGACCTGAGCAAGGGTTCAACTTTGAATGTGGGTAATATGATTGTTTTTCGCACCACAGGACGAGATAGCTATGAATTGGCCTCCCAGTTCGATAACACGCCCCCTCCCCCAGAGAAGGTAATGGAACCAATCTATCGTCCACATGATGTGGCGCAAAGTGGCGAGCAGCTATTTTCCCAGCCAAAGTCTACAACGGGGGTGGGGAACTTATACCATGAGGTGGAGCGGCTGCGTCGTACGTATTCGGATGTAGAGGCGGAACGGGCGAATCAGTTATCCATACAACCTGATTATGAGGCCTGGTGCAGGTTGATCCACTACCAGAAAGCAGGGAGGCCGCACTTGGCTGAATGGAATTTCCTGACGGAGAATCTCACAGAGGGAAGGGGTGATCCTCACACAGCCTCGCAGATTCGAGAGAATTCTCGCAAACTGGCCAAGGCCAGGAAGTATATCGAAAAAGATATTGCCCGAAGGTCGTTCGGGCAAATAGAGGAGAATACGGGTATTTCAACAATGGAGAAGATCAAGTAGAAGGCAGAATGGCGAAAAAAAGCTCTCATGAGAATAACAGCGATGTTGGATATCTTCCATATAACGCCTGTTCGAGTAAGTTGCTTCCCTCCCCGCTAACCCCCATCTAACTCCCAGGTATACAAGTCCCCTGCCCTTCTCTATACTGCTTGTATGCCCCAAAACATGCAGAGGCTGCCGAGATACGGGAGAGTGCCCAAACCTCCAGCTATGCAGCTCACAGAGCGAGACAGACACATCCTGGAAGCCATCCATGCCTATGATGGACTACTCAGCTTTTCCCAAATCCAGCGGCTCTTCTTCACCGGCAAGAGCCAGGCTGAGCAGCGCCTCAAACTGTTATACCAGCATGGGTATCTGTCCAGACCAGATGAAGAACGCCGCAGGCAACTCCCCGAGATGGTGTACTGGCTGGACAAGAAAGGCGCGGAGATCGTCGCCAGCCTGAGTGGGACTCCCCCATCTGAATTCCCCTGGCGAGGAGAACCGCGCTGGTTCCAGGTCACCCATGACCTGGCGGTCAACGATTTTCGCCTGGACCTCGTGGAAGCCTGCCAGCACGACCCGGCCATCCAACTCGAAACCTGGATCCCGGAGAGCGAATTCTGGGCCTACCCGGACAAAGTCGCCTATTCATACCAGGACAAGAAGATGACCCGCAACCTCCGCCCGGATGGGTACTTCCTGCTCAACACGGGGGAACACCGCATCCGCTACCTGCTGGAAATAGATCGTAGTACAGAGGATAACCCTCGTTTCACGCGTGAAAAGATCCTGCCCGGCCTGGCATACCTCAAGAGCCAAGCTTATGAAACCCGTTTTGGTCACCGCAGCGGGCGCTGGCTGGTGGTCACCACCGGGCCGCGCAGGTTGGCGAATATGCTCAGCCAGGCGGAACGGGCCAGAACCAATGGCCTGTTCTACTTCACCACCTTTGACAAGATCACACCCCAAACTCTGCTACATTCTCCGATCTGGCGGCGCGCAGACCGCCCGGAGGAAGTTCCCCTCCTCTTCCTGGATTGACCCCACTTGACATTCCCCTGCTGGTTGTGAGAGCATAAACGCATAGCTACACAAAGCCATAGAGGCACAGACTCACAAAAGCATAAGAACACAAATACACAAGGACATAAAGCCACCAACACACAAACTCACAAAGTCATAAATCCATAACAACACAAACACATAAACGCACAAAGACACAAAAAGGGGGGATATGAGAAGGATCGTAATCACGAACGACAAAGGGGGAGTGGGTAAGACCACGACCGTTGCCAACTTGGCGGTAGGCCTGTCCCGTCAGGGGAAGAAGACCCTGATCATCGACATGGATCCCCAGGCGGATGTGACCTATGCCTTACTCGGCCAGCGCGCACCCGAAGCAGGGCAGGGGTATGTCCCGCCCACGACACACGCCCTCCTCACCGGCCAATACACCCTGGAACAAGTGATCCTCGAAATCCCCCGATACCCTGGATTATCCATTATCCCCTCGAACTCGGACCTGGCGGATGCCGCCCTCAAACTCTCGCAGCGTCCCACCCGCCTGCGCAGCCTCTTGGACGGCCTGCCGGAGCGCGCATTCGACGCCATCCTGATTGATACCGGGAAAGGACTGGACCCCCTGGCGATCAACGCCCTGGCAGCCGCCCACGAGGTGATCGTCATGGTGGCCCCCGGCAAACTGGAACTGGATGCCATCGACAGGATGTTCGAGAACGTCTCCCTGGTGCGGGAGGAAGTCCTCCTCAAGGCAGGCACCCCTAACGTCAGCGGCATCCTGCTCACCCTAACCGATCCCTATTCGATCACCCGCGACACCCAGGAACGCATCCAGGCGCGCTACCCCGGCCTGCTGCTCACCACCAGCATCCCCAAGAACAACGACCTGCAGAAAGCCATTGGACGGGCCCAGAGCGTCTTCGAAGTGGCTCCCACCAGCAAAGGGGCATTGGCATATCAGCACCTGCTGGAGGAACTGCACCTATGAGCCCCACCAAAACAACCGGTCTGGGGGAACCAGAGCTAAGCGGGAAGAGATCCCTCTTTCAGCCGCCCAACCAGATTCTCTCTCCCATGAAACCAGAATCTAGAATCATAAAGCCCGTTGTAGAGACCAGGCTGCGCCTGACGCTCGAATTAACCAAACAATCCATCGCGATCATCCAGGATCACCAAAGCCGTTATCGCCTGGAGCACGGCCACGCCCTGCCCAAGTGGAAGATCATCAGTGATGCCCTGGTGTTGTATGATAAAGCTAAGAAAGGGGAGGGGAGTGAAGACCAATAGACAAGTGCTGATCAATGACATCGAACACTGCCTGGCCCAGGCCCACCTCCTGACCGATCCCCATACCCGCCATCCCCTGTGCCAAATCTTCAAGAGCCTGGCAGGAGATGAAACCACCGGCTTGGTGGCCTACGCCATCTGGCGCGGGCGCTCCCGCATCCTTTCCCTTCTCAATCGCGCTCCCGATTATTTGCAATCTGGAGCTCATATATCCAGGGCCAGTCGGACGTAATCCTGCTGGCATGGGGAGAACGTTGCCTTCCGCGACTGCCCCGTGGAAGGCGGCCAGGGGAGAGCCGGGCAAGTCTGCGCTCACCTGGTTGTGGCTGGCTCTGGAAGAATTGCGAAAGTGGAATTCCCCGATTGGGTCTGCTATGCTTAGTCCATGCAGGAACTGGAAACCCCGTTTCCCAGGGGACACAAACTACTGACCCAGGAAATCCGAGAGAAACTGCCGCCCTTGTATGCCAACGAAGCGCTGGGCTTGGAGACCTTGGCCCTGGTGAAATTCTTTACCCCGGATAGCGGCTGGACCTGGTATGGGAGTGAGTTCGACGGAGAGGATATTTTCTTCGGCCTGGTATCGGGACTGGAAGTGGAACTTGGATACTTTGCCCTGTCCGAACTGGAGGAGATCCGTGGGCCGCTGGGGCTGCCCGTGGAACGAGACCTCTACTATACCCCCAAGACACTCCAGGAACTCCTGAACCTGCATCGCAGATAAACTAACCGCCGACCCGCAACTGCAAGAGCGAGATCGTCTCCTCCCGCAGCTTCGCCTTGGCCCAGTCCTTCTGGCTGGGCGTCAACAACTCCCCAACGCCGTCCAGGATGTGGCGATTGCTCAATTTCTCAAGCTGGCGGATACAGGTTCGAACCAGGTCATCGAAGGACATCCCGGAACGCTCCTGGACGATCTGCTGATTGATCGGGAAGCGTTGCCTGAGGAAGAACCAGACATCGTAGACGTCGCGGCTGGTCTTGCCAATCCGTTCGTGCATGGCCATCAACTTGTGGGCGAAGATGTCCTCGGGCACCATGACCAGCATGGAGACGCCCAGGTAGGTCTTGACCTCGTAGCGGGAGCCGAACTGCCGTCGGTTAATCTCTACCTTGATATGGCGCGCGGAATCCCCATACGAGAGCACGTAGAAGATGCCAAAGCGCTTGCGGTTGGCCTCGCGGATCGTCCCGTACTTGCCGATGATCCCGGTGATGCGCTCGAAGATGATCTCCTCCTGGGATTCGTCCAGGAGATCGAAGTCAAGATCGACCGAAAAGCGATCCAGGCCGTAGAACATGAGGGCAGCCGTGCCGCCCTTGAAGCCCAGGAAGGGCGCAATCCTCGTATCCGAATAGATCTCCTTGAGAATCTGGAAGAGGATGGTTTTATGGGTGGAAATGTCGAGCTTCATGGTCGTTCCTTGCTGGATTTATATAACTTCTGCACCGTTCGAACCATTCGCTGGTTTTCATAGATCGGGAGCAGTTCGAATACCTTATTCCAATCCAAACTGCCGAGATTGTCAAATTGGTACTCGGCGCGCAGGTAGAGCGTATCCAAAAAGGCGCGTTCCCGGGTGGCAAGGGAGGTTTCGTCTTTGTGCGTTACGCCCAGGGGATGGGTGAGTATGGGATCCTTGATCTTCCTGAACTCATACGCTTGTCCTTCCACCTCGATCCCCCGGGTCAAGTAGGAGGCGATGCTGATCTCGGCGTGGTACTGGAAGATGAGACCCTCCTTGGCTAGGATGGTCTCGAAACTGACGTACGCGGGGGCGAAGATCCGCGTGGCTAGCTCCAGGCGGTTGTAGCCCTCGTCCTTGGCGTAGATGCCCTTGCGGATGCGATGCAACTTCCCCTGGCGGGTGTAGTAGTTCAGCCGCACATGAACAGCCCCCTCTGCGGGTTCGCCCCACAGCAAGGCCACGTCTTTGAGGGTAAAGACGGTCTTGGGGGAGCGCAGGATGGCTTCGAGATAACGACCTTTGGGTGACATATGAACCACACATTAGATTAAAACTAACTATTAGTTCATATAATAGGGTATTTCGAGGGAAAAGTCAAGTAAGGTGCTCCTCCGTGCATTGCCCTCGCTACCATGCTATGCTGAATCAATGAGTGAAGAGTGGGGAAAAGCGAAACATGACCAACGAGAGTGAGAACACCAGGTCGAGCATCCTTGCGCGGGGGATCGCAACCCTGTTGGGGCTGCCTTGGGTTGAAATCGTTGTGGAAGCCTGGAAACTGGGGCGAAAGATCTGGCGAGGGGTTGCCAATGAGGGCATGTATGAGGTGCTTGAATACGATTCCACTTTGGAATTACAAGACACCTCCGGCAGGAAAGCCGTCTTTATGAAGCGGAAGAAAGTCCGTTACTTGCAGAACGGGATCATTGCCTTTCAAGACTATGGCTGGGGAGACGGGGAGCAATTTGCAGACTACCAGGCCAGTCCTGGGGTGGCGGTGGATCGCTATAAGATTGGGTACAAGACCTACATCCTGCTTTCGCTGCGCGAGGTGAAGAACAGGGGAGACGTGGATGAATTCAACATTTCCTGGAAGATCAGAGATGGTTTCCTGAGACCAGATGGCTTTTGGGAAACGGATGTCAGCAACCGTACAGCTCACCTACTGATTAATGTGGTCTTTCCAAAGGGAAGGCCCCCGCGAAACATTCGTTTGGTTGAGCACAATCTCCGCCGCACAACGAACCTAGGAACCGAGACGATACAACGCCTCCCCGACGGGAGGTGGCGGGTGACCTGGGAGCAAGACAGGCCCAGGTTGTATGAACACTACATCATCCGCTGGGATTGGTAGCGGAATCGAGCAGGCGGCCCGCGAGCCGCCTGTTATCACGATGAGCAAAGCTAGATTTTGGGGCCGAGGTTGCCGATCCCTTCCAACTGAGCGGCCTGCAGGACTTTGAGTTCGCTGGCTGAGACCCCGAGCCTTTCGAGTTCCTTCATCAGGCAGTAGTCCACAGTCTGGGCCAGGACACGGGCGTCGAGCATTTGATCGGCCGTGAGCCTGCTCTTGTTGGAGGAGCCCTTCCACCAGCCGAGGCCGCTCCCAATCATGAAGATTCCGAATGGGAACACGCACAGGCCAATACCGACAAAGGACAGAAGAATCCCAGCCCCTGCAACGGCAACCCCAAGATAGACAAGAGTACCTTGGGATAACCCCAAAAAGAGGCTTTTCGCTGGATTGCTCTCGAGCAAACGCCAGGAGAGTTCGAGATCTTCTGCGCCTCTTGAGGCGATTCGCAAGGCCAGAGTGGCGTTCGCGGACATTCCAAATTTCTGATTGAAGAAGATGTACTCTCGTTTTTCCCCGAGAAAAGAACCAATTGTATTGGTTGACATCGCCATCTCGCCAGTGTTGACTTCGAGATTTGGCAATTGTCTTTCTCGCATTGCTGTTACCACGCCTGCACGAAGCTGATCGATTAGATTCCCTCTGCCGGGGACAAATGCACCCCAAGCATCGACTTGAACGCCAGTGACCATTGGATCCTCCTGATTGTGATATGGAATAGCGAAAAGTTGTGGTGTGGGGGATGGTGTATGCCTGGATGTTCTCCCCACTTGGGCAAAAAATATTATAACCCCGTTTTCGACCTGGTGGCAAAGGGAAGCGACAGGCCCGCGGTGCCTGTCGCCTCGGTGTCTCTATCCAGATCCGCCACCCATGCCACACGCTCCTTTCGTATCAATGGGCGGCCGCCAAGAGGGGACAAGCGCGTCGAAAGGAAGGTTGGCAACTGGGAGAAAGACAGGGAATTGAAACAATTTAATTATACCCGATAACGGGCATAATTACTAGTTACTTATTCTTTCCTGGAGCCTTGGGGTTTGGGCCCTGGTTTACGGTTGCGGGCAAGATATTTTCTGACTGCCTCTACAGTAGTGACCCAGTTTCGGCCAAACTTTGCTCCCCACATCTCGCCGTCCCTCACTAGTCGCCGGAGATGATCGGGGGAGAGCCCGCTAATATCGGCAGCTTTGCTAAGCGGGATCAACTCGTCCAGTTTGGGCTGGTACTCGTTTTTCCCTTTTGGGCTGCCAGACATAAGGCGTCAGCAATTCAAAACTATTCGATTTTTCGAATTCATCGATTCCTTGAGACCAAACGTAGGTCAATTATACAGGCAAGCGGGAGAAAAATGGCAGCACCTGGGCGAGGGGGCACCCAAATGCTGCCGCCCAGATTATGTTCGATTCAGCCAGGCGCGATTTGATTTTCCAGGTTCAAGGTGCTATGCTGCGAGCAGAATGAGAAGTCTCAAGAAGGCCCAGATCGAACTTGTTTCAGAGAAGATCATGGATTGGGGGAACCTGATCTTTGTGGGCTTGGTCATAGGACAACTTGTTCCTGGGACAGCTCCCATGCGATTAATGCTTTTATTTTTAGGCATACTCGGTATGGTTGGGGCCTATGCAACGGCTTATTTTTTGATGAGAAGGGGGTGAGCAGGTATGAATACGTTGATTTTATCGGTAATTGGCGGGTTATTGTTTCTGGTTGGCTTTAGTTATTACATAAGCAGACGGGATAAATGACCTTCATGGTGTTGATGTGGTCAGATAGACGATAATGTCTGTACGGGAAACGATTTGGTTTTTTGGACAATTCGACGCCGATAAATATGTTGAATTGCTGAACACTGAGTGCAGTGCCATTGCGCATCCAGGCGAGCCTTGCGCATATATTGCGGCCAATCTTCCGTTTTACGAGCCTGTACAGGCAGATGAGTTTACAGTGGTCGTGGGGTTTAACAAAACCCCGCTGCCTGGCGTGCTTATTGACATATTGGTTGAGCATCCTGAACTAGTCTCAGACGACACGATAGTGCTTTGGTTAGTGGAACAGGAGGTAATAGCTGAAACGACTATCGGCGGATTACGGAATAAAAACGTAGAAATTGATCCAAATAAAATAAGGCGCTGCCGGGAATTAGCACAGGCCCCATTGGTAAGGTTATAGGATCTGGAGCGTTTTTTTACCTCTGGAAGTTCTAGTTATTGCCGCTACTTTTGGGGCTACCTCTGGAAATTATGTCGCAAAATAGAGGTTGTGCGACGTTAAAATACTAGGTGTGTATGTAAAATCATTTCGGATGTGTCATTCTGAGGAGCGAAGCGACGAAGAGTCTCATTTTCTGGCGAAATGATTGAAAAAACGAGATTCTTCGCTCCCTAGAGGTCGCTCAGAATGACACAATACTAATTTGCATACAGACCCTAACTACTATCCTTCCCAATAATAGACGTTATAACACTTTGTTTCCAACCCGAATATATGGTGGTTAAAACGGCGGATTTTGCATCAAATATCGCCGAATATGGGCCTGAAATTTAAAGTGTGATAAGGTCTAATATATATAGCTTGATGTAATTGAGAGTACCTAAGGTTGCGATGATGTGGAATGCGAGGATGAAAAATGTCCAAAGTATGACTCGCGGAAAAAAAACAAGTATAAAATGGCTCGAGCGAGACAGGCAGCCAAAATATTCATGTCGAGAATGTGGCACGGTGAACACGCCAGAACCGAAGACCAGTGGTATCCTGCCGAAACGCGCCTGCTCACCATTCGTATGTACGTGGAAGACAACATCTATTGTGGATCGAGACACTCGCTGCGTTTTGAGTTGGGTTGTTATGTTAGAAAGAACCACACAAGACTTGCAAGCCTGGAACGTGCTCCCCACACCAAACACTATTATTCGGATGTCTTTCCAGTCTACGACACCCTGTGTTATGGCGCCCATATGCGGATGCGTACGGATAAGCATGGAACTTTTTCGGTGGAAGCTGTCAACGCTGACCTGCGACATTACCTCAAACAACTGGTACGCAAGTCTTGGTGCGTTACTCGAAGGCTGCAATCCCTGGTCCAAAACATCCAACTCTTTGTTTACTGTTACAACCATAGCCAGCTTGCAAAACGTCGTTTCCCAAAGTGCTCCTTCCACTTGATCGATTTCGTATCACCTCCTCTTTAGGTCTCTCAATATTTGTTAATAAAGAGTTTGAGCAAAGAGAGGAGTACAATTATTTCTGACCCTATAGCCCACTAGGGTATCGTAATCCAGCATCATAAGCTTGATTGATCTATAGCGTTTTGTAGCTAGGTTTAGAAGGTGTCTTTGCGTAAACAATTGAGGCATCCTAATAGTGTGTATAGTTTAGAAATTGCGCAGGAAATTTGTTTAGTGGGTACTCCCTTATGGCACGGAGGTTAATATGCGTTACTTCAGTCATGAATACTGGATGAAAATTGCTCTTGAAGAAGCCGAAAAGGCTTTAGCAGCCGACGAATTGCCCATTGGATCTGTAATTGTTGGCGGAAATCAACTAATTGTACGGGGTCAAACATCTGGCATTAGGTGCGGAAGCCAAGTTGCTCATGGAGAGCTTATGGCGTTACTAGATGCCAGTTGCACGCTACATTCCGCTACTCGTCCAATAGTGCTTTACACTACCTTGGAACCATGTCTGATGTGTTTTGGGGCGATGATCCAATGCGGCATTGATGGAGTCGTATATGGGATGAGAGCTAACCCGGATGGAAGTATTTTCTTGGCAGAAGAGATACAACTAGCGGGGCAGCAAATCCCTGAAGTTACGGCGGGTATCTTGGAGCAGGAATGTGTAGAGATTATGCGTCGTTGGGCTAAACCGGTTACATATCCAGTGTACCCCTATGTTCAAGCTCTTCTGAAACAATATAAAAACAAATATGAGGTTTTGGAGTAATAGAAAGAAAGTTTTACCAATTACCAATTGAAAAGTAAATAAAAGAGCTTACCGTTAGGCTGAACCCTGTAGACGAGACAAAAAAAGAAAGCCCCCGCTGGTCAAATGGACAGACGTCTGGTTTCGTAAGGTGTCTGTCTTGTTTTCAATTGTATCGGTTCATAGTTGTAAAAGTAAATGTATTCATCAATGAGTTGCTTTAAAGGTGGTTTGCTTGAAATGCCGCAAATATTCTTCCTTGAGGTGGCCGAAGAAGTTCTCCATCGGCGCATTGTCCCAGCAGTTGCCACGGCGCGACATGGAAGGGGTGATGTTATACTCGCTGGTAAGGACATGATATGCCTGTGAAGTGTATTGCGTCCCCTCCCGAAGGACA
>CAZGUM010000068.1:0-19284 GCA_964529085.1 uncultured Methylomonas sp. | reverse complement strand
CGTTAGCCACTTCCGAAAATGACCACCCAATTTCGTGTCGGCCTGCTCAGTTACAAAATCATTGCGTGGATAGGCATTGTTTTTTTCATGTTTTGCGCAATCATGTCTTGGCTGTCAGGCCAAGGGAATGTGTCTCCGTGGTTTCTCCCATTCGTGGCTCTAGGCATCTATATGCTATTGAGCCTGTCACATCTGGAACTAAACGAAGAAAAAATAGCCGTCGTCGCTCCTTTTGCAAAATATGAAATAAGGTGGGACGAAGTTGAGTGGGTGGAAACAAGTCAACAAGGCACGCTGGTCTTTCATGGCATACGACAGAAGCGCCTTGTGTTCGCGCCTCCGTCTTTTTGGTCCGGAGCGGACAAACCCGCGATGTACAAGTTTCTCGTCTCGCAGCTTGAACAACGAAAATTACTGCCTGTACCCAGCAATACCGCTGATTACAAAACACAAAAAAATGTTCGCGTGTATGACAATCGCGGCTAACAATTCAATCCAGGGGATCGCCAGCAAGCTGGCTCCACCTGATCTCAAACGTTAGGCCTCGCAAGCACAAGGCCGCGCGAGCTCGCAGCGTCGCGAAGACCGAGCAGCCAAATGCCTCACTCCGGACAAGCTCCGCTCCACCATCGGTCACGCGGCAACCTACTCCGTACTGAGCAAGCCTGCATCGGCAGCGCTCACGTCCGTCGGCGTTCGCGGGACAGGCGGCACGACGTCCCTGGCCGCTGATAGATGCAGGGTCCGTGGTGTCGGTACTGCACGGCGCAGCGGCCAGCTGCGCAGAGGCAAAGGAGGTTGGACCTTCTCTTCAACAGTTGGCCTCAATCAAGGCTCGCTGCAGTCGGTAGCGCGGCGCGAAGGCGCCACGCCCGGCCGCTGGTCGGCTGCAGCGGCAGCCGATTACGGCTCCCGCCTGAGGCCTCAGCGCGCCTCGGTCAGACCAACAGCCAGCTTTGTCCTCGTGGCGTCGGCAGCGCGGAGCGGGGGGCACGGCAGTCCGGTCGCCTCGTGAGCGCAACTCAACCATCGGTGCGCTCCGGAGCGAGGCCTAACAGGTCGTTCAACCCCCGACCCGCTACGGCAAGCCTTGCAAGGCCGGGGTTAACTCCGACGTTAGGCACAGAGAGTCGCCGCGCGGTGGTTGATGTGCATACCGTTAGCGCCGTCACAAACAAAGGAGAAAGCAATGGCACGATGTACAGCACCAGTTCGAGGTCACAGTTCCGAAGCCGCCCGAGCGAACTGCCCTGCATGCAGTTCCCGCTATGGCGGCTACCGCAACAGCTACGACGGCGGCTACAGTTCGTCCTACCCGTCGAGCGGCAATAGCTACAGCGGCGGCGGAAGATCAATCGGAAGCGGTAGTTCAAGGCCGCGCTGGTCGCGCATCGGTTCGTCCGTGTCGTACACGCCAGCTCAGGTAGCTTCGCTCACGCCGGTCCGTGATGCTGTTGAGATCCAAACTGCAGCTAAGCCAGATCTTCGAGATTGCTTCCTCTGCCACGCTTGGGACGACCGGCAAGGCGCCGCCAAGGAACTGCACGATTTGCTCGAGGCGGCTGGTGTCAAGATTTGGTTCAGCGAGAAGGACCTTGGCCTTGGCGTGCCAATGATGCGCGCGATCGACAAGGGCCTGGCTGCCTCGAAAATCGGGCTCGTCTTGATGACCCCTGCATTGCTCGTACGCCTCCCGAAAGAGGGCGTTGCAGATAAAGAGCTTTCGACGCTCCTGCAGGGTAACCGGCTGGTGCCTATCGTGCACGGTACGACGTACACAGCGCTCCGCGATGTCAGCCCCATGCTCGCTTCGCGAAGCGGCCTGGACACATCGGAAGACACAATGACGGTGATCGCAACAAAGATTGCCGAGCTAGTCGCCATCTGGAGCTGACAGGATAGAGGACGAGGGGACATCGCCTGCTCCTTGCGCTCGTGTTCTTCCTTGACCTTCTTAAGTGTCTCGGTCTCCCCGTTCGGAATAACTGGGATCAGAGTAAAGTTAAATTTCTGCTCCCTAGCCTAACATGGCTCTCAACCGGAGCGAGGCTATAAGGCCGTAAGGCGCAATAACCAACGGGCATTGCGCCGTATTTTCAAACTATTCAAAATCATATAAATCTCCGCCAATTCCTACCCAATTTAGAGGATACACACCACGCTCGACCCATCGATGAAAAGTCGAGTACGGCCAATCTTTTACTTGCATTACCCAGCCATGTTTCACCGGGGTGTAGTGGATGTAATCCAGATGTGCTTGAAAATCAGCCTCATCGCGTATAAGGTGCTCCCAATAACGCCTTTGCCAAATACCCCGTTCTCCCCGTCTTATTCTCACGATCGATCTACGTTCGGTTTTGGGCATTGCCTTGGAAAATCCAATTTTTATCAACCGAATTCGAGTGGCGTAGTCGATGTCGTTTTCCGGTAATTCAATTAAACAATGCATGTGGTCGGGCAATACCACCCAGCCGTGAATTTTGAACGGGTGACGCTTTTTTACCGTTTTGATGGCATCCTTTAAAGGTTGAATATGCCGTGTCAAAAGATCGTTACCCTTTCTTTGTAACAAATTGATAGTAAAAAAATAGGTCCCGCCAGGGTGCCAAATTCTCCGGTAATCCATTTTTTTAATTTCAATAGCAAGTTGATTAAATGCGGCGCAATGCCCGTTGGTTATTGCGCCCTACATTGGTTACCCATCAACCGCTCAACACTTGCCGCCAGGCCGCATGCGCCTGAATAGTTGCCAAAGCCGCTTCCAGCAAGCTGGCACCCGGCTCGGTGCGATGCCAGGTGGAGGCACCGGAGGGATGCGGCAGCGGGATGACGTCGGTGTCGTGACCGTGAAAATTCAGGCGATGCAAGCCGCCGATGACGTCGCTGAGTTTATCGACCGGCAGCATTTGCTGTATCGCCAATTTGCCAACCGGGATGATCAACTTGGGCTGTAACAGTGCTACCTCGGCCTGCAACCAGGACGCACATTGCTCGATTTCCTGCGCGTTAGGCACGCGGTCGCCGCCTTTGGGATTTTTCCCCGGAAAGCAGCGGCACACTGCCGCCATATACACCCGCTGCCGAAAACTGGATTCGTCCAGCCCGATTTGGGCAAACCAGTTAAACATAGTTTTGCCCGCCGTCCAGGCAAACGGCCGGCCGAGCGCGCCTTCCTTGTCGCCCGGCGCTTGGCCGATCAGCAGGATGGGCGACAATACCGGCTTGCCGCTGACCACCGGGCGGATCATGGCCGGACAACTGCTACAGGCCAGCAGCGCCTGCCGATGCTGTTGCAGCTGGCATTGGCGGTCGCTGCTGTTCAAAGCGCCAGCTCGATGCCGACCGGACAATGATCGGAACCGGTCACGTTCGGCAAAATAAATGCATCCTTGATCTGGCCGGTTAAGGCCTGACTAGTCAACACATAATCAATCCGCCAACCTATGTTTTTTTCGCGGGCATTGGCGCGGTAGCTCCACCAGCTGTAGGCGACGGTATCTGGATGCAGATAACGGAAGCTGTCGATTAGACCTGCTTCAACAAAATTACTGAAGCCGTCGATCTCGACTTGGGTATAGCCGGCAGACTTGTTGTAGTTGGCTTTGGGCCGGGCAATGTCGATGGCTTGATGCGCTACATTGAAATCGCCGCAGGCAATCAGCGGCTTTTGGCTTTGCAGCTTTTGCATGTACGCCAAGAATTCTTTATCCCAGGTCTGCCGATAATCCAATCGCGACAAGCCGTCACCGGAGTTGGGTACGTAGACATTCAACAAATAAAACGTTTCGAATTCAGCGACGATGACCCGGCCTTCTTCGTCGTGTTCGGCAATGCCCATATCGTGGACCACTTGCAGCGGCTGTTGTCGGCTCAAGATCGCCACGCCGGAATAGCCTTTGCGCTCCGCCGAGTTGGTGTAAAGGTGATAGCCGTGTATATTTTCCAAAGCCTTGCTGACCTGCTCGTCTTGGGCTTTGGTTTCTTGCAGCAACACGCAGTCGGCGTCGAGTTGGCTGAGCGTGTCCGCAAAACCTTTATCTTGCACGGCGCGGATGCCGTTGACATTCCAGGAGATAATTTTCATGTGGGATTCCATTGGGATAGACCGAATTAGCTCGGTATTTTACCGACTTGCACGCCGCAAAGGGGATAGATCGTGAACAACTGGCGCATGCGTAAACCCTGGTCGACCGCTGACAGCCTAGCGACAGAACATCGGTTGCAGGCTAGTTTAAGCTGGCCGCACCTGATGGCGTTGGGCGTGGGGGCAATTGTCGGCACCGGCATTTTGACTTTGATCGGGGTTGGTGCCGCCAAAGCCGGGCCGGCGGTGATCCTGGCGTTTGTGATTGCCGGGGCGATTTGCGCCTGCGCGGCCTTGGCGTATGCGGAAATGGCCACGCTGATGCCTGCCGCCGGCGGTGCTTACACTTATGCGTACATCGTCATCGGCGAATGGGCGGCTTGGTTTGTGGGTTGGAGTTTGATTTTAGAATATTCGCTGGTGGTCAGTGCGGTAGCGGTGGGTTGGTCCGGTTACGCAGCGCCGTTGTTGCAGGAAGGCTTGGGCGTACCGATGCAGTGGATGCAAGGCCCGGAATTGGGCGGGTTGATGAACCTACCGGCCATTTTCATCATCCTGGTCGTCACCGCATTACTGCTGGTCGGCACCAAGGAAAGCGCCAGTATCAACGCCTTGTTAGTGGTGGTAAAACTCGCCGCCTTATTGGTGTTTATCGTTGTGGTGTTGCCGCTGTTCAAAGCCGAACATTTCCAGCCTTTTATGCCGTTTGGCTTCATTAAAACCATGGGCGCGGACGGCGTCGAGCGCGGGGTTATGGCTTCGGCGGCTATCATTTTTTTTGCGTTCTACGGCTTTGATGCGATTGCCACTGCTGCGGAGGAAACCCGCAATCCCGACCGAGATTTGGCGCTGGGCATAGTCGGGTCTATGTTTATTTGCATCGCAATTTACGTAGCGGTAGCGGTGGCGGCATTGGGTGCGTTGGACTTTCACCGCTTCGCCGACAGCCCGGAACCCCTGGCGCTGATCCTGCGCGAGCTGGGCAGACCTATCGCCGCGCGCTGGTTGGCGGCATCGGCGGTAATCGCTTTGCCGACCGTGGTGCTGGCGTTTTTTTACGGTCAAAGCCGGATCTTCTTTGCGATGGCCCGCGACGGCTTACTGCCACGCGCTCTGGCCAAGGTCTCGCGACGGGGCATGCCGGTGCGCACCGTGTTATTTACCGCCGTCATCGTCAGCATTATCGCCGGCCTATTTCCCTTGGCCGAGATCGCCGCGCTGGCAAATGCCGGCACTTTGCTGGCTTTTATCACCGTGTCGGTCTGCATGCTGCTATTGCGGCACCGGCAGCCGGCATTGGTTCGGAAGTTTTCCGCGCCGTTTGCCTGGCTCACTGGACCGATTGCGATAGTCGGCTGCCTGTATCTATTTATCAGCCTGCCGAGTACCACCCAGCTGTATTTTTTGTTCTGGAATTTGATAGGCGTTGCGGTGTATTTCCTCTTCGGCGTAGGGCAAACCGCAAAGACGGACTAATCCTTGCCTCTGAGTTGATGCGCATATAAATACATTACATCTTCAGCTTGCTGAATTGCGCCTCAAATTCTTCCAGCGACATCGCCCCGCTTTTGCTCACCCGTTGATGGCCGGCATCAAAGAAATAAGTTCTGGGTAATTCGCCGTACCAGGCCGGGTCGATTTCGTAACGCAGCTTTTCCGGGTTATCCGAGGCAAACGCCCAGTTTTCCAGTCCGCCCAATTTGTGGCTGTCGATGATGCGTTTGATCTCCGGCAAGGCTTCCGCGTCGTCGGTGGCTAACATCACGATTTTCAAATCCGGCCGTTTCTCGTGCAGTTTGTTCAATACATCCATGTCTTTCAGGCAGGACGGACAATCCACGGACCAGATCGCCAGCATCAGCGCTTGCTTGGGGTTTGCCGCCAAGATTTGTTGGTAGCTGCCGGAAATGAAAGGCTTAACCGTCGCTTCATCAGCCGCGGCCGCATAACAGGCGGACAGCGACAAGCACAATGCCGCAAAAATGGTTTTTATGTTCATAGTGTCTTAGTTCAATTCAGATACGCGCCGGCCGGATATCGGCAAGGCAGGTAGGAAGATTATGCTCAGTTTTGCTTGGATTCAAGCGTATGCGGCTTATTCGCCTGCTCTCAAGCGAACTAACGGATATTTTCGACTATTTCCATGCCGTATAAATGTTTCAGCTCGGCTTCGGCCACTAGATAATCGAATAGCTTGTCGTAACGTTGCATCGCCGTGGCGTCCAGATTGCTTTGCAGCACCTGAAACTCCAGTTGATTCATACTGCCCAGTTCGACACTTTTCCGGCCGGCTTCCACCCGGCGCTCCTGGACCTTTTGCAATTTATCGAGTAAGTCCATTTGTCCTATCAACTTGTTTAATTTCTGTTGCAATTGCCGCGACTGACTACGGGTATCCTCGGCAATATTCTGCAATTGCTCACTCAACACCATCTTATCGTGATTCGCGACTTTAACCGCTGCATCGCTGGCGGAAAAATTGGGCAGTTCCACCTGCACTTCCACACCCACCGAAACCCAATCGTTGATTTCCCGACCCTGCGAGGTACCAACCGATTTGATGTAAGGACTGTAACCGGCCCAAGTAGAAATATTGGGCTTCCAGACATCGTCGTGCTTGTCGATTTCGATGGCTTGCTGTGCAATCTGGATATGGGTTTCCTGGGATTGGTATTGCAAAGCCTTATCGATACCGAAGGCTTGTAAATCGACGGTACGGGCTTGCAGCGGATGGTCTTCGACGACGATAGCCGGATCGTCCTTGATGCCCAGCAAGGCCAGCAATTCCGATTTTTTGGTTTCCAGCAGTTCCTGAGTATCGCCGGTGGTCAACTGTTGATTCAGCAAATTGCCTTCCTCAATCACGACGCCCAATTCCGAGGATCGCCCCAAATTAAAGTTTTTTTGCTGGACCAGGCTTTGCTCGTTGATGGCTTGCAGCTTTTGATTTTCTATGCGCAATTTCCGATCCTGCACAACTGCCGCGAGAAAAGCTTTGTATACAGAGAATATCGTATCCTGTTCGGTTCTGGCGTAACGCACTTGCGCCAGGTGAATACCCAACTGGCTCTTGGCCGCCTCGTATTTGAATTCGGATTTGTACCACCACGGTGCAGTCCAACGCAGGCTCATATATAAACGTTCCGAAGTCCCGCGAATCTCGACCGGATCGGTGCTGGTGGCAAACAAATTTTGGATTTTACTGGTGTCCCCGGTTTGATAGTTTTCGTTGACGGTAAACTCCAGCTCCGACGCGTATTTGGCATCTTCCGCATCATAGGCCAGCCTGGCCGCTTGTATATCGCTACGGGCCTTGACGATCGCCGGATTTTTGCACAGCGCCAACTTCAGCGCGCTGTGTAAATTCAAGGATCTAACCGGGCCCTGCGAGACACTTTCGCAATAGGCCGGTTGCAGATTAGCCGCCGCCGATTCGGTACCGGCAGCGTCCTGATCGGCAAATAACCGGTGCGAGTAAGCTATCGCCAGCCCGCCTAATAACAATAAAGAACGCAGTTTCATGGTGTTTTCGCTGAAATTTTGTCGCCAGGCAACAGCCCGGTTTGTCCGCTCAATACTACCCTATCGGCGGCGCTCAGTCCGGCGCTAATCGCCACCATGCCGTCGATACTGGCGCTGTAACTGACTTGGCGCATTTCCAGGGTATCGTCCTGGCTAACGGCCATCACCAAGCCGCGTTGTCCGGAATACTTAATCAGCGCTTTCTCCGGAATAGCCAGAGCCTGGAACGGATATTCGAACCGGCAATAGCCGTTCATGCCTTTTACGAATTGAATCGCTTGAGCGTGATCCGCGCTTAATTCCAGCCAAACATTAAAGGTGTAAGGCACAGTGCCGGCAGCGTCTTGATTGACCGCCACAATATTATCGATTTTCGCTACCTTGGCTTTTACCGCGATATCCGGGTAAGCATGCAGGTATACCGTCGCTTCGTTTCCCACTTGCACCGAGGCAAAATAACGCTGATCGACGGCGGCCTTGAACATCAGCGTGTCGCCCAACACCATAACGCTATCGCGCGGCTCGACGATATTTTCTCCGGCATAAGCATCAACTGCAATCACGCTGCCGTTGATCGGCGAGACGATTTCGGTTTTGGCATTGCCATGGCCGTTTACCGATTTGCCAAAAATACTTTTGCTGCGCGACTCGAACGATCCGCTCAGGCTTTCCTGAGCCTTTTCCAACTCGATACGCGCCTGATTCATATCGGCTTCGAA
This sequence comes from uncultured Methylomonas sp., assembly GCA_964529085.1. Lineage (GTDB taxonomy): Bacteria > Pseudomonadota > Gammaproteobacteria > Methylococcales > Methylomonadaceae > Methylomonas. Next base: position 10,959 of record CAZGUM010000068.1, on the reverse strand, counting down.
TTGCGCAAATTCGGTCTGGGCGATCAAACCGCTTTTGAAGGCCTCTTTCTCGCGTAGAAAATCTTTTTTAGCTTTTTCATAGGCACTGCGTTTATCTTCGACATCCAGCCGTGCGATACGGGTGGGATTGCCGCCGTTATCCAAACGCGCCAAGACGTCGCCGACCTTGATTTTGGAACCGCTTTCCACGAATACCTGGGTCACAATGCTGGCGACTTCGATGTTGATGGGTATCTCGTGCAGAAAATTAATCGCGCCGGCGGCGGAGATCACCCTGGACATGGTTTGTAGCTTGGGCGAGGCTACTTCGACCGGAATAGCGGTATGCAATTTTCGCAATATCGCCGGATAACCGACCGGAGACGACCATAAACGGGAATTGGGCGACCAATAGGCCGGCAAAATCGCCGCATAAATCAAATACACAAATAAAACCAGAATGCCCGCATAAAATAACAACCATTCCGATAAACGGCCGTTATTGAATAAATTTTTAATATTTTTCACTGATAGCTGACCGATAAACCTGTGACAGGGAATCGATGATCCGATTCCAGTCGAAATAGGATTGAGCATGGGCCATGCCGGCATTCACCAGCCGCAAAGCCAACTCGGGATTGTCTAGCAATTGTAATACGGCGGCGGCCAAAGCTTCAGCATCTTTCTCTGGCACCAGTATGCCGGTCTCGCCATTGCGTATTACATCGGAAATACCGCCGACATCGCAGGCCACAACCGGCGTACGAAATGCCAGTGCCTCGACTAACACAATCCCCAATCCTTCGGTGTCGCCTCGGCCGTCGACTATCGACGGCAATACAAACACATCGGCGTCGCGATACAACTGTTCCAGTTGTTCGTTGGACACCACGCCGTGAAAACTCACTTGTTGGCTTAGGCCCATTTGCTGGACTTGCTGCTTCAACTCGTCGGCCCTGTCGCCGTCGCCGACGATATGCAAATGCACGTCCGCCCGTTCGGCAATTTTGGGTAAGGCATCCAGCAGATAAGTCACGCCCTTGCGTTCGATCAAGCGGCCGACGTACAGAATATCCTTGACCGGCTTATCGGCCTTTTTCTCGCAGGGACGGATGCTGACGGTGGCGCCGAACGGAATCACATGAATCGAATTTACCGGGATGCCGGCCAAACCGGCCAGCTGCCCAGCTGTGTAATTTGAGTTGCAAATCAGGCCCTGGGCGTGGCGGGCCGCATGGCGGATGAAATATTTTACAAACGGAAACTTTTTTGACAGTAGCAGTTCCGCGCCGTGAAAGGTTAACACCACCGGTGTGCCGCGCAAATTGGCGGCAAAATAAGCCCAGATGCCATGCGGAAACGGCCAATGCACGTGTACCAGATCGAACTGCTCCTTCCGACAAAACCGGATCGATTGCACTAGGCCGGACAAGATGTAAAACGCCGCAACAAACAGATAAAAAGGGTTGCGAATCCGATTCGGCGCACCTTGAAAGTGCGTTAAATTCTCGAAGCGCTTCAGAAAATAGCGAAACCGATAAACCGGGATACCCTGTACTGTATGATTTTCCCGGCCCTGATAACTCGGCGCGAATACATGAACCCGATAGCCGCGTTCTTTTAGGTAGCGATTACACTCCACCAGGAACGAGCCGTTTCTATCGTCCTCCGCCAGCGCGTACACCGATGTCATCATGCCTATCTTCATCGTTTAACGTTCCCTACTGATCAGCAAAAACTCCACCGCCGCGCCGATGCCCACTAGCAGCGCCGATGTCGTCAGCAAACCGGCCAGGCCTAAGCATACCGGCAAACTAAAACCTTTCACCAAACCGGCGCCTGCCAACACCGCAGCCGCCAGCAGCAGCCATACCGCGGCCGATCCGAAAGCCAGCAATGGCCGTTGCGCATAATCCAGCATTAACTTCACGGTGATAGCGTCGGCAATCGACACCGAAAAACGCCGCCAACCGAAATTGGAACGTCCGTAGCGGCGTTGATGCCATTGGGTCACGACTTCCTTGAAGCGGCAACCGCGTTTGGCCAGGATCGGAATCAGGAAACGGTGCCAATCGGAACGCAATTGCAGACCTTGCAATTTGTCGCGGCGAATCAGCTTGATCCAGTTCATATCGTGCAGCCGCACGCCGAATAACCCCCAGTTGACAAAATTGTATATTTTCGACGCCAGTAATTTACCGTCGCCCCTATCCTTACGCCAGCCGACCACCACATCGGTAGCCTCGTCCAACGCTGCGTATAGCGCCGGCACATCGTCTTCCGGTAGGGATTCCAGATCGGCGGGTACCAGGCAAACATATTGACCTCGGGTAGATGCGTAGCTGTCGGCAATCGCGGCGGTGATGCCCATTTTGTAGGGCCGCCGAATTAAGGTTATTGACGCGTCAGGATGCAGCGCGGCATAGGCTTCGACGGCATCGCCCGTGCCATCGTTGCTGCCGTCGTCGAAAAACACGATCTCGGCAGCCACCCCCAATTTGCGAATCGCTTCGCGGGCACTATCCAAAAAAGGCCGAACATTGCCGACCTCGTTATACCCCGAGGTGACGATGGATAATTGCACTTGTTGATTCAATGCCTAGCCCTGATAAAAGCGCTGGATGGTATCGGCAACGTAATCGATCTGCGCATGACTTATTTCCGGGAAAATCGGCAAAGACAAAATACTGGCCGCCGCTCGTTCCGTCTCGGGCAAATCCCGTTCTCGATAACCCAAAAAGCTTAAGGCCGGCTGCAAATGCAGCGGTGTCGGATAGTGCACGCCGCACTCGATGCCGTTGGCCCTTAAATGCGCCGCCAAGCCGTCACGGTTTTCGCAGCGAATCACGTACAAATGGTAAACATGGCTGCAATCGGCGTTGACCTCCGGCAAAGTCAGCGGCAAATGTTGCAATTTTTCATGGTAATAGGCCGCCGCCGCTTGCCGGCCTTTATTCCATTTATGCAAATGTTTCAATTTTACCGACAGAATCGCGGCTTGCAGCGTATCCAAGCGGCTATTCATGCCCAAGGTTTCGTGCAGATATTTACTGGAACGGCCGTGATCGCGCAGTAAAGCCACCTGCTTTGCCAACTCAGGATTGTTGGTGGTGACCGCACCGGCGTCGCCGTATGCGCCCAGGTTCTTGCCCGGATAAAACGAGAAGCAACCCAGATCGCCGATACCGCCGACCGTCAAACCGTCGATCTTCGCCCCATGCGCTTGGGCGACATCTTCCACGACTTTCAAACCATGCTCACGGGCAATCGCCATGATGGCCGGCATCGGTGCCGGGTGGCCGTACAAATGCACCGGCACGATGGCTTTAGTGTTGGCAGTGATTTTGGCGGCTATGCCGTTGACATCGATGTTGTAGGTTAAGGGATCGATATCGACAAATACCGGCGTGGCCCCCACCGCCGCTATCGCTTCCGCAGTAGCGATAAAGGTATGCGCGACAGTAATGACTTCGTCGCCCTGCCCGACGCCCAAGGCCATCAGCGCCAGTTCCAACGCGTCGGTGCCGCTGCCGACGCCGATAGCAAATTGGGTTTCGCAAAACTCGGCAAAAGCTTGTTCGAATTCTTTAACCTCCTGACCGCTGATAAACCGGTTATTCAAAATCACCCGGTCCATCGCGATCCTGAATTCCTGCTTATAGCGTTGATATTGGGCTGCCAGATCGTTGAAGGGAACCCGCAGTCCGGGTTGAGCGGGTTTATTCAAGTCACCCGAGACCGTCTGTTTATACGGACTTTCCGCGACCAATTCGTAAGGACAGTTGATCGCTTCCACGTCGCCGATGCGTTTGGCGGGCACGCCAAACATGATCGCCCCGTTTTCCACGGCCTTGGTCAACACGCTACCGGCACCTATCAGCGCCCGCTCGCCCACTTCCAGATTGGGATTGACGGTGACGTTGGCTCCCAGGATTGCACCCCGGCGAATGGTCGGACCGTTCAAGCAGTCTTTGGCTTTTTCGCAAGTCGGATGCGCAACATTGGTAGTAATCACCTTCGGCCCAATCCAGGCATCGTCTTCCAATATGGTGTACTCGCACAAGGCGGCTTGGGCCTGGATGCGGATATTATTGCCCAGCGTACAATGATGCTCGATAACCGAGTTTACCCCGACGGAACAGTTATCGCCGATATGGGTATGCTCGCGGATGAATACGCTATGGCTGATATGACAGTTGTTACCGATGCTAGCGCCCGCGTAAATAATGGCGTGAGTACGCACATGAGTGTTATCGCCTATCACTGTTTCCAGCTCGCCCGATTGAAAACCCTTGGGCGGATAGCCGATCACGCAAAAATCGTCTATGACGACATTTTTACCGAGTTTGACGTTGGGATGGACAATCGCGGTCGCAGCGATGCCGGCGGAATCCTTGAAATTTTCCGGTATGTTCATTAGCAAATTACCTAAATACGTGATAAATGCGTTTAAAACGGCATTTTTATTTAATTTGTGGCGGCAATCGCGGATCGTCGATCACATCGCCCCGCCGCCGCGACTGGCTGCGGCCCAATCGGCTATGAGTGGGTTGAAAGCGCAACCACACTTCCTGACTGGTTGCTGCCGATTCGTAGATTGCGCTGATCAAGCGCAAAGATTTCAATCCCTCCAGGCCGTCTACCATCGCACCGCCGCCATGGTTGATCACGTGCACCACATTGCGCAAATATTCCAGATGGCCAAAGCCATACACATTGGGCGGGTTTTGGTTGAAATCGCTGAGAACACGCTCATCGTCGGCGGTAGGCGTATCGAACATCCAGGTTTTCATCTGGTTAACGGCAAAGCCGCCAATTTCGACCGTGCCGCGTTCGCCGAGAATATTGATCGAGGCTTCCAGATCCTTGGGACGAGCCGCAGTCGTGGCTTCTATTACCCCCAGGGCGCCGTTGCGAAAGCGCAAGACCGCCACCCCGGTATCTTCGACTTCGATGTCGACCAGACTGCGCGCGGTATAGGCAAACACTGAATCCACATCGCCGCACAGCCAAGTCAACAAATCGACATGATGACTGGCTTGATTGGAAAACACGCCGCCGTCCCACAGCCAAGTGCCGCGCCAGGCATCCTGATCGTAATAGGCCTGATCCCGCATCCAGCGCACTCGAGCGGTGGCCATGGCGATTTTGCCGAAGCGGCCGGCTTTGGTGGCTTCGTGCAGCTTCTGTACCGGCACGTTGTAGCGGTTTTGTTTGACCACGAATAGTTTCACTTGCGCCAAATCGCAAGCTTCTATCATGGCTTCGGCATCGTCCAGGGTCAGCGCCATCGGCTTCTCGACCACCACGTGCTTTTTGTACTGCACCACATCCAGCACGTGCTGGGCGTGGCAACCGGTGGGCGTCAACACGTTGATGACGTCGATTTTTTCACCCATTGCCGCCATCATGTCGTGAACGTCGGTAAAGTAAGGCACTTTATATTTAATGCCGAAACTTTCCGCCCGCTCCGCATCAACATCGCAGACCGCTACCAATTTGGCGCCTTCCACGGCACCCGATAAAACTTCAGCATGACGGGTCGCGATTCGACCGCAACCCAATAATGCAAAATGCAATATATTTTCCATCTAAACTCTCCGTCACTCAGCTAGTGAACCGTCGCTCCATAAAAGCATGTCTTTAGGTCGAACTGTGTTGCAGCGCAAACCCGATAACGTTTTTAGCTAGTGATTCTGCGTCCTTATCGTTGGCGATAACCGACCAAGCGAATAATGCAAACGCCACTTCTCCATAATTGACTTCCTTGGTCTTACCAAAAAAGGTCTCCTGCCCTTGCCCGGTGCGGCTATTACCTATTGCCGACACCTCGCCACTCGGCAAAATGCGCGATTTTAACCACTCCATACCTCGTACCATAGCCAGAAAAGTTCCCTGACGCAATTGCGGATCGTCTAAAACCAACCAGGCAATTTGTAAATTTAACAGCGAAACCGCCTGATAACTGCTGTCGTAACCGCCTTTTTCCAGAAATACCCCGGCGTCCGTTTGCATGGCCAACGTATCCATTACAAAGCGTTTCCCGATATCGATAAGCGCTTGATCGTTAAGCAAATTCCCGTTCAGCAGGAAGGCCAACGCGTCGAAAGCCAAACGATTGGCGGTCAGCTTATCCTGCCGGCTCATCTCGTCGGCGTTCTGCCGTAACCAGTTCATTGCCATACGCAGCTTGGGTTGCAAGGTATCGAGACGACCCAGATACTGCGGGGCAAAGCGGCTGGACTTCAGCAAGCCATAAACTTGGGCATAGGCTTGCAGAAAAAAAGTATCCGCATTAATTGCCTTCCGCGCGGCAACTCCCAGTCCGTTTTGAAAAAAACCTTGCGGGTCCTGTCTGGCAAAAGCGTATTCAAGCGCAAGAATGGCTTTATCAACTAACTCCGGTCGCTCTTCGCACAGCCCCAACAATAACATCCAACCGGCATCCCGTTGCGCCGCCACGTCTGAAAACGCCGGAATATTACGGCCGGCGGCGCCGACAGCGTCAATGCCCTGCGGATTGGCTTTGAGTTGCAACAGCTGTTTGAACTCCGCTTTGTTGAACAAGGCTTTCACCAAATCGTATTCGGACCGGACTTGATCCGCGGCAACCACAATGACCGGTTTAACCGGCAATGCCTTTGCCGGTGCCAGTGTCTCGCCGCTTTCAGCCGTTTGCTCTAGAGGCACCAGCAATTTTTCGAAATCACCCAATAAAACCTCGATATTTCCCAGGTTTTTTTGATGCTTGGCGTTTTCTATCGCGACGACCAAGGCGTCGGTAGCACGCAAATCAACGCCTTTCAGTCGTAACGCCTGATAGCGCTGTTTCAGATTCTCATAACGCGCCCTTAACTGACTTTTATCGATAGCACCCGCATTGCAACTGATAGTCGCGAGTATAAATCCGGTAATTATCCACTTATAAAAGCTCATTTCTGTATCCTTGCTAAACAACCTCCGCGCGCAATTAATCGAGTATAGAGCAAGGATGTGACAAATTCCTGACAATTGCTTACCTCGCGCCCGGACAGATTTGCACCGTCTTGAAAGGCAAAGCGCCATGGTGCCGGCCTTAACGCACAAGCCAGGCATCGATTTGTGTCATTTAACGCAGTTTAATTACACGAATCCACCAGAGTCTCGTTGCCAAAAAATCACGCCAGCTATTAGGAAATTCGCCTTGCTGAATTAGCCAATAACTCACACTAAAATTTAAGCTATTGAATTTTATGTGATCTATCAGGCAATTCCGGCATCAATACGCCAAGCAAAACCCTATTCATAAGATGAAAAACATCAGCCATATCGCATAAACGCATAAAAAATATGCGTTAAATAACAATGTTTTTTTAAAATTGGCCATCTGTTTCCATCTTTTCTCAATTAAATCAATGCCCTTCAATTTTGGCTCTAATCTTGCGGGACTATTGGGATACCTTCTTGCCTGAAAACTCTTGGCCGACTGCATTTTTTATTGCCCTATTGAGATGTGTTAAACATGCGTAAAAAAACAAAAATCACCACCATACTATTCATGCTGCTCATGCTGCCGGGAATGATGAGCATACCGCTGATTATCCAGGCGGCCGACAAACCGGAAGCCGCCACTTTAGCCGATGTAGTCGTTAGCGAAACTTCGGAAGACGGCAGACCGGAAACGCCTTCCAAAACCGATTTCGCCACGCCGAAGACCAAAGTCACAAAAAAGGAAATTGAAGAAACCAATGCAGTGACGACTTCCGACTCAATTAAATATGAATCCGGCGTGTTTGTACGGCAACGCTATATCGGTGACCCCAATGCGCCGGTCGGCATGCGCGGTTCGAATCCTTATCAGGGCGGCCGGGTTATGGTTTTTATGGACGGCATGCCAATCTGGAATTCCTTGCAGTACACTTTTAACGGTTCGCCGCGCTGGGGTTTGATCGGTCCCGGCGAAATCAAATCGGTGGACGTATTATCCGGCCCCTTCTCCGCCGAATACAGTGGCAATGCGATGGGCGGCGTGATCAACTTCAATACCCTGTTGCCGCAAAAAAGAGAGATCTATACCGAAGCAACCTATATGTTGCAGCCTTATCAATTCGAAGGCACCAGTAAAAATCTGCAAGGTTTTAAAACCTTCGGCTCATACGGCGATAAATTCGGCGATTTCAGCACCTACTTCTCCTACAACCATCTGGAGAATGAAGGACAGCCGATGACAACCTATAACTACTCAAATACCGCCGGCGCAAACGGTGGCGCACTACAAGCTTATACCGCGGGCGCCGGCTCGGTAAGCGGCGCCTACCTGGAACGCAATCCCAAAGCCATTGGCTCTCAAGCCAACCAAGGCGGTTACGCCGGTCAACCGCGCATTTCCTACGGCGACAGCGGTGTCATGCACTCGGTAGACGACCTATACAAATGGAAAGGCGGCTATTCGATTAACCCGCAACTGGACGCGTTATTTACGGCGGCGTTCGAAAATTTGGACGTGACCAGCGTTGGCCAAACCTATCTGCATAATGCTGCCGGCACCCCGATATACGGGAATGCCGCCGGCACTACACTTTACAACTACAATGGCTTGCGAGTCGCTCCAACCGCCAGCAACTTCGGCTATAGCACTCAAAACAGACAAACCCTAACGTTGGGCGGCGGTTTAAAAGGCCATCTGTTCGGCGACTGGAATACCGACAGCCATGTCAGCTTCTTCGACGTCCTACATGACCAATCCATTTCCTCGACCTTAAACCCCAGCGACCCGAACAACAGAAATGCCGGGCAAATTACCGATATCGACAGCATGGGCTGGATCAATATTTCCACGAAATTCGACAATCAAGCGTTTTTCGGCCGCAAGGATTTATCGTTCGCCACCGGCTACGAATATCAACATTCGAAAATGTTCACCAGCCAGTACAGCTCAACGAACTACACAAATACCAAGAGAGACAGCCTTTCTCTGCGTAGCGGCGGCGCGACCGACACCTATGGCCTATTCGGACAGTTATCCTGGCGCTTTCTGTCCGATTGGGACGCCACGGTCGGCACCCGTCTGGAACGCTGGAACGTATCGGACGGTATTTATGTGTCCGGTGCCAACAATTATTCGCCGCAAGATCGGCAAGCCTCGACATTCTCGCCGAAATTCTCGTTGGGTTATGAACCGGGCCGCTGGAAATTCCGTTACTCCGTCGGCAAGGCTTATCGCTTCCCATTGGTTGGCGAATTATTCGACAACTCAAACAGTTTGAGAGGCAGCGTCAGCCTGGCAAATTCCTTACTCAAACCGGAAGACGGCACCCACCACAACTTATTGGGCGAATATGACTTCAACAACGGATATATCCGGTTGAATTTGTTTCATGAAAATATCCGCAATGCCATATATAGCTCGTATATTTCAAACTCGGTTTTGATCGCTCAGGATCCCGCGCGATTCGGCAACCTGACAGCCAGCAACTTCAGCAGCACACTGTCCTCGATTGGCGAAGTCGAAGTCAACGGCATCGATTTGACCATTAATCAGGATCGCATATTCGGCTCGAATTTCGACGTTAAACTGGACACTACCATCCTGAACTCGAAAATCCTGAAGAACGATAACGACCGTAACTACGTCGGCAAAAGTTTCCCGCTGCTACCCGATTATCGAGCCAATCTGCTGACAACCTATCACTACGGCACGGACTGGGATTTTTCGGTGGGCACCCGCTACCAAGGCAGAATGTTTTCCCAGTTGGATAACAAAGATCTACAACTGCCGTATTACGCAGCCTTTACGGAATCGGTCTATGTCGATTTGAAAGCCACCTATCGATTCAATAAAGCCGGCCATATTTCCGCAGGGATAGACAACATCAACGACTACCAAGCGTTCTTTAACCATCCATTACCGCAGCGCACATTCTTTGCACAAGTAGGCTATAAGTTCTAGGCCTTGCTTCCCCCGAAATCGGCTCTAGCAGTCGGTTTCGGGCACGTCACCCTTGCATTAGCCACGCCTTAGACGCGGTTAAGACCACTCTCGGCTCATTCCTCCGCGCCGAAACACTGCGAATAATCCTTACAAACCTCGCAGGACGGCGCCCGGCAGACATACAAGCCTTCCGCTTCGCAAAGCTGCTTGTATAAAAACTTTTTCCATTTCATATCCTTACTATTGCGGATCAGCAATTGCGGAAAGTTGTAGCCCAGCATGGCCGATAAATCGCTACGCGACCATAAGCCTAAATCCTGCCAAAGATGGTCGCTACCCAGGCAGGCCGCCACGATCATCGCGATCAGCCAATCGGTTTCCGTACAGGGATTCGCGGCGAATTGCGCGAGCAGGATTTCCAAATCCCGTTTTTCCAACATCCGACTGTAATCCAAACTGCTACCGGAAAAGGCTTGAGACGCCAAGGGATAGCCCGGAAAGTAACTGTCGATAAGCTGTTCAAATTGTGTTGGGTTCAAACCCAGTCTATCGGGAAGCACGCCATCGCCGACGCTCCAACTGGCGATGATTTGTGCCAACCAGACGCTGTTGGGCGACTGGCCGGCACAGGCCATCAGATCCTGATAAATGTGTTGCCGCGACTTAATAACCGAGGACTCTACCCTATCGTTCGGTGCCATGCTAAGTGTGCAACTCATACTCGATTCTCCGGCCTTTTTAACGATGACGAAGGAATTAATATTCGACGCGAATATCTTCATCCCTAACGATCATTTGACAAGCCAAACGCCATTCAGGCGGCAGGTCGTCGACGATCATCTGCTCCAACTGTTCGGTAGTGACTTTACCGATTTGTTTCAGCAGGGCTTTTTCCTTCTCGGTCATCGTGCCACCCATGCGCTCCATTTTTTTGTCGATGCTGGTGACGCGGACCACGCAAGTGCCGCATTCGCCGTCTTCGCATTCGAAATTAATGGGGATCTTGTTTTCCAATGCCAGCTTCAAAATAGTCTGGGTGTGACTGCCGGCAACGGCGTAAACGGTTTTAT
>CAZGUM010000067.1:15615-19990 GCA_964529085.1 uncultured Methylomonas sp. | reverse complement strand
CGCATTTCAGCCAGCTCACCACATCGCGGGTGGCGTCGTCGGCGCGGCGCTCGTTAGCGGAACAATGTTCGCCCAACAACACCATATCGGGATGCGTGTAATGAAAACTATCCGCCGATTTGCCGGCCAGACAATGGCGAATGGCCCTATGCACCAGCAAATCAGGATAGCGGCGGATCGGCGAGGTAAAATGTGCATAGGCATCCAGCGCCAAACCGAAGTGACCTTTGGTTTCCGGGCTGTAGACGGCTTGCGACATGGAGCGCAGCAAAATGGTCTGAATCAAATGCGCATCGGGCCTGTCCTTTACCGACTCCAGCAGATGCATGTAATCCAATGGCGTAGGCTGAGCCTTACCGCCTAGAAATAAGCCCAGTTCGCCGAGAAAGGTTTTCAGCGCCAGTAGCTTATCCGGACCGGGGCCATCATGAATCCGCAGTAGGCGCGGCATTTTTTTCTTGTTCAAAAACCGCGCCGCAGCCGTGTTGGCAGTAATCATAAATTCTTCGATCAACTTATGAGCATCGTTGCGTTGCAAAGGTACGATCTCAGCGATTTTACGTTCCGGCCCGAAAACGATCTTGGTTTCCTGAGTGTCGAAATCCATCGCCCCGCGCAGTTCGCGCTGATTGCGCATGACTTTGTACAAGCCATATAAGGTCTGCAGATGCGGCAACAAAGCGGCGTGTTTTTTCGCCAGTTTCTGATCGCCATCCACCAGCATTCTTGCTACGTCGGTATACGTCAAACGCGCATGAGAGCGCATCACGGCTTCAAAAAACCGCGAACGCAGGACATTCCCTTCTTCGTTGATCAGCAACTCGCAGACCATGCATAAGCGATCCACGTCCGGGTTCAAGGAACACAAGCCGTTGGAGAGTATTTCCGGTAGCATCGGTATCACTTTTTCCGGAAAATACACTGAAGTACTGCGATTTTTCGCTTCGGCATCCAAAGCAGTATCGACTTTCACATAGTGTGAGACGTCGGCAATCGCCACTAGCAGTTTCCAGCCTTTTGGGGTTTTCTGCGCGTAAACGGCGTCGTCAAAATCGCGAGCGTCTTCACCGTCTATGGTTACCAAAGGCAGTTTACGAATATCTTCCCTACCCTGCTTGGCAGACTCGGGCACTTGCGGAGTAAGTGCCTTGATTTCTTCCAGCAACTGATCCGGCCACTGATTGGGTAAATCGTGCGAGCGAATCGCCATTTCGATTTCCATACCCGGCGCCATGTGCGCGCCCAGTACTTCGGTGATCCGGCCCAAAGGCTGACAATGCTGACTAGGTTGCTGAATAATCTCAGCCACCACGATCTGGCCTTTTTTGGCATGGCCGACGTCTTCCTTGGCGATCAATACTTCGTGGGCGATTTTCTTGTTATCCGGCACCACATAAGCCACCCGGCCTTCGGTAAAAAACCGGCCAACCACATGATGCGTATTGCGTTCGCTAATCTCGATTACGGCCGCCTCGCGGCGACCGCGCCTATCGATACCGGCCACACGAGCAATCACTCGATCATTGGGCATCAGCGGTTTCATTTCCCGCGGCGACAAGAACAAATCTTCGCTACCATCGTCAGGCTTCAAAAACCCGAAACCTTCCGGATGCCCCAGCACTCGCCCGGCAATGGTATTTTCACCCGAGTCCAGGCAATATTTTTGCCGACTGTTGAAGCTGAGTTGACCGTCGCGTTCCATGGCTCGCAGTCTGCGGCGCAAGGCCTCCAATGCATCGGGCGTTTCCAGGGAAAATTGTTGGGCAATCTGTTGGCGCCTTAACGGCTTGCCGGCTTGTTGAATAAGCTGGAGGATCAGCTCGCGGCTGGGGATGGGGTTCTCGTATTTCTCGGCCTCACGCTGGGCGTGGGGATCGACGAGTGCGGAAAAATCAGAAGTCTGATCGGAATTTGATGTCATTGAATCTGTTTGCTGGGTTCTGCCGCCATATCCACCTCGGAAACGGCCGGCAATCGTGTTTGTTATATAAAATCATAGCCTTTTTTCTTACTCTGAGCCGGAATCACGTCGTCCAGAATCCTTCGGCATTCGAACTGCCAATAGCCCAGACCTATATTGCGACGGCCGTTCAAAATGATGGGAAAATTCTCGTGCCCCATAAACATTCTCAAGATATCGCCATCTTTCAAGCGAAAAGAGTCCATGATGATAAAGCTTTTTTCGCCTTCTTGATCTCTAGTGCCGTAAATCAAGGCTTTTTTCCGCTCGGCGTCGGCTTCCGCATCGAGGGCCTGATAAGCCACCGGGAAGGCTTGAGCGGCAATTACCATCACCTCGTATATCAGCTTGGAATCCTGTTTCGGCAGTAAAATTTTACAGACCACACCAAGGGAGCGTTGTTGCGGCATCGCGTCGATTTTGCGAAAACTCACCAGACTGCCGATAGACAGAACGCCTTCCTTGTCGAAATTGCACGATAAGGCTCGCTCCGAGTCCGTCTCCGCACGTATTTCCAGCCCTGACTCCAGGCCGGGTCTACCGGTTTCCAGTAGATCATAGGTCGTTTCCAAACCAATAGCCACATATCTGTCCAAACGGTCGGCAAAATACACGGTGCCTTGCGGCTCCTTACCTTGCCAGCGCTGCATTAAATAATCGAACAGCTCGGCGGAGAGTTTTTGATGATTATTCTTGTCAACCTCAAGGGAGCTAAAACGCGCCTCGTCCTTGCTGCAAAGTTTGTCGGCCTGCTTAATGACTTTACCCAATTTAGTGAGGTTGAGATAAAGCATTGCCGAATCGGATCGGCGGTCATTTGGCGCGGCATTCAGTAAAAATGCCGGAGGCAAGTCTTCGTCCATTAAAATCGCGCATTGCACGGCTTGCTCCGCAACCGGTTTGGTTTCGATTTGCAAAAAATCGCTGATTTTCTCCAAAAACTCATAAACCAATTGAAACTCTTTTTGCATCAAGCCTGAGGGGTAGGCCAAACTCAGCAGCAATATCTGCTTGTAACTGTCTTCAACCGAAGACAGCTTACTGAAGATTCCGCCCTGATCGGCCACCTTGGAACCGGCCTTGTCCAATTTCACGGCAAGCTTGTACAGTGAATGCAAATCGATCCAAATCCAGTCCGGCACCGGATAACTCATCATGTAATGACTGATGACGATTCGACTCAAGCCCCGAATGGTGCGCTGTATCGCCAAGGCCGTGGACTTACCCTGCAGCCAACCGACGTCGCGGCGCGTTAACTCCTTCACCACACTCCAATAGCCGATGGTAAATTGTCTTTCGATTGCGCAGGCTAAACCGAATATCTTTTTCTCGACCTCGCCTTTCGGAAAACCGAACTTGATCAAGCGCGAACGCAGGTAATCGTCGATTAAATAAAAGCTGTTTCTAAGCAATTCCAAGGCATGCAGACGTTTTGCCGCCGGCATTTCCACCGAAATCAATTCCCCCAGCAATTCGTGAAATAAGCGCGCGGCCAATCCCGGATTGGCGGTCGGCAGTTCGGCGACCCATTGCCGCAAGGCGTCGTCGGTAAACGACGCCAATAACTGCGGTTCATTTTTTTGTTCGGGGATGACCAGAAAAAAAGAGTTTTTCACGGGCAATCCAAAAAGGCAAAATGCGCCGCGAGAATATCCCTATTTGGCAAAGGGTACGGACCTAAAACGACAAAACCAAGCCTGTTCAAACTAGATGCGAGCGCCAACATTGACTAAAACAATCCTTCGTCATCGACCATCAAATTTTGCAACGCATTCATGTCTTTTCTGAGCTGCTTCCTCGTCAGCAACTTGGTTTGCACTCGCTCGGGAAGCTCGGTAAAAATCATTACTTGATTAGCGACCAGTAAATCCACCAAATCGTCGATTACCCTGACCATATCGTTATCGGTGGCAGATAAGGCTTCCTTGGCCTTATCGCTGGAAAGCCGCTGCAAAAATGCCACCACTTCGACATCTTCGACGTCGAGCCATTCCTCGCCGCTATCACGCAGTTGCGTAATCGCTCCGGTCCGATCCCGAACTACAAACGGCATGATCCCCCCATAAACCTAAGGTTCAGCAAGATATCAAACCTAACGGCAGCAGCCAGCCATGATAAATCGGCTCATCGAGGCGAGATAGTTAAAGCGCCTAAAGTTACGCCAATGTCGATACCGCGCCCATTGCCCGATAAGGCCAGCGAAATTTCACCGCGCGTCAATAGCTGTCCGTCTACCGACTTGGTGGCTCCGGCATGGCCTTCAAAGGCGACGAAACTGCCATAGATTTCATTCAGATTTTTGACCTCGGAAAACACCCCGGTACCTTCGATCTCGGATTTGCCTATCGTAAAACCGATACTCTTCGAGGCGAGGGCCACTTGGGCGCGCTGACCGTTGCTGCAGCTGATATTGCC
>CAZGUM010000067.1:11441-15515 GCA_964529085.1 uncultured Methylomonas sp. | reverse complement strand
CACCCTTTACTGCGACGCGTTCAACGAAAGCACCGATTTAATTCCGTCGGCCGTTTCTTCCAGGTTAAGCTCAGTTGCCAAAATATAAACTCTATCCCTGCTGATACCGCCGGGCTCGGTAACATACTGGGCGATGTGATTGGCTCTTGCTACCGCCAGATCGTTAAGGCGTTGCGGATCGGGCGGAAAAACACTTTCCAGTTTCTGCCGCGCCACACTATAAAAATCGGCGTTCGGATCGCTTTTGATGCGTGGCGTACCCAGCAAAGAGCGCTCCAGTTCCTGCGGAAAAACCTCACCAAAAAATTTGGCTAATAAGCGTTTATAGTCATCATCGGATAATTCCAAATATTCATGACGAACCTTCTCGCCTTTGTCTCGCAATTCGCCTGACTTCATTTTTTTCAATACATCCTTCAATGCCTCGAAGCGCATTGCCGGCCAGTCCAAACTTTGATAAGCAATACCTTTGATTTCTAAAGTCAACTCAGGTTTACTACCCAAAGCCTTATTGAGTTGATCCAGCTTGGCAGTTTCCTCACTGGCCAGTTCCGCGCCACCAGGAGCAAAGGCTACCGCGCTAAAATCCTTGTCATCGCCCAATAGTGACGCAATTGCACGGAAGGGCGAAGTCGCAACCTTGGTAACCAGATTGACCAACACATCGGCAATCAAGGAACCGACACTAAACTGCGGATCTTCCAAACTGCCGGTAATCGGAAAATCCAGATTGATCTTGCCGTCGCCGTCTTTCAACAAAGCAATTGCTAGGTGCAAAGGCAAGGATACGGCATGCGGATTTTCCACGTGTTCGCCCAAGGTCAACTGGTCGATCAACAATTTATTCTGTACGGTAAGTTGCCCTTGCTTGATTTTGTACTGTAAATCCAGCGTCATTTGGCCTTTTTCGATTTTGTACCCGGCAAATTCCGCCATATAGGGCGTGATTAAAGGCAAAGGCATGTTGGCGAAATTTAGGGTAATGTCCGAATTGCCATTATCGAACTGATATTTGCCTTTAATCCCGACCGTCGCCATGTCGTAAACCTTGCCTTTAAGCAGCAGCTTGGCCTCGGCGTCCTTATCCGAGGAAAACCCGCTGACTTCGCCGTTAAGACTATTCATTTCCGCGACAAATGGCAGGATCAAGGAATAATCGGCAAAATCCGATTTACCATCCTTCAGTTCCACTTTACCGATACTCACGCGTGGTTCGTCTGACTTGACGGCAGCGGTTTTGGCTACTGGCTTTGTCGGTGCGGATTCCACCAAGAGGTCGTCAATGTTGGTTTTGCCGTCTTTTTTGATATTAAAACGCAGGTAGGGGCGATCGAACATCACCTTGCCCAGCTTGAAATCCTGCTTGTTCAAATCGATATCTATGCCGGTGAGCGCCAGATTAGACCATTTCAAAAAATCCTTGTTTTTGATCTGATCGCGAGTAATCAACCCTTCCAAGCCGGCGTCGCCGCGGAAGGTAAGTTGCAGTTGCTCGGCCACTGCCAGCTGCAAATTACCCTTGCCGCTAAAATCGCCATCCACCAGTTCCAGCTTCAAGAACGGGTCGAGATAAGGCTGGAACACCTTCAGATTGACATCATCAACAGCCACGGCCCAAGTCGCCGCAAAGGGCTCTAAACTCATTTCGCCGTCGATGTTCAAACTGCCGGTATTATTAAAGCGGCTAGTGAATTGCAGCGGCAATCCGCCATTTTCCTGCGTATTGAATTTCTGCAATTTGCAGTTCAATTCGCTCAAATGCAGCTCTACCGGTTTTTTCTGACTAAAGTCGGTAAAGTCGATGGCATAATTGTTAAGCGCAACTTCGTCAAGTTTGATCGCCCAAGGCTTAGCTTCCGCTGCCGATGTGGCTTGGGGCGCGGAAGCCGTATTAGATGGCGCGGTATCTTCGGCGAACAAGGCTTGATAATTCACCACGCCGTCGGCTTGCAACCAGGATTTGACAACTGCATCCCTACTCGAAATCGAAGCGATACCGACCTGTTGCTTATTGACGTCGACGACAATCCCGCCCACCGCTAACGCGGGCATGTTAACCAAAGGTTTACCCTGGTTTTTCTCGGTAATAGCCAGCTGTTTTATCTCGATACCGCCATTCGTTAACATAGCGGCCATGCCTGCATCTGTCGCCGTCAACACGTAATCGGCTTGCAAACCCAGATGACCATCGGCTATCTGTATCGGCAAAATTTGTTGCAAAAACAATTGCCAGACTTTTACCAATCCGACGCCATCCAGCTGCAAATGCCCTTTCGAAGCCAATGGCGCGAGCGTCAAATCGCCATGCCATGCGATGGTGCCGCCGGACTCCAGACCCAAGTTCAAATCGCCGACGGCGCTAGTTGCAGCTTGGGTACTGAGTTCGTTGAATGTCAGATTCACCGGCAATACGGTTTCGGACAACACCTGACCCGAACCGGCGTCTTGCCAGCCTATCCTGCCGTCTTTAAGCACGATTTGATGTATCAATAGCGCCAAGCTCTCGCCGCCGCTGTCCGGCTTCTCGGGTGCCGGCTCGGACGGTTTAGCTTGAAGATCGGCAAGATTAAATGAGCCATCGGCGCGGCGCTCTATGTTTACCTGCGGATTGTCCAACTCGATGAGGTCTAAAACCACACCGCCGAGTTTTGCCGATTCCAAAACATCTAGATCGACTGCCAGACGCTCGAAACCGAATAAACTTTTACCTTCCGGCACCGATAAGGCAAATCCTTCGATGTCGAGCGTGAAGTTAAACGGGTTGAAATGGACCGCTTTCAACTGGGCTTGCTGCCCGGTGTTTTCCTGCAACAAGGCCGGCAGTTTTTTCAGCGCAAAACTTGGTAATGCATAAAATCCTAATAAGGCATAAATAATCAAAACCGCCAGTACGCCAGCCGTCGCAATCAACCCTTTTCTCCGGCTCATGCTCATCACCGACCGTCAACAATTAATGCAGCTTATTCAACAATTCGGCGTCGATCCGGCAACCGCCGAGATCTGGATAATCGGCCAGATTTTGTTCGAAATCGCGGAAAGTCGGATGCTGGAAGGCCAAACGGGCAATTTTGCCTTGCACTAACTCAAACTCCAGGGCACCGCCCTTTTCGCGAGGACTGCCGGGCTTGGTAATAAACAGCATGATGCCTATATTGGCCAGAGGCTGGCCCTGTTCCTGAGCCGGACGCGCACAACTATAAGTCTCGACATTTAGCCCGCCAAACACCCCTGCTAGCTGGCCGGCATTGATCAAAACGCCTTCATCCGGCACAGAGGGTAACTGCAACAGCGCTTCCAAACCAAAGTTACTCAAATGGTTCTGCAACAAAACCGTGCCGTTACCGCTCTTCTCGGTATTCAACAGCGGATACAATTGCCGGGCAGTCTCATCTTTGTTCGGATTTTGCAAAGCCGATAAAAACTGCCTAGCCGTCGATTGAATAGGACTGATCACACCTTCTTTCTTCTGTCTGGAGTTGGTTAGGGCTTCCCAATCCTGCTCGGTGTTAACCGGAAGCCGCATACTCTTCATCACTGCATAGTCCTCGCTTGCCAAGCAAGCTGAGAAATCCTTGGCGCGATATTGCTCCAACAGCTTGGGGCGGATTTCATCGGTCATCGCCCGTTGAACGGAGATATTGAAATTTTTCCAATCCGGGGACGATTTGCTCAGAAAATAATAGAGCACCGCATTCCGGTCGAATTTATTAAACCCCAAATCCTTCATCGCTAACTTCAGCCGCCGGCATTGGCTTTCCACGTCCGGGTAGTTCTGCCAATCGGGTTGTAGATTGGGCTTGGCGGCTGGATCGATTTGCTCGATCAACTGGCGCAGGCTGAGTTCGCCGTTGGCGGTCTGAATCGGTGCGCGCCATAATTCGTCCAACGACAAATCGTGCGCATCCGGCGTGGCGTCGCCGGCAGTTTTTAGTAACAAGGACGAGGAGATTTCCGGGTATACGCGCAACTCGCCCAGCAATTTAGTCTCGGAAACCCAAGCCTTCAAGCCGCCTTCAACCACTTCGTAAACCGCCAAGCGGCTTTGATTAAGATTGCCGCCATCGCCCGACAACG
>CAZGUM010000067.1:0-11341 GCA_964529085.1 uncultured Methylomonas sp. | reverse complement strand
AGGGAATGCGTTTCGGAACTGTATTTGCCGTTAGCCGCTGGGGTTTTGGCTACCACTTGCGGGTTGCTCTCCACCCAATTGCCAGCCAATTTGCCCATCACCGCCATACCGGTGCCGACACCGGTCAAGGCGAATAAACTACTAGCGGCGTTGACATCGCTGACTAACTGCGAAAGGTTGGCTTCGTGACTATTGCTAGTCAAAAAATTGTAGTCGATCAGCGTATCCTTACCGGAATCCAGCCGCAACCATGGCGTCAGATACGCTTTTTTGGTTTCCAGTTTGAAATTACATTTACCGGTGGTCGCTTGATACAAAAAACCGCTGGCTTCGCGCTTAAGTTTTAGCGTGTCGTTATGGATACTAAACACTACCGCTGCGGACAAATCGCCGTTCTCGTATTGGCTGCCGACATCGCTGCAACCGCCTTTCAAGGCGTTATCGCCTTTAAATTCAAAATCGGAAACCAATTGTACGTAATAGTCGTCGCCGCTGACGTTAGTCTGGCCGCGTATCGGCTTTATCGGCAATGTTTCGGTTTTAGGATAATCGACCGCAATCTGCCGGGTCGTGGCGCAGCCTGCCAGCATACCGCTACCAAGCAAGGCAATATTGATGATAATAAAACGGCGTATCGACATTAATGATCCTATGGTGTCACACAATCCGGACTCACATGCCGGCGGCATTGCGTCCGAAGCAATATCGTTTAAATTTAGACTGAAGTTCTTACGCGGCGCTTAATCCCGAATCCGACGCCAAACGAACGCTAATCCCCTGCGATTTAGCCGGGAATGATAAATTGAAGCAAGTAGTGTGGCTATTGTTTTTGTTCGACGCAATAATAGCGGCTAGAGCGCGTCCTGTTTGAAGCGATGGATTTGACGGCGTTGCTTTTTGTTGGGTTTATGCTCGCGTTCGGATGGATGTTGCAGGGCCTGTTGCTGTTTGTGCAACTCGATCTGCTTAAGCCGTTTGGCTATGCTGGCCTGATCTTCGCTGTAGAGCAAGGCCGCTTCCTGCGCCGGGCGGCGTTGCTTATTGAGATCGGTAACCCGAACTTCCCAACTGTATTGATCCTTACTGATAACAATCAAATCGCCTACTTTGACTTCCTTACCCGGCTTGCAGCGCTGACCGTTAACATGCACCTTGCCGCCGTTAACTGCTTCCGCAGCCAAACCGCGTGTTTTGAAAAAACGTGCCGCCCACAACCATTTATCGATGCGGACTTCGTTTAACTCACTCAACGCTAAATCCGCTCTCCGCCCAAGCTTTAAAGCCACCGGCCATACTGACCGCATTGCTATAGCCCAGTTGCTTTAACACCTGAGTCGCCAGCGCCGAGCGGCCGCCGGTTTGGCAATACACCAAGATCTCGGCTTGCTGCTTACTTTGAAAATCGGGATGACTATCGATTTTAAATTCCAACAGACCGCGCGGAATGTTCACCGCGCCCGGCAAGTGTCCTGCAGCATATTCGGCCGGCTCTCGCACATCCAGCAACAAGCCGGGCAAACGGTTTTGCGCAGCCTCAACACTGATTTCGGTAATCTGCTGCTTGGCGGCAGCGACAAGTTCCTGGGCGGTGACAGTCATCGACGGGCTCCAACGATATAAAAAAGATCAAGCTTCCATATGTTTTTTCAATTCTTTCGGAATCGAGAATACCACTTTTTCTTCAATGCCTTTATTTTCACGGACCTGGGTTGTTGCACCACCCCATTCTTTCAGTTGGTTGATCACCTCCTGAACTAAGACTTCGGGTGCGGAAGCGCCAGCAGTAACACCGACCACATCTATACCATCCAACCATTCCTGTTTAAGATCCTTGTGGGTATCGATCAAGAAAGCCGGCTTACCCAACTGTTCGGCGATCTCCCGCAAACGGTTGGAGTTGGAGCTGTTCGGTGAACCGACAACCAAGATCAAATCAGAAATTTTTGCTAAATCATGCACTGCATCCTGACGGTTTTGCGTGGCGTAGCAAATATCGTCTTTTTTCTGTTCCTTGATCGACGGAAATTGTTCGCGTAAGGCATCTACCATTATTTTGGTGTCGGTCATCGACAGCGTGGTTTGCGTGACATAGGCCAGATTGTCCGGATTGTTGACCTTCAGATTTTTCACATCTTCCGGTGTTTCCACCAGATAAATATCGCCATGTTCGGTGCACTTGTCGTATTGACCCATGGTGCCTTCCACTTCCGGATGGCCGGCATGACCGATCAAGATCACTTCCCTATCCTGTTTGGCGTGCTTGGCAACTTGCATATGCACTTTGGTTACCAGAGGACAGGTGGCGTCGAATACCGTCAATTTGCGCTCTTCGGCTTCCTTTTGTACCTGCTTGGAAACGCCGTGGGCGCTAAAAATCAAATACGAACCGACCGGCACGTCGCTGAGTTCTTCGATGAAAATCGCGCCTTTTTCTTTCAAGCCATCAACTACCGTACGGTTATGCACCACTTCGTGCCGCACATAGATAGGCGCGCCGAAGGTATCGATCGCTTGATCGACAATTTCAATAGCCCGGTCGACGCCGGCACAGAATCCACGAGGGTTAGCGAGTACGATTTGCATATTCTTGAGTATTTTACTTGGTTAAGACGAAGCGATTTTAATCCAATTTTGTTTCCGAGACGATAATTCCGTCGCTATCGGCATAGAGATAATGATCTTTTTTAAAATTGACGCCGGCAAACGTGATCACCGAGTCGCGGTGCCCATGGCCGTGCTTGCTGCTACAGAGCGGATGAGTATTCAGCGCCATCACGCCAATCCGCATTCGGTTAATCGCTTCCGAGCCGCGGATACTGCCGTATACCACTATCCCCTGCCAGCCGTTTTCCACCGCCAAGGCCGTTAAGGTATCGCCCAACAACGCGCAGCGTTTCGACCCGCCACCATCGATCACCAGCACCCGATCGGATACCTTCTCTTCCAGCGCTGTGCGCACCAAGGTGTTGTCCTCAAACACTTTCAATGTCGTGATCAGCCCGCTGAACTGACTTTTACCGCCGAAATGCCGAAATAAAGGTTCGGCGATTTGAAAATTTTCTTGGTTGGAAAACCGATCGCATAGATCGGCGGTAAGAAATGGCATAGCAGCCTCCAAGGGCTAGTAATATCGCGCCAGCAATCCGTATTGGCAATCGACATCGGGTAGCGGAATCTTTACTTCATAACCGCCGCCGGATGCTTCCTGCATCGGTTGGCCGTATTTATCGACCATATTCTCGACGGTTATATCCCGATTGCCGTGCGGCAGAATCAATTCCAGCTTGTCCCCCAGCGAAAATTTGTTTTTAACACTAATGTCGGCCCAACCGGTTTCGGTATCGTAATGGGTAATTTCCCCGCAAAACTGCTGTTGATGGCTTTTAGAATAACCGGACAAGTAGTTTTGATGCTCGTGGGTGTGATGGCGTTGATAAAAACCGTCGGTGTAACCGCGATTCGCCAGATTATCCAGGACACCCAGCAACTCGGGCTGAAACGGCCGACCGGCCAAGGCATCGTCTATCGCCTGCCGATAGGTTTGCGCGGTACGCGCCACGTAAAAATGCGATTTGGTGCGACCTTCAATTTTCAGGCTGTCGATACCGATTTCCACCAAGCGCTGCACGTGCTCAATCGCGCGCAAATCCTTGGAGTTCATGATATAGGTGCCGTTTTCATCTTCCATCACCGGCAGCAATTCGCCCGGACGGCCTTCTTCCTCCAGAAAATAGATATTGTCGGCCAAAGGATGCCGATCGGCGCCACCGCAACTCGCGGTATTCAGTCCCTGATTCAAATCATTCATGGAAATGACCGCGCTATCGGCCAACAAATAATCGCCTTCCGCATTTTCCACCGCGGGCTTGGTATCGTATTTCCAGCGGCAGGAATTAGTGCAAGTGCCTTGATTCGGATCACGGTGATTGAAGTAACCGGACAATAAGCAACGACCGGAATAGGCAATACACAACGCCCCATGCACGAATACTTCCAGTTCCATGTCCGGGCATTGCTGGCGAATCTCGGCGATTTCGTCCAGCGACAATTCCCGTGACAGAATCACCCGCTCCACGCCTATGCTTTTCCAGAATCTGACGCTGGCGTAATTGACGGTATTGGCTTGCACCGAGAGATGAATCGGCATATCCGGCCATTGTTCACGCGTCATCATAATCAGACCAGGATCGGCCATGATCAACGCATCCGGCCCCATAGCAATGATCGGCTCAATATCTTTAATGAAGGTTTTGACTTTGGCGTTATGCGGAATGACATTAGCGGCCAAAAAGAATTTTTTGCCTAGCTGATGCGCTTCCGCAATGCCTTTAGCCAAATTGTCTGCCATAAAATCGTTATTGCGTACGCGGAGGCTATAACGCGGCTGCCCGGCGTAAACGGCGTCGGCACCGAACGCAAAAGCGTAGCGCATATTGCGTATGGTGCCGGCGGGAGAGAGAAGTTCGATGTGTTTCATGTCTGTACTAAAAAATGAGCTGGCAGGCATTCTAACAAAATATCCATTAACCCGATGCCGCCAAGTTAGCTAAAAAGCGATCTGGGTAGAATGCAACTCACTCACCTGAATAGCAACTTCACACAGGCTTGGACCAGACTGTACGATTAATGTAATCGACATAACTCAACACAACTCGTAACACCTGTTTTGAAACCGGCCCCGCCTCATAATCCAAGACCGGCCGCATAACCGCTTGCTTCTTATCATGCTGGGAGACGATGACACGCACGGCGTCGAGCACCCGTTGACTTTTCAAACCGCTCATAATGAGCGTTCCAACGTCCATGCCCTCCGGGCGCTCGTGCGCATTACGAATAGTGATTGCGGGTAGATTTAACAAGGAGGCTTCTTCGGTAATAGTTCCGCTATCGGAAACCACGCAATAGGCTTCCAACTGCAACTTGATGTAATCGCAAAAACCAAACGGCTTCAGGAATTGAATATGCGGACTCAGCTCGCCAAGCTGCAAGGCATCCAACCGCTTTCTGGTACGCGGATGAGTTGAGACGATCACCGGCAATTCGTAGGTCTCGGCCAGTGCATTAAATGTGTTGACCATATCCAGCAAATTCTCGGGGGTATCGACATTCTCTTCACGATGCACGCTGACCAGAAAATATTGACCTGCCTCCAGACCCATACGCTGCAAAACCTCGGACTTTTCTACTTGCGGCATGTAGTATTCGAGGACTTCGTGCATGTGCGATCCGGTCTTAATGATCGTTTCCGGACGTATTCCTTCGGCAAGTAAATAGCGTCGGGCATGTTCGGTCAACACCAGATTAATATCGCTCAAATGATCGAGCACCTTGCGATTTAATTCTTCCGGCACGCGTTGATCGAAACACCGATTGCCGGCTTCCATATGAAAAACCGGTATTTTTCTGCGCTTGGCGGAAATCACGGATAAGCAGGAATTGGTATCGCCATACAGCATCAGCGCATCCGGCTTTTCGCGTTCCAATACTTCGTCGGCTTTTTCGATAACCCGAGCAATGGTTTGCGCGACGGTTTCGCCGACGGCTTCCAAAAAATAATCCGGCTTACGAATACCCAGATCGTCGAAGAAGACCTGATTCAGTTCGTAATCGTAATTCTGTCCGGTATGGACCAAGATATGCCGGGTATGCCGATCAAACTCCGCTATCACCCGACTCATCTTGATTAACTCGGGACGCGTACCGACGATAGTCATGACTTTAAGCACGCAACTCTTCCTGTATGAAATCCAGCTTCAATAACAATTCTTTTATCTGCTCGACATTCAAACGCTCGGTATTGTGCGACGTGTAATCATCCAAATTGGAAATTTTTTCCTCCCCTTCACTAAAGAATTGCGCGTAATTCAAGTCCCGATTATCCGCGGGAATCCGAAAATAGCCGCCTAAATCCAGCGCCTTCGCCATCTCTTCGCGTGATATCAAGGATTCGTAAAGCTTTTCCCCATGTCTGGTACCGATCACTCGAATCGGGTTGTTCCTGGCGAATAGTTCTATCAACGCTTGCGCCAAATCCGCTACCGTAGACGCCGGGGCCTTCTGCACAAAAATATCCCCTTGTTGACCGTGTTCAAAAGCGTATAACACTAGGTCGACCGAATCTTCCAGCGACATTAAAAACCGTGTCATATTGGGATCGGTGACAGTGAGAGCCTTATCTTCCTTGATCTGCGACACGAATAGCGGTATCACCGAACCGCGCGACGCCATCACGTTGCCGTATCGCGTTGCACAAAGCACTGTTTCACCGGGAGCTTGCATTCTGGCCTTGGCAACCATGAATTTTTCCATCATGGCTTTGGAAATACCCATCGCATTGATGGGATATACCGCCTTGTCGGTACTCAACATAACAACGCGCGAAACGTTGCGGGCAATAGCGGCCTCCATCACGTTTTCCGAACCCAACACATTGGTACGCACGGCTTCTTGAGGATAAAACTCGCAGGACGGCACCTGCTTTAATGCGGCGGCGTGAAATACGTAATCCACGCCTTTCATAGCCTGATAAATGCTAGCGTAATCCCGGACGTCGCCGATATAGAATTTCAGCTTCGGATCGTTCAATTCGATCCGCATTTCTTCCTGTTTCTTTTCATCGCGGCTGAAAATCCGAATTTCACGGACGTCCGTAGAAAGAAAACGTTTCAGTACCGTGTTTCCGAACGAGCCGGTCCCACCGGTAATCATCAAAACTTTGTCTTTAAACATGTTTACTGCCAGGGTTGTTGATATTGATGCATGGTACGCACCAGCTGCGGCCAAGCAGGCGCTTGATAACCGGTAGCCAATTCAAAGCGTTCGGCATTTAAGGAGCGATCTATCTTCAAGCAGTCGTCCGGAATAATCCGAATGCGTTTGCCATAGGCGTCGGCGATTAATTTAAGCAGATCATACTTGTTGATGGGCTGTGAGGCGACATGATACAGGCCATGAAGTTCGGGGCGGGCGATCACAATATCTCGAACTACTTCGGCTAATACAGCGGTTGGCAATCCGGAGTAAATGGCATGGGTATAGCCCTTGCATTGCTCAGTCTGCGATAAAAACCAGCCTACCAAGCTATTTGCCCCTTGCAATTCATGACCAATAATAGAGGTACGTAAAGTGATGGCATGCGGGTAACTGACTTCACCCAAAAACTTGGATTTACCGTATAGGTCTTCGGCATCGGAGACGTCTGTTTCCCGGTAATTGCCTTGTTTGCCGGAGAACACGCAATCGGTACTAAAGTGTACCAGCCTCGCTCCCGCCAACTCGCACAACCGAGCCAAGCGGTGAGGTAACAAAGAATTGATTGGAATTGCCGACAGAGGATCCTTGGCGTCGGCAAGCTGCTTGATTAGTCCGATACAGTTGATAACCACATCCGGCTTATGATCCAAAAACAGTTTAAGCAAAAGATCGCTGTTTTCGACGTCAACCCCGATAATCAATTGTTTAGCCAGAGCCGAGGGAAAAAACCTTGTCACGCTGCCAGAACGCGCCACACCGCGTACTTGCCAATCTTCACGACTACTCAATACCCTAAACATCGCATTGCCGAGCATGCCGCCGGCACCTAACACCAATATCTTCATCACTTACGTTCCTTACGAATAAGCTCTTTGAAATGTTCAATCAATTCATCCACCAATTCTTCATGATTAAAGTGTTTCAGAAAATATTGCCTGCCATTTTCACCCAGTCTTTTTTGCTCTTCCGGCGTTTTTCGATACAGCTCCAATATTACGGCGGCAAGCGCCTTGCCGTCTTCGGCGGGCGCCGACAAGCCGGCTTCCGCCTCAAGCACCAGCCGAGCCCCTTCCCCATTTAGGCAGGCAATGATAGGTCTGCCAACTGCCATGTAAGCTTGCACTTTGCTGGGCACCGTGGCGGCAAATATCGGCTGATCAGTCAGCGTCACCAATAAGGCCGACGCCCGCTGCAGAATACCCGGCATAGCCTCGAAGGGAAATCGCCCCGGCAAGTGTAAATTAACCAAACCCAGCCGCATTGCCTCCTGCAACATATGCTCTCGGCGACTACCTTCACCCAACACTAAAAAATGAATGTTCTTAAATTCGCGCAGAATGCTCGCCGCTTCGATGATCACATCAACGGCTTGAGCCGCGCCAATATTACCGGCGAACACCACCGAAAACCCATCCCCCAATCCGGCGATATTCGGCGCATCACTGTTTGCTGGCTCCGAGAAGGAATTGTCCACGGAATTTGGGTAATACACGATGGGAGTTTCGCCGGCGAATTCGCGTACCGGCTTGATAAAGGCTTGGGATTGCACCATTAGCAAATCCGCGTAGCGGTAGATAACACGAACAACACTGCGCACTAAGCCTATCACTAACGGGTTATCGACATGCCCTGTGGCTGACAAACTATCGGGCCATAGATCTTGCACCCAAAGCGCAACCGGACAACATTTTACCCAACCGAGAAAAATGGCGGGTATGGCTTGCAAAATCGGAGAGGGCGCAAATACAAAAATCGCGTCGAATGACCGGCCTCGCAGCAGGCTGGGCGCGAATATTAAACCAGTCAACACAAAAGACAGATAATTGAACGCCAACCGCCAACCGCCGCGTCCACGCGGAAACAGCGGGATGCGATGAACAGTAACACCTTCGTAAACCTCTTTCTGATATCCGCAGACTCGATAACCTGGAAATATGTTGCCGCCGGGATAATTAGGCTTGCCGGTCAATACTTCAACATGCACACCTTTTTCCGCCAATGTCTTAGCGACATCGCTTATACGAAAACTTTCCGGCCAAAAATATTGGCTGACAATCAAGATGCGCAATCTATTCCGCCCACTCTAAAACCGACGCCATAAAAGCCGTGGCGTCCATTAAGGGCAACGGCTCCTGCTTTACGCCCATAAATTGCTTCACCGCCCTGGCAATGGAAGTTGCGGAATTCGGATCGAAGGTTTGCTCGGGATCGATTAAATCGCGCACATAATCCAACTCCGGCGCTAATATCGGCAATCCTGCCTGCCTTGCTTCTATCAACGGCAAACCAAACGATTCGAATGTAGACGGATAAATCAATGCGTCCACCGTTTTATAAAGTGCCAAAATATCGCGATGCGAAAGATTATCGAGATTGGTAATATTTAAGCCGCATTGCCGGCGTATAAACTCAATTTCCTTGCATAATCCGGAGAATCTGCCTTCATCCAACGTCAGAAATAATGTCGGAAATAATCCCTGTTCGGCTAAATTGCACCAAGCCTGTATCAGTAACTTGTGGTTTTTATGCGGCTCGCCGGAGGCCACATAAAAAAAACTAAAATCTTTAACGGGCGCACTCTCTTCGGATAACTTGATACTACGAATAAAACCGGATGGATCAGCAACGAATGGCAGTACGCGAATTTTAGCTAGCCCGCGAGTCTTGTCTTCAAGCAAGCTTCTCATCGTTGGCGTTTGTACAATAAACTGGTCGGCGTTAGCAATTTTGCTTAACAACCAAAGCCGCTCAATAAAAAGCCTAACTCGAACTTTCAACGGAAAGTGATCCAGATCGATATTGTCTATTAAGTATCTATTCTGCAGAAACACTATCACGCGTCCGCGCAATTTGAAGAGTGGCGGCAGATTACCAAAACACAAAACAATATCATCCGCCGCCACGGTCCTAGCCAACCATAACTCCGCGGCTAATCTATTTATAATCGATGGCGCAATGCGTTTAACTTGACTAATATTACTGAAATCCCTCGTTGCGGGCATTCTAGCATCGACGCTTAATACGTAGGTAGTTTGCGTATTAAGCGTTTGCAGAAGCGCATCAAGTAAGACCCAGCCGCCACCCTGATGCACATTCGCTGCATGTATATAACACTTTCCGCTCATAATTTAATTTTGAATTGAAAAACGATCATGAGTGTCTGACACGCAATCTAATTTTCTCGACTCTTTTCCCAATAAAAGCATCTAAAACCATTGCGAATAAGAGCGATAACAATACGACTAATATCACATTATAAATAGGATCGATCTCACCTATTTGTTTTGAAAATTTTTCTATGAAACCGATCACAAAAACGTGAATGAGATAAACAGGGTAACTTAGATTTCCGATTTCATTATCAAGCTTACTTTGATTTTGAAAAGAAAACAAAAGAGGTAAAACAGCCAGGAATAACAAAAAAAGAATGATCGTCCTGATCGCGTCATTTACTGGAATAAACGAATAAAAAACCACATAAAAAACCGTCGATAAAGTTGCAATTTTCGAATAATCTCGATTAAAAATATTTTTATATAACGGCACTAAAATTTGATGCGCCAACGCACCGGCCAAAAAAAACACCAATTCGGCCGGAAAAAAACGATATGTCCATGGATCTTTCTTTCCTAAACCGGAAAAAATCAGATACCCTCTAATAATAACTGAAAAAATAAGCAATAAATAAATTAGCCGTCTATTATTTAAAACCAAAGGCGCAATCAAATAAAAACTTAACTCCACACCCAAAGTCCATGCTTGCGGCACAAGCAAACCCAAATACAATAATTGTTCACTTTTACTAAAATCTTCGATAAAGACCAATTTACCATTTTCGACACCAGAAAAAAGCACCCAGTCTTGACCAAATAAAAATATATTGGAAAAAATCAATAAGAAATCCGCGGATGCGGGAGCATTTTTATATATTTCAAAAAACCCACTCTCGCTTATTGTCACAAATATCAAGGAAACTATCGCTACGGCAACATAGATTGGATATAGCCTTAAAACTCTATTTAAATAAAACTTAGTTATCCTATCGTAAGACTTTTTTTCGACCAAAACATAGGACATCAAAAAACCTGAAATAATATAAAAAAGCTGGACAGCATTCCTTCCGCCGATAAAGATCAAACCATTATGCCAAGAATGACCGATCACAACAGAAATAGCCAATAAAGTCCTTAACGTCCCCATAGAAACCTAAATTAATTAATACCTGTCTATCAAAGCGATATCGCAACTAGGTCTTTGTCCAGTAAGGAGGACGACCCATTATTTTTCTACCGATATCCATCAACTTTCTGGCCGAGTTTTCTCCAAAAACTTCCCATAAAAACAAGCGGATATAAATCCGAATCACGGCGGAAAGCCATATAGGCCCGGGAAAAACCTGACCATGTAGTTTTTGCGCGCGCCTAGCATCCATTAGTGACTCGAGAGAATTAGAAGGCGTACTGCTTAAACCACCTTGCCGCATAGCAACGGTAATAAGATCGGGAATAAAAAATGCGTCAGCAGTTTTTAATTCGCGTAATAAAAACTCATAATCTCCTCCAATACGAAAAGACTCATCGAATTGCCC
>CAZGUM010000066.1:0-20149 GCA_964529085.1 uncultured Methylomonas sp. | reverse complement strand
CACGTCATATCGCTGTTAGCACTGGCAAAGCAGATTCTCTGATCTCAGCTGGCGATAAAAAAGTTGGTATCGTGTTTGCTGTTGGTACTCTGGTAATCGTTGCTGCATCCATGGGTGCAACAAATGAAAAATACCCTGTAACAACTCCATTACAAGCTGGTTTGTTGCGTGGTATGAAAACTTATCAACTGCCTGAAACTACTGTTTCGGTTAAAGTTGATGACGCTACCTACCGTGTGCCAGGTCGTGCAATGCAAATGACCTTGACCATCACAAACAATGGCGATTCAGCTGTGCGTTTGGGCGAGTTCAACACTGCAGGTGTACGTTTCTTAGATCCAGCGGTTCATGAAGATGATACAGCTTACCCAGATGATTTGCTGGCTGAAGAAGGCTTAACTGTTAGCGATAACAGCCCTCTGGCTCCAGGAGAAACACGTACAGTCGAAGTTACTGCTTCTGACGCTGCTTGGGAAGTATATCGTTTAGCTGACTTGATCTACGATCCAGACAGCCGCTTCGCAGGTCTGTTGTTCTTCTGGGATGAAAAAGGTAACCGTCAATTGGTAACAGTTGATGCTCCTCTGATCCCAACTTTCATCTAATAGTGAAAGTTTTCTAAGCCTAAAAACTTAGAAGGAAATTGAAACCCCCGCTATTGAAAAGTAGCGGGGGTTTTTTTTGGTAGAGCACTTGCGGAAATAAATGTTTTTAAGAGTAGAAATAATGAATAAAGTTTTATTGATTGTGGTAATGCTAGTCTTGAACGGTTGCGCTGAAAAAGAAGAGTATGAGAATGTGATTTTGGCACAAATGAAACAGGATAAAGATATTAAGGACTATGGAATCGAGCCCGAAATCATGACTAAATGTGTGATTGATAAATCCTCTAATAATATGCCCGGATTATTCTTAATAGATCCGGAAAGAAGGCAGGCTTATAAAAACTATACGAAAATGTTGGATCTTAATAAATCGACAGATCCGCAAAAGACATTAAATGATTTACGCGCAAGCTTCGGCGATCCGAAGAAATTAGCCGAAGCTCATTCAAATTATGTCGAGAGCGTAGTCGAATGTATGTCCGGTTTGGTTACTGGAGGCGAAGAAGGATTAAAAAAAGCTCAATAGCACTTTTACCAAAAACAGGGCATTCCTAAATACAAGGATTGATAAAGTCTCTAAATTTTAAATCTATGTATGAATGTAAGTTGGTGCATGCGGGCGATAGTAGGTATTGAGTTTAAGTGGTATAAATTCGGTATGGTAGGGTGAAGCCTAAAATGTCAGGTGGAACTATTATAGAAGGCCTTATAAATAGTTCTTCAGGAACACCGATTAGTAGTCAGTTTGACTAGCTATAATGTGTTGCTTTGAAGTCTGGATTAATTCATATGTAAATCCGAGACTGCAAGAAGCTTCAGTTACTCCCGAGCTGATTTACGAACTTTGGCGAAGACCGGAATAGCATTCTGTTATGCATTTTTGACCTCATATCCCCTTTAAAGATCGATTCGGTACTTTTCGAAGCATAAACTCCTCCATACGCGGTTTCAAACGTTTGCTGAACTGGCGCTACCGAAATACATTGACTATTATTCTGGCGTAGGTCAGTGAATAACGAATTGGGGGAGCGTATCGCTAAAAAATGATGTAAATTGTTGCGACAATTGGTTCAATTAAATTTAGGACGATAGTCGTGGCAATTATACTGAAAGTACTTTCTTACAAAGGTTTGCCGTTACCAAGCGAATTACGTGTGGAGATCGATCAGCACGGCGGAACGATTGGGCGCAAACCTGGGAATAATATGGTGCTGCCGGATGCTGAAAGTTTTGTTTCCGGGCACCACGCAGAGATAATTTATTTGGGGGGGGATTATTTCATAAAAGATACGAGTAAGAATGGTACTTACCTAAGTAATGCGGCACAAAACTTAAATGATGCGCAAGCAGTCCTCACTAACAATGAAATATTACGTATAGGCGAGTATGAGATTCTGGTCGAAATATTGACCGAAAACGCAGTAAACGAAGCAATAAGTATCGAAAATATATTTTCTTCGCCTTTTGCCTCCCCATTTGCGAACGAACCGAAATCGGTGATTGATGAGCCATTAAGCTTTTCCCTTCCATTAAGCGCCACCGGAATGCCTTTTTCCGAGCGTCCTCCAGTCTCCCCATTTCATGATAATTTTGCGGTACCAGATGTATCGCCCGCACAAAATGAAGGTAAAGACATAGCCGAATTTTTGAAGGGACTTGATTCCTTGAATGCGGTAGAGAAGCCGGTGTTTGCGTCCCCGGAAATGGATGATGCTATTTCGAAAAGCGCTAACGCATCGTTTACTCCCTCGTCCCTCAATTTATCGGAGCTCGACGAGCATGCCGAAACGACGGCGTCCGTGACAATTGAGCCGTCAAAGCCTGAACCAGTTTCTCCGAATAATAAAGCCGTATGGAAGCCACAATCGGAATTTGGCGGAACAAAAGCAGCCCCAAGCGATGGCGCACTAATGCATAAGTTTTTAGAAGGTGCGGGAATAAAAGATCATGCTTTTTTGCCAGAGGAGCAATGGAATGATGCGATGAAAGCAACCGGGCTATTATTCCGTAACTTGATCGAAGGATTAATGGATGTGTTACGAGCAAGGGCTGAAATGAAAAGTGAATTTCGCGTTTCTGTCACGACAATCCGCTCTTTTGACAATAACCCGCTAAAATTTAATCCCGACGTGGAAAGTGTGCTGAAACTAATGTTGGCACCCAATAATCCCGCATTCATCAACTCAAATGATGCAGTTAACGAAGCCTTCAAGGATATTAAGTATCATCAATTAGCTATGACATCGGGAATTCAAGCCGCGCTTGCAGAGATTTTGCATCGCTTCGAGCCGGAAAGTTTTGAAAAAATATTGGGTGAAGGTATCGTTTTTCAAAAAAAAGCAAAATGCTGGGAGCTATATTGTGAAAAATATCCCGAGTTGAAAGCGCTCGCTATTGAAGGTTTTTTCGGAGATGAATTCGCGGAAGCATACGAAAAACAAATGCGATTGTTTGCGCGACGTTGATTTATTTACAGGTTTGCCAGTTAGCCCATTGCGTACGCTGGCGTTTCATTTAAATTGGTGACCAATAGAATATGTCAATCAACAATAGAGTTGTTTGGTCGGAAGGAATGTTCCTTAGACCCCAGCATTTTCAGCAGCACGACCGATATCTGGAAAGTCTTATCGACGGCCGTTGTTACGGAATCCGCGCATACGATTGGGGATTCTCCGCGCTAAAGCTAGATACGGCACATTTGGCAATCGGCAAAATCAGTTTGACCGAAGCAAGGGGGATTTTTCAGGATGGTACGCCTTTTCATTTGCCGAATGAAGACGAACTACCATTACCATTGGAGGTCTCGGAAGGTATGGCCAATGAGATTGTCTATTTGGCGTTACCACTAAGGCGTCCTGATGCTGTGGAAGTAGATAGCGATAACAACCCCGATGGGTTAGCACGATACCGAACTATTCATCGAGATGTCAGGGACAATAATGCCGGATACGACGGCCGTTACCCGGTCCAAATAGGCAGCATTCGGCCCAGACTTATGCTAAGTAGCCAGGAACGCTCGGGGTATCTATGCTTAGGCATCGCCAATATAGTTGAAGTTCGCGCAGATAAAACTGTGGTGTTGGACGACAGATATATTCCAGTCGTACTAAGGTCAGCTACCAGCAGTATTTTGTATGGTTTCCTTCGCGAATTGCAGGCATTATTACATACACGGGGCGAAGCTTTGGCCGCGCGCGTAGCGGGCACTTCGCAAGGCGCCGGTGTGGCCGAAGTCGCGGATTTTATGTTGCTGCAAACCATCAATCGTTATGAGCCTTTGCTAGCACATCTAACTGGAGATGCCGTGCTGCATCCGGAGTCGCTATTTTCCATATGCTTACAATTGATGGGAGATCTTGCAACCTTTTACCGCCAAAATAAAAGGCCAGCAGTGTTGCCTGAATATAGGCATGACGATTTGCGCATTTGCTTCATTCCGTTAATCGAGGAGCTGCGACGCCTATTGAGCATGGTCCTCGAGCAGAATGCAATACAAATACCTTTAACCAAGCATAGTCCGTCGGTGTATTACTCCGGGCGTCCTGATCCAAAACTATTGGATCAGGCGATTTACGTGTTGGCGGCAAGCGCGCAAGTGTCATCGGAGATGTTGCGGACGCATTTTCCGCCACAAGTCAAAATCGGTCCGGTCGAAGAGATCACGCAATTAGTCACGGCGGCGTTACCGGGTATCTCTATTCACCCATTACCGGTGGCGCCGAGGCAATTGCCGTATCACGCCGGATGTTCCTATTTCGAATTAGACAAGCAAAGCCCTTATTGGAAGAAAATGACCGATTCCGGCGGCTTCGCATTTCATATTGGCGGTAATTTTCCGGGATTGGAGTTGGAATTCTGGGCAATAAAAAAAGGGTGAAGACATGGTGCAACAAGGTCCGTTCGGCGATGACGACAAAACAGTGTTACGGCCTTCCCCGGGAGGAAGAACGCCGCAACAGCCGACATTCACACAAATACCGCCATCCCCTCCACCCCGGACAGCTCCAGATATAAACATTCCTGCGCTCAGCGTTTTTTCCGGCACGGATAACGATTCTTTATTGAGCATGGCGGCTGGAATACTTTCGTTGGCAGCAAGACTTAGGTCTACCGTTAGTTATGCCGGGGTTGACGAATTAAAGCAAAAGCTTGCGAAGGAAGTTAGGGAATTTGAAAATCGCGGTTTAAGCGCGGGCTTTCAGCAGGAAACCATGCGTATGGCTAGCTATGGCTTATGTACGTTTCTGGATGAAATTATCCAAAACACGCCCTGGGGCTCCCAAAGTAATTGGGGGCATCAGAGTTTGCTTATTCTATTCCATAAAGAAGCCTGGGGCGGTGAGCGTTTTTTCCAAATACTTGAACACTTGGTAAAACAGCCGGCGCAAAATCTGCCGCTCATTGAGCTCTGCTATGTGTTGCTCAGTTTCGGATTCGAAGGTAAATATCGAGTCATGGCGAATGGCAGCAACGAACTGGAAAAACAGCGGTTGGAACTGTATCAGCTGACTCAGCGAGTGCGGGGGGATTTTTCCCCGGAATTATCGCCCCGCTGGCACGGGCAAAAAACCGGTAATAGCTCTTTGATAACGCAAGTGCCGCTATGGGTATTTGCCAGCGCCGCAGGCGGGTTGCTGCTGCTTTGCTATCTCGGTTTTGCATATTTTATTAATTCGGCCTCCGACCCAGCGTATCGGGAACTGTTGAAGCTGGCCAAAGAGCCGGTACAGGTTGCCGCAGCGGTGACGATAACGCCGCCCGCGCCGGTTGTCGCCAATAGATTGGAACGTTTCAAGCCTTTATTACGGGACGAAATTTCCCAGAGTATGGTCGAAGTAGTCGACGATAGCATCATCCGCGTTCGTAATTCCTTTCCTTCGGGTAGTGACCAAGTCAAACCGGAGTTTCTGCCGATGCTAAAAAAAATCGCCAAGGAACTTGAGAATGAGCAAGACTCCATTTTGGTAACCGGACATACCGACGACAAACCCATCGTGTCGGCGCGTTTTCCGTCCAATTGGCATTTGTCCGCGGCACGCGCTAAAAACGTATTGGCGATTTTGACCGCATCCGCCCAATTAAAAGGTTCAGCCAGAGCGGAAGGCCGGGCTGACGGCGAGCCTTTGGCACCCAATGACACTCCTGAACATCGAGCCTTAAATCGGCGCGTCGACATCTTGATAAAGTGAGAATACCGCGTGGAACGGATAATCAGTTTTTTTAAAATAAAGTGGGTGCTTGAGCTGATCGGTATCGTGGTTTTGTCGGTATTGATTTGGTTTGTTGGGCCTTTAATAGCTATAGCCGGCAGTGTGCCTTTGGAGTCCGATTTAAGCCGGATTATTACCATAGCAGTAGTAACCGGGATTTGGTTGATTTACCGATTGACAGTTTGGTTGGTATCGCGCAAGCGCGAGCAGCGTTTGATGGTCGATTTATCCGGCGGGACCGACGCAAACGATGCGCAATCGGCATCCGCCGCGGAGTTGGATGTTTTGAATCGCGGTTTCGACGAGGCCTTAACCTTGTTGAAAACGACTGGTTCCAAACAGCGGGGGCGTAAGCAATATCTTTACGAATTGCCTTGGTACGCCATTATCGGTGCACCGGGGTCGGGGAAAACCACGGCTTTGATTAATTCCGGGTTACATTTCCCCTTGGCTGAACGTTTAGGCAAGCACGCGGTAAAAGGCGTCAGCGGTACGCGAGATTGCGATTGGTGGTTCGCCGACGAAGCGGTGTTATTGGATACCGCCGGTCGCTATACCACGCAGGATAGCCACCAAGAAGTGGACGCCTCTGCCTGGCACGGTTTCTTGCAGTTGTTAAAAAAGTATCGGCCACGCCGACCGCTAAACGGTGTGTTCGTGGCGGTGAGTGTCAGCGATTTAATACAGCAGACCGAGGAAGAGTTGCGTCGGCACGCGGCGGCGATTCGGCGGCGGATAATGGAACTCAATGGGCAGTTGGGTGTGCAATTGCCGGTATACGTATTGTTCACCAAAGCCGATCTCGTCGCCGGTTTTAGCGACTTTTTTGCCAATTTAACCGAAGACGAGCGCAGTCAGGTTTGGGGCGAAACCTTTATTCGTACCGACAACGATAGAGAGGATCTCGCTGCCCATTTAGCGCAGTTCGAACGAGCTTATGACGAATTGATTGGGCGATTGGTGCAGCGGCGCCTGAAACGCATTCAGGAGGAACGGGATGTCCATCGCCGCACGGCGATCTTCGATTTTCCACAGCAAATGATGTTGTTCAAATCGGTGGCAACCGGCTTTCTGGAGGCGGCGTTTTCCACCAATCGCTACGAAGAGCCTTTCCTATTACGCGGGGTTTATTTCAGCAGCGGTACCCAAGAAGGTACGCCAATAGACCGGGTGATGGCGGCACTGGCTTCGAGTTTTAGGTTGGAAAGGCAAGCAACGCCATTAATGAGTGGGCGAGGTAAAAGTTATTTTTTAACCAAGCTTTTGAAGCAAGTAGTATTTCCGGAAGCGGAATTAGTCGGGGTCGATCCAAAAGTCGAGCGGCGTTTCCGCTTGATGAATCTGGCAGGCTTTGCCGCTACCTTTGCGGTGGTGGCAATAGCTGTCGTGGTTTGGATGATCAGCTTTACCACCAATAAAATGGCGCTTGCCGATGTCGAGAAGCAGATAGAAGTTTATCGAGCCAGTAGTCTTGTCCCCACCGATTCGCGTTCCGGTTTTTTGGCGCTATTGCCAAAGCTAAATGCCCTGCAAGCCGCCAAGGATGTTTATAGTCAAACCGGCTGGAGCAGCGGCTTTGGTCTATACCAAGGCGATAAAATCGATTCGGCTGTCGATATTTCCTACCAACGCTTGCTTCGCGAAAATCTGCAGGGCTTGATTACCTTGCGTTTGAAAGAGCGTATGCAAGGCGATGAAGGCAAAAATCTGGATGTGCTTTATCAGCTGCTACGCGTCTATCTAATGTTCGGCGAGCCAAAACGGATGGATGCCAAAGTCGCTCAACCCTGGATCAAATTGGATTGGGAACAAATGTTTGCTACCGACCCGGAGGCCCAAGCCAAATTACAGTTGCATCTGGATAACTTGCTGGCCTTGAGCTTGGATCCGGCCGTTCTCGATAACGGTTTTGTCGATGCGGTACGGAATAAATTGACGCAAATTCCCTTGGTAAACCAAATCTATAGCCGTTTCAAAAGCGAAGCGCTGTTCGATCGCAGCCACGATATTGCGGTCGCCGGTCAATTGGCGCCCAATGGCGGCAGGGTGTTTACGGCAAACGGCAAGGAGTTGGATACGCTTATTGTTCCCGGCTTGTTTAGCAATTACGGTTATACCGAGCTGTTTCTAAAAAAAGGCATGTTTTACGTCAAGGAAGCCAGCGAACAAAATTGGGTGCTCGGCGTGGATAGTGCTAGCACGCCTGTCGAAATTGACCGTTTGTATGGCGATTTCAAACGTCTGTATTTGGGAGATTATCAAAAGACCTGGGATGGTGTGCTGACGGCGGTTAAATTTCGCCCGCAACCCAACAATAATCAGCTGGTAGATACCTTGGATCTGCTGTCCCGCCCCGATTCGCCGTTGAAGCTATTGTTGGAATTGGTTGAAAAAAATACTGCGTTAAGTAAGCTCTCATCCGAATTGGCCGATGCCTTGGCAAAATCTACCGGGGGCGCCTTGGCCGTGCCGGAGGCGGCGACCCAAAAACTGCTGGCGATGGCCAAACAAAGCGACGGCGGCGTTGATCCGGTTAAGGCCTTGGAGACTTATTTCGAACCTTACAATATGCAAGTGCGTGGCGCCGCCGACAGACCTGCTCCCATTGCCGCAACCTTGGCTAGCATTAAAAATCTGCATGATTACCTGATGCAGATTGGCTCGGCGCCGAATAGCGGCGGTCAAGCCCTGTCTACCGAGGCCGCGCGGTTTGCCGGTGGCGGCGTCGATCCTTTGCAAGCCGCCAAAATGGAGTTTGCTCGCTTACCGGGCCCGGTCGCGGCTTCGCTCAACGCCTTGACCAGCACGGGCGGACAGCAAATCAAAACCGGTGCGAAGGTCCAGTTGAACGAAATGCTTAAAACTGCCGTGACCATGCCCTGCAAGAGCGCCTTGGCCGGACGTTATCCGTTCGCTAAAAATACCCAGCAGGATGTGTTGATGGCGGATTTCGGCAAAGTCTTCGCCAGTAACGGTATTGTCGATCAGTTTTTTAACGCCAATCTTAAGGCATTCGTCGATACTGCGGCGGTACAGTGGCAGGAGCTAGCCTCGGATAAGGCTTTGGGTTTGTCTGCGGTGAGTATTCGGCAGTTTCAGATCGCCTCGAAAATTCGCGACGCATTTTTTCCCGGTGGCGGGGCTGTGCCGCAAGTGCAGTTCGAATTAAAGCCATTGACGTTGGACGATAAAGTGGGAACTTTCAGATTAAACGTCGAAGGCCAGGAGTTGGTGTATCGCCACGGTCCGGAGCAGCTGACCAAGTTTCAGTGGCCCGGCACCAATAACAGTGCCGGCGTTAGAGTGGTGTTTGAAGCGTTGGACGGCAAACAAGTCAGTAAATCCAAGGAAGGCGCCTGGGCATTGTTCAGGATGTTCGACGAGTTTAATATCCAACCGACCGGCTTGCCGGACCGCTTCAATTTAACCGTGCAACTGGAAGGCTATACCGCCAAATTCGAGCTGCACGCGGCCAGCGTCAATAATCCGTTTGGTATCAGCGAGTATCAAAGCTTTCGTTGCCCGGAGACTTTATGAGTTCGCTCGATATGCTGAGCGTTGGTTTTTTTGGGAAAGTGCCCGGATTGGGCGATTTCGTCAGCCGGCGTTTGCCCAGGCATTTTATCGAGCCGTGGGACCAGTGGTTACAAGCCTCTATGCGTTCCAGCCAGGAAATATTAGGCGAGAACTGGTTATCCTTGTTTTTGGTTAGCCCGATTTGGCGATTTGCGCTTAGTCCCGGTGTTTGCGGCGCTAGCGCTTGGGCCGGCGTGATGATGCCTAGCGTCGATAGAGTCGGCCGTTATTATCCGTTGACCTTGGCGCAATCCGTTCCGGCAGACGTGTTACTGCCGCTGTTTTTACCGGAGTCCGATTGGTTTGCGCAATTGGAAGACGTCGCGCTGTCGGTATTGAACGAATCCTGCGATCTGGACAGCTTCGACAAAGGCCTGATGGCGATTGGCTCGGCTGAAAGCTGCGTGAGCCAACATTTTGCAGCGGATCTCGGCCGAGGACTCGGTACGGCCAATGGTAAGCTGGCGCTTGGTTTCGATTTGGAGAGTTTGGATCAGGCCGACGTCCTGTTTCCACGTTTGAGTCAGAGCCTGATCGAGCGTTTTTTTCCGTTGTACAGCATTTGGGCGAGCGAAGGCGGCCAGTCCAATCGGCCCAATTTGTTATTTTGCGAAGGTTTGCCGCCGATAGACACTTACGCGAGCTTCTTACAAGGTTTGCCGCAGACGGGCCGGTCCTGGCAGGTGCAGCGGTACCAGCAAACTCAAAGCGTAAAAAAAGTTGAGCGGGTTTTGAGCGTTGGGAAACCGGAAACGCTGGTAAATCAAGTTTCGGTGGCGTCCGAATCGGCTGCTTGGACTTCTTATGGGGTTACGGTGGTAGGCAACAAGCGTAAACACAATGAAGATGCGATGCTCGATTCCCCCGCTCTCGGCTTATGGGTCGTTGCCGATGGCATGGGTGGGCATCAGTCCGGCGACGTTGCCAGTCGCTTGGTGGTGGACTCTTTATCGACCTTGGAATTTGCCGAAAACCTGGATAGCCAGATAGAAGATGTTTGCAATAAATTACAGAAAATCAACGACGACTTATGCCGATTTGCCGCTGGAATCCAGCAAGGCAGTATTGTTGGCACCACAGTAGTGGCCTTGTTGGCGAAAAACGCGGATTGCGCGGCAATTTGGGCTGGCGACAGTCGCTTGTACCAATTGCGAAAGGGTGAATTTAAGCAGATTACCCGCGACCATACGCTGATTGACGAGTTGATGGATTCCGGTGTGATGAGCCGGGAAGTAGCTGCTCAGCAAGTTGGTGCCAATGTGATTACGCGGGCGGTTGGAGGACAATTGACCTTGGCGTTGGATGTTGTCCGTTTTCAAGCGGCGATTGGCGATCGTTATCTCTTATGCAGTGACGGTTTGGATAAAGAATTGTCGGAAGCCGAGATTGCGGAATCGATGGCGGCCGGCAGCTGTCAGCATGCTACCGAGGCTTTAATCGGTCAAGCCTTAAGCCGGCGTGGCCGAGATAACATTACTGTTTTAATCGCTGAATATAATGGCTGAGACGGCCGTTATGGGGAGGCGGTCATTTCACGCAGTAGCGGTTGCGCGCAATCGCTACTGCAAGCTCTATAGATAGTTAAGAAGTTATTTAAACGCTATCTGCCGGTTTTATATTTCGGAATCGGACGCAGTAATTACCGAATACCGTATCTGTTACGAAATATCGTGCTAACTTTGTGCCACTGTGGCGGATATGATTCGTCATTCGAATGGTTTCTGATAAGTAACTTCTTTCCATATCAATGTTTTATGTTTTTTGTTTGTCGTTTTCTATAGTTGGCACGCTTAATGATATCTATAAGTTATCTAATACGGCGCAAGCGAAATTTTAAGAATATCGAATTCGTTCAAATCGAAAGCGCTTTGTTTAATTCGCGACTTGAAAAAACGACTAGACTAACTCGGTTAGTTATAGGCGTAATGCAAAGGTGAAGAGAGCCGGCGGTAAACGAGAACTCAAGCCGATCAAAAGCAAGTTAGATAAATGCATTACATTGCTGCGGTTCATTGACGGAAACAATGTCATTACTAAAGAGGAGCGAAAATGGCGGATTTATCAGGGTTGTTAAGTGAGTTAAGCCCCGACAATCCCTGCGGAGAGAATCTTGAATACGACAACGCGCGTGTGGCGCTGGATAACGATATTCAGGGTACGCCGGAGAACCAGTTCAGCGGAGAAAAAGCATTACCGCCTAACTGGCGGGAAGTAAACAAACAGGCGATTGCGTTATTGCAAAAGTCTAGGGATTTGCAAGTAATTTTGTACTTAATTAGATCCTTGATTCCTTTGGAGGGGATTTGCGGGTTTCGCGATGGATTGCAGTATCTGGGGGAAGCGCTAAACCGTTATTGGGATTCCATCCATCCGCAGTTAGATGCCGATGACGGCTTCGATCCGACGATGAGGGTCAATATCCTAGAAGAATTGATTAATTTTGACTGGATATTAAGGCCTTTGAGTCTGGCGATACTTGTAGAGTCTAAAGCCGTCGGCCGGTTTAGTTTAAGGGACATTCAGTATGCCACCGACAAAATCGAGGCGCCGGCCGGCGTGGAAAAGCCGGATGTTAGTGCGATCAAAGCCGCTTTTTTGGATGTAGATAGCGAGGCATTGAATGCGTCGTATCAGGCGGTAATCGATAGCATTCGTAGTGTTGACCAATTGGACGCCTTCGTCGGTGAAAAAGTCGGGGTTGGTCAAGGGGCGAATTTATCGGGATTAAAAACACTCCTGAAGGACATCCTTTATCAATATGAACAATTCGGCGGCTCTAGGCTGGCAGGGGACGCTGAAGCGGAGCTGGAAAGCGAAAATACGGAGGTTGTGGCTGGCGGCGGTTCGGTTAAAGCAAAACCCATATCCGGAGCGATAGAGTCGAGGCAGGACGTATTGCGAACCTTGGACATGCTATGTAAGTACTACGCCGAAAATGAGCCATCCAGTCCGGTGCCGCTATTGCTAAAACGCGCTAAACACCTTGTGACGGCGGATTTTATGGAAATAGTCCAAAATTTGATGCCCGATGCACTTTCGCAAATTGATGCTATAAAAGGTCCTGATCCAAGCTAAAGTTTTTGGGGTCGTTAATCATAAGTAATTGGAGAATAAAATGGCAGAAAGCAGTCAGAAGTTTATACAACGGAACCGAGCTCCCCGCGTACAGATTGAATACGATG
Source organism: uncultured Methylomonas sp. (assembly GCA_964529085.1). Lineage (GTDB taxonomy): Bacteria > Pseudomonadota > Gammaproteobacteria > Methylococcales > Methylomonadaceae > Methylomonas. The sequence continues at coordinate 7,576 of CAZGUM010000066.1, read as the reverse complement.
TCGAAGTCTATGGTTCTGAGAAAAAGGTGCAGTTACCCTTTGTAATGGGCGTATTGTCCGATTTGTCCGGCAAACCCGCGGAGCCGCTGCCACCCATAGCGGACCGGAAATTACTTGAGATAGACGTCGATAATTTTAATGAGCGCTTGAAGTCAATGAAGCCGCGAGCCGCTTTTCAGGTAGCCAACACGCTGACCGGCGAAGGTAACCTTAGCGTCGATATCACTTTTGAAAGTATGGATGATTTTTCACCGGCGGCGGTAGCCAAGAAAGTTGCCGGTCTGGATAAGGTACTGGAGGCCAGAACCCAATTGTCCAATTTAATCACTTATATGGACGGCAAGACCGGCGCGGAGGAACTAATCACCAAACTAATTAACGATCCTGCCTTATTGCAAACCTTGGCATCCTCGGCAAAACCAAGCGAAGCCAAAGCCAGTGGTGAAGGCTCCGAAGGAACTGGGGAGTAAGACATGGCCGAATTAGATACCCAAACACAACAAGGCGCGACTCAAACACTTGAGCTGGACGACTTTTCGGCATTGCTGTCGAAGGAATTCAAGCCGGGAACCGAAGCCGCGAATCAAGTCACCACTGCGGTGGCTACTCTGGCGCAATATGCGCTGCAGGATGTTTCCAAAGTATCCGATGATGCAATCAAGAGCATTCAGGCCATCATCGCGGAGCTGGATCAAAAGATCTCCGAACAGCTTAGCTTGGTATTGCATCATCCCGATTTCCAAAAACTGGAAGGCGCTTGGCGGGGGCTGCATTATTTGGTGAACAACACCGAAACCGATGAAATGCTGAAAATCAAGGTGTTGAATGTATCCAAAAACGAACTGGGTAAAACCCTGAAGAAATTTAAGGGCACTGCCTGGGATCAAAGCCCGTTATTTAAAAAACTCTACGAGGAAGAATACGGCACCTTCGGCGGCGAACCTTTCGGCTGTTTGGTCGGCGATTACCATTTCGATCATAGTCCACCGGATGTGGAACTGCTCAGCGAGATGGCAAAAATCAGTGCTGCGGCGCATACCCCCTTCCTGTCCGGCGTGGCGCCGTCGGTTTTGCAAATGGAAAGTTGGTCTGAACTGGCCAATCCGCGCGATTTGACCAAAATCTTCCAAACACCCGAATATGCCGCTTGGCGGTCATTACGTGACTCCGAAGACTCTCGCTATATCGGTTTGGCGATGCCGCGCTTTCTGAGCCGATTGCCTTACGGCGCCAAGACCGATCCGGTAGATGAATTCGATTTCGAAGAAGATACCTCCGGCGCCGATAGCAGCAAATACACTTGGTCCAATGCGGCCTATGCGATGGCGGTCAACATCAATCGCTCGTTCAAGCTTTACGGCTGGTGTTCGCGGATTCGCGGTATTGAATCCGGCGGCGCGGTGGAAGGTTTGCCGGTGCATAGCTTTCCGACCGACGACGGCGGCGTGGATATGAAATGCCCAACCGAGATTGCGATTACCGACAGGCGCGAGGCGGAATTGGCAAAAAGCGGTTTCATGCCGCTGATCCATAAGAAAAATAGCGATTTCGCGGCATTTATCGGTGCGCAATCGCTGCAAAAGCCCGCCGAATATGACGACCCGGATGCAACGGCCAATGCCAATTTGGCGGCCCGCCTGCCTTATCTGTTCGCCACCTGTCGATTCGCACATTATCTGAAGTGCATCGTTCGCGACAAGATCGGTTCTTTCAAGGAGCGCGACGATATGCAAATTTGGCTGACCAGTTGGGTGAAAAATTATGTGGATCCCAATCCGGCGATGTCGGATGAATTGACCAAATCCAGAAAACCTCTATCGGCTGCCGAGGTGGTAGTGGAAGAAGTGGAAGGCAACCCCGGTTACTACACCTCTAAGTTTTACTTGCGTCCGCATTACCAGTTGGAAGGGCTTACGGTATCGTTGCGTCTGGTTTCCAAGTTGCCGTCGGTCAAGGGCGGTTAAGGTATCGAAGATTTTAATTTTCCGGGAGGTGCGTTTGAGATGATTCTGAGTTGTCAGATAGCTGTATTTCGTTAACAGATAGTTTTACATCAATTTAATTTTATTAGAAGAAAGGAGTAGGTTATGGCAGTAGATATGTTTATTAAAATCGATAATATTCCGGGTGAGTCCAAAGATCACAAACATAAAGGTCAAACCGATGTGCTGGCCTGGAGCTGGGGTTTGTCCCAATCAGGCACCATGCATGTCGGTGGTGGTGGTGGCGCCGGAAAAGTGAATGTTTCCGATATAAGTTTCACCAAATGGTTGGACAAAGGCAGTCCCGATCTGCTGAAAGCCTGCTGCAAAGGCACCCATATTAAAGAAGCGGTGTTGGTGGTTCGCAAAGCCGGCGATAAACCTTTGGAATATTTGACCATCACTATGGAAGAAGTCCTGATCTCCTCGGTTTCTACCGGTGGTTCAGGCGGCGAGGATAGGCTGACTGAAAATGTCACGCTTAATTTCGCCAAGGTAAAAGTCAAATATATCGAGCAAACCGAGAAAGGCGGCGAAGGTGATAAACCTGAAATGGCTTGGGATATTCAGGGAAACGTTCCTTATTAAGTTGTGCCGGAGTTCTGGTTGCGCGCCCGCCCGTGAGGGGGGCGCGTCCCTTTGCGAATCGACTTTCCGAATTTAAATGACTACAAGTACCGCAGAAATAAGTTTGAAAGAAGGGCGACTGGACGATGCGCTGGCGCAATTGCAAGATCAGGTCCGTAAGAATCCGGACCAGGCAAAGCATCGAATATTTTTGTTTCAGTTGCTGGCGTTGAACGGACAATGGGACAGAGCACTGAATCAGCTCAATGTCTGCGGCAATCTGGATGCGGCCAATTTGGCGATGGTACAAACCTATAGGGAAGCCATTCGTTGCGAAATGCTTCGAGAAAAAGTATTCCAAGGTCAAACCTCCCCGCTGGTTTTCGGCGAGCCCGAACAATGGATTGCCTTGCTGATCGAGGCCTGTAAGCTATCGGCCCAAGGGTGCCATGAGCAGGCTGGCGAGCTTCGCGATCAAGCGTATGAATTGGCGCCGGCTAGTTCCGGATCTTTCAACGGCGACGCTTTCGAGTGGATAGCAGACTCCGACACCCGCATCGGCCCGGTGGTGGAGGCGATAGTGAATGGCCGTTATTACTGGATACCCTTTTGCCGGATTGCCAGAATTGAGATAGAAGCGCCTAGCGATTTGCGCGATTTAGTCTGGTTACCGGCTCAATTTACCTGGGCCAACGGCGGCAATGCATTTGGCCTGATTCCTTCCCGCTATCCCGATTCGGATAAGGCCGCGGATGCGACGCTGCGTTTGGCCCGCAGGACCGAATGGCGGGAACTGCCCTTCGGCCATTATCACGGCTTGGGGCAGCGGCTCCTGGTGACGGATCAGGGCGAGCACTCATTATTCGAAGCTCGCCAGCTGATTGTAAATTCAACGGTCTCCATAGACCATGGCTGAACTGGCCGCTACCGAGCGCCTGCAGCCGTCGTTGCTGGATAGGCTGACCGACAACGCGCCGACGAATAAGACGGAATCGGGAGAACAGCGGGTGCTGTCGTATCGGCAGTTGCGACAAAGCGTGTTGAGGGATTTGGGGTGGCTGTTAAATACCACGGCTTTCGAAGCATTGCAGGATTTGAGCGATGCACCGTATGTGGCACGTTCGGTCGTTAATTATGGCATTCCGGCATTGTCCGGCACCAATCTCAGCAGTACGGATGTCGGCAAGTTGGAGCGCAAGATCAAGCAAGCCATTGTCGATTTTGAACCGAGAATAATCGCCGCTTCGCTGAAAGTGCAGGTGGCTGTGGCCGATGAGAGGATGAGTCAGAAAGCCATTTGTTTCAAAATCGAAGGCGATTTATGGGCGCAACCTTTGCCGGTGCATTTGTATATACGTAGCGATCTGGATCTGGAAACCGGGGAAGTCACGGTCAAGGATTTAGGGGGATAAGGGATGGACCCTCGTTTACTGAAATACTATAACCGGGAGCTTCAGCACGTTCGCGAGGTCGGCGCCGAGTTTGCCAGCGAATTTCCCAAAATTGCCGGTCGGCTGGGCCTGGATACTTTCGAATGTAGCGACCCCTATGTCGAACGGTTGTTTGAGGGCTTTGCTTTCATGGCCGCTCGGGTGCAACTCAAAGTTGATTCCGAGTTCCCCAATTTTACCCAGCATTTGCTGGATATTATTTATCCGCATTATTTGTCTTCGACGCCCTCGATGACCGTGGTCGAGTTCAAACCCGACTTGAGCGAAGAAGCTCTGGTTAAAGGGCTGACTATTCCAAAGGGTACCAGTCTGCGTAGTCTGGTGGCCAAAGGTGAACAGACGGCCTGCGAATATCGGACGGCGCAGCCATTGCAACTGTTTCCGCTGGAAATCAGCCAGTTGGAATATTTACCTACCTTGGCCGCTATTTCCAGTAACGGTTTGTCGTCGCCGAAATACCTGAGTCAGATCAAGGCTGCGTTACGCATCGTGTTACGTACCACTACCGGGGCGAAATTCAACCAACTAGCGCTGGACAAGCTACCGTTATTTTTACGAGGTTCCGGTAGCACTCCTTATCGGTTATACGAGCAATTTTTAGCTAACAGCAAGGCGATTGCCTGCAAAGCGAAGCATGGCTCGTCGACCATGGTTAAATTTGGCGATGGCCGGCTAGTGCGTGGGGTAGGATTTGAGGAGGATGAGGCATTATTGCAACAACCTCCGCGTTCATTCGACGGCTATCGGATTTTGCAGGAATATTTTGCGTTTCCGGAACGCTACCTGTTTGTGGAGCTTGGCGAACTATCGGGCTTGATTGCGGAGTGTGAAAGCGACGAAATAGAGCTATTCGTCTTGTTGGATCGCAGCGACGCGCAATTGGTTAATGCCTTGGATAAAACTAATCTGGCGTTGTTTTGCGTACCGGCTATCAATTTGTTTCCGAAGAAAGCGGACCGGATTCGCGTCGACCATCGCCAGTCGGAATACCATCTTGTCGTCGATCGCGGCCGACCGATGGATTACGAAGTGTTCAGCGTCAAGCAGGTTGAAGGCTTTGGCAGCGGTCAGAGTGTTGAGCAAACCTTTTTACCGTTTTATGGCTCGAAGACGGCTTTTCACAGCCAAGCGGAAACGGCGTTCTATACATTACGCCGCCAGAAGCGGGTTCTATCGACAAAACAGCGCCGCAAGGGCGTACGTTCCAGCTATATCGGCAGCGAAGTCTTCATTTCCCTGGTTGACGCCGCTCAGGCGCCCTATTCGGTCAATGTCGGCCAATTGGGTCTGGAAACCTTGTGTACCAATCGCGATTTGCCATTGGTTATGCCGGTTGGGCTTGGCGATACCGACTTTACCTTACAAATCAGCGCGCCGGTCAAATCGATACGCTGCATCGCCGGTCCGACCCGGCCGTTGCCGGCCGCATACGAAGCCGATACGGTTTGGCGCTTAATCAATCATCTTTCGCTGAATTATTTGTCGCTGGTCGATAACGATGCCAATACGGGCGCGACGGCATTGCGCGAGTTATTAAGTTTGTATGCGGAGAACCGTGAGCCGGCAATCAAAAAACAGATTGAAGGCGTGATTTCGGTCAGAACCAAAAATGTAGTCAGACGCATTGATGCCAATGGCCCTATGGTGTTCGGCAGGGGCTTGGAAATTACGGTGTTGTTAGACGAATCGGCTTTCGAAGGCGGCGGCTATTTTCTGTTGGGTACGGTGTTGGAGCAGTTTTTTGCCCGTTATGTGTCGATCAACTCTTTTGTGGAAACGGTGATACGTACCACCGACCGCGGTGAGGTGGCCCGATGGCCAGTGAGAATCGGACGCCGACACACGTTTTAATGGCGGAGTTGGAACAGGCGGCTCAAAGCTTCGATTTTTTCGAGGCGGTGCGGCTGATCGAATGTTTGAATGCCGACAGGCCCAGATTGGGCTCCAGCGTTAAAGTCGGCGACGATCCGTTGCGTTTCGCCCAAGAACCGGAGTTGGAGTTTTCGCCTTCCACTATTGCCGCTTATGCCAGTCATGACCGAATTTCCGACAAGCCCCGGCTGGCGGTAAATTTTTTGGGGTTGTTCGGGCCACAAGGGCCGTTGCCGCTGCATTTGACAGAGTATGTTCGAGAGCGGCTGCGCCATCATCACGATCCAACCTTTGCCCGCTTCGCCGACATTTTTCATCATCGGATGATCAGCCTGTTTTATCGGGCTTGGGCCAATGCTCGGCCCACCGTGCAATACGACAGGCCGGAAACCGACCGCTTCGGATTTTATGTCGGTGCAATGCTGGGTATCGCCGGGCAAGCGCATCGGGACCGCGATGAGCTGGCCGATAGAGCCAAGCTATTTTATGCCGGACATTTTGCCGCGCAGACCAAGCATCCGGCCGGTTTGCAGTCTATTATTGCCGACGTGCTTAATGTGCGGGTGCGCATCGACGAATTTGTCGGCGAGTGGATGGATATTCAAGTTAGCGATCAAACCCGCCTCGGTGTCAGCGCCGATATTGCCTGTCTGGGTCAATCGGCGTTGTTGGGCGCGGCCGTCTGGGGATGCCAGCATAAATTCAATATTGCATTGGGACCTTTGCGTTTGCAGCAATACCTGGCCTTATTGCCGGGTGGCGAGGGCTTACCGCAGTTGGTTGCTATCGTCCGTAATTATGTCGGCGACGAGTACGTGTGGGATGCGCAGTTGATACTGGAAAAATTCCAAGTACCAAATGAATTGGTCTTGGGCACCGCGGAGGCAGGCGATGGCCTGAGCATGAACGGCGACGCCCAGTTGGGGTGGAGTATGTGGCTGGGACCGCGGCGTAGCGCTTGCGATGCCGATGATTTGCGGCTGAATCCGTTCATCACCTTGGCTGTTGAGTGACAAACAATTTGTAAACTTTTACCGATAGGACATAAACCATGGCAGAAATTAGCCGAGTCAAGCTGTTTGGGAAATTAAACCGGGTCTGTTACAAAGCCATAGAGGGGGCGACGGTGTTTTGCAAGCTGCGCGGCAATCCCTATGTCGAACTGGTGCATTGGCTGAGCCAGTTATTGCAGTTGCCCGATTCGGATTTGCATAGATTGATTAAGCATTACAGTCTCGATTCGTCGGTGATTGCCAGGGACGTCACTAATGCCCTGGACCGCTTGCCGCGCGGTTCCACGGCAATTTCCGATTTTTCGCCGCACATTGAAGAGAGCGTCGAACGCGGCTGGGTTTACGGCACCTTGATGTTCGGCGAAAGTCAGGTTCGCAGTGGACATTTGCTGGTGGGTTTGTTGAAAACCAAATCGCTGCGCAATGAATTGCTGGGTATCTCCAAGGAGTTCGAAAAAATCAAACCGGATTTGCTTTCCGACGAATTGGCCGGGGTGACAGCCGGTTCGCCGGAGGACGGATTGTCGGCAACCGACGGTTTTCAAGGCGGAGCTGCGCCGGGCGAAGCCAGCGGCGCTATTGCGCCGGCGGCGATGGGCAAGCAGGAAGCATTGAAACAATTTACCGTCGATCTCACCGAGCAGGCCCGCAACGGCAAGATCGATCCTATCGTCGGCCGCGACGAAGAAAT
>CAZGUM010000065.1:3018-20216 GCA_964529085.1 uncultured Methylomonas sp. | reverse complement strand
CTGGTTCGCGCGGCCGTTTCGCCGTTCGACGGCGAGCGGCCCAGGCCGCGCAGTTCGGCGACGATGGCGGCGATCAAATGCAATTGAATGTTTTGCGGATTCGGCGGCAGGTATTCGTTCACCGTACAGCCGTCGTCAACCACGATAGGCGTGAACGCGAACGTGGAAAAGCGGATGTATCCCTTCGCGCCTAAAATCTCCACTGTATCGGCACGCGCCGACTCTGCGGCCGCGAAAGACCAAAAACCCGAGCCGATCACGCCGTTTTCGAATTGGAAAGACGCCGCGACCGTATCCTCGGCGCTATAAAGACCGCCGCGATTTTCGCGGCAACCCTGCGCGGCCGCGACCGGTCCCAGCATGAAATCCAGCACATCCAGCGTGTGGCAGGCCAGATCGAAAAAATAGCCGCCGCCGGCTATTTCAGGACGCACGCGCCAGGGCGGATTGTGCGTATCGAAATCGGCGGCACGCGGCGACTGGATCAGCCGGATATTGACCGCCAGGACAGTGCCGACCGCCGAGGTCTCGACCAGTTCTTTGACCTTTAAAAAGTACGGTAAGGCACGGCGGTAGTAAGCCACTAACAGAGGCAAACCCGCGGCAGCGGCCGCTTGCGTCATTGCCAAGCATTCCGAGTAGTTACACGCCATCGGCTTTTCCACATAAACCGGCTTGCCAGCCCGTAAGGCTTTGACGGCATATTCGGCATGGGTAGACGGCGGCGGCGCCACGTAGACGGCATTGACTTCGGCGTCGTCGATTAACGCCTCTGCGTCGGCATACCATTTGGGCACGCCGTGACGTGCCGCGTAATCACTGGCCTTGCCGGCATCGCGCCGCATCACTGCGACCAGCCGCGAGTGTTCGACCTTGTTAAAGACCGGCGCGCTTTTCTGTTCGGTTACCGCGCCACAACCGATCATGCCCCAGCGGACTTCGTCTAGCTTAAACCTCACGGCCGATTAACCTGATACCCGACACAACGCCAAACGACACGGCGAACGGTCACCCCGGATATTCGGAGTAGCGTGGCAAACTGTCGCCGTCGCACGACCAGTCGGCACGCGAATCCCAAAAAATGCGCGCCTGCGGCATGATCGGCGCCTCGTCGTCCAACGAACCCGCCGGAATCATAACGCCGTCGATTTCCGGGACGACGCGCGCAACCGCGCTGCCGCATTCGCTGCAAAACTGACGGGCAAAACGTATGGCTTCGGGAACCTTATAGCGCTTCAGTAGGGATTCGCCCCGGGTAAAGGCCAAGGTTGCATTCGACAGGAATAAATTGGTCGCGTGCCCGGTCCCGGAAGACTTTCTGCAGCGTCCACAATGGCAATGATAAAAGCGTTGCGGATCGCCATTGGCTTCGTATTGCACGGCGCCGCACAGACAACCGCCTTTCAACGTGATTTGAGACATAAGAACTCCAGTTATTCGAATATAGAAAAATATTTAGGATGCCGCCCGCGAAATATTTTAGCTCGGCGCATCACTAAGCTCTAACTATTGCATTTCCAGCGGCGTTTTAGTCTCTACCGAGTCGGCGGCATTGACAGCCGATTTGGTCCATCCCCCGCCCAGGGCGATAAACAGCGCTACCGTGTCTTGCAGGCGCTGCCCCAAGCTTTGCAGATAAGCGATTTTGGCCTGCTGATACTGGCCGTTGACGGTCAGTACCTGTAAATAATTGACTAAGCCGGCTTGATAATTGGCATCGATCAGCCCCAGCGATTCCTGAGCCGTTTGCAGCGCTTGCAGTTGGGCGGCTTGGGTTTCGGCGTCATGCGTCAGCGCCGTCAAGCTGTCGGCAACCTGGGCAAAGGCACTGATGATGGTTTGCTTATAATTGGCCAAGGCGCTTTGATAGGTCTCTATCGCCGCTTTGCGGTTGAACCACAGGGTGCCGCCGTGAAACAGCGGTTGCGCGAAATTAGCGGCCATGGCCCACATATTGCCGTTACTGATGAATAATTCCGCCAGCGAATGATTGTTGTATCCGTAGGAACCGCTCAAGCTGATGGTCGGAAACAGCGAGGCCGTAGCCACGCCGATTTTTGCGCTATCGCTGTGCAGTTGAGACTCGGCCGATAAAATATCCGGGCGCTGATGCACCAATTCGGCGGGCACCGTTAGCGGAATATCGGCGGGCAGCGTCAGCTCTTCCAGTGCAACATCGGGTGGGTTCCAATTTGCCGGCGGCAACCCCAGTAAACTGGCTTGTAAATGTTCGGATTGACTGAGTTTTTATTTCAGCGACGGCAGCGTTGCCTCCAGCGTGGCTAACTGGCTGCGCAAGCTGAGTATATTCAAATACGGTGCGGTACCGGACTTGACCTGGGCTTCCGTGACCGAGATTTGTTTGCGCAACAACTCAATCAGCTGTTGCGTGGCATCGACTTCGGCAAGGTAGGCGGCCCGGGCGATAATGGTGTTGACGATATTGCCGGTCAAACTTAAGTAGGTGGCTATTGCCGTGTAGCGCTGCAAATCCTTCTGGGCTTCCAGGCTTTCCACGCTGCGCCGCTCGCCGCCAAACACATCCAGGGTATAACTGACGGTGGAAGACAAGGTGAAAAGATTGAAGATACTGCCGGGAGAGGTGCCGCCAAAGCGCGCGGAAGAGAATTTCTGCCGGCTGGGGCTAAAGCCCACGTCCACCTGCGGATAAAAAATACCGTAACCCGCCTGCAGCGTCGCCTGGCTCTGCCGCAAATTAGCCTGCGCCACCTGTAGACTAAGATTTTTCGCAATGGCGTCCTTAACCACCGCGTCGAGCTTGGCGGATTTGAACAATCGCCACCAATCGCCGGCCAGTTCGCCGCCCATCTCGAAATGTTGCGCCACGCCGTTGGCCGCAACGGTAGCTGCCGGCGCATCGCCGCTGACATAAGCCGCCACCGGCGGCGGTTCGGGCCTTTCGAAATCCGGCCCCAGCATGCACCCCGTCATTAGCAGCAATACCGGCAAACTATTGCGGGCGTTCATTTTTCCCCCACATACACGTCAACCAGCTGCCCTGGGTACATCGCCATCTCAGGCGTTTTGTCGAAGCGGAAGATGATAGGCAACACCCGCACATCGACCCGTTCGGTTCTTTGATCCGACAACTGGATTTTTGGGGATACGTAAGGCTGCACCCGCACAAATTCCAGCGGGATGCTGGTATCGGTGCCGCGTACGAACATTTTGGCGGTCATCCGCTCCGCCTTCGGCAGCTTAGGGATCAGGATTTCGTCGACATAACATCTGACGGCAAGCTTATTTTGCGCGGCGCCCATGACCAGTACCGGGTTATTCGAATCCTCGGTATAAGCGCCATACACCCCTTGCGGCGACAGATAACTACCGACTGCCGCCTTAATGGACAGTACCACGCCGTCGGCCGGCGCCTTTATCGTGTATTTTGCCAACAACGCATTAGCCGCCAGATAGGACTGATACAAGGTTTGGTATTGTTGCTCCTGGTTTTTGATGTCGTAGCTCCAGGCCCCAGCCTTGGTTAGTTCGTACTGATCCCGCGCCACTTCGAAATTGGCTTGGGCTACTTTAGCCGCATTCACCGTATTATCCAGAACGTCTCGGCTCACCGATTGCGGATTCAACTCGAACGACTTCTGCTGTTTTTCCATCTGCGTTTTGGCGCTGATAAAACCGGCCTCGGCGGCCAGCATTTACGTTTTGGCTACGGCCAGCACTTCTTTGCGCGGTTGCGCTTTGAGTTCTTCGAGCATGAGCAGCGCGGCATCGGCCTGCGACTTTAATTGCGCGGTCGTCGCTTTTTGCACGGAATCGTCCAGGGTAATCAGCGGCGCACCCTTGCTCACTGTTTGACCTTCGCTGACCAGTATCTACGTGACCACGCCGCTGACTTCCGGATACAGGCTGACATTCTCGCCGTTAAGTTGATAGCTCTCGACTATGCCGTTGGCGTAGATGCCCTTGGCATAAGGATTCGGCGCCGGGTTGAATACCGGCGGCGGTAGTTTTTTTTCAGTGCTGTAAAAATAGGCGCTGGCCAAGCCAGCCGCGACGCCAATAGCCGACAGAATAAAGATTATTTTGTTATTCATCCGACTTCCCCGTTTGCTTCGATGGCGGTCACCCTGCCGTCTTCCATTTTCATAATGCGATCGGCGTATTCGAAGATTCTGTTGTCATGGGTCACCACCAGAATACAACGTTTTTCGCTGACGATCCGGCTCTTGATGAAGGCCATGATTTTCCTTCCGGAATCGCCGTCCAGCGACGCGGTTGGCTCGTCAAAGATCAAAATATCGGGTTGACTAACCATGGCCCGGGCGATGGCCACCCGCTGTTGCTCGCCGCCGCTCAATTTGAACGGGGGCAGATCAGCTCGGGACTTGAGGCCGACCACCTCCAAATACGCCATCGCTTCGCGAATGGCTTCGTCCCAGTCGCGCCGTTTCAGAATCAACGGAATCGCCACATTCTCAACCGTGGTCAGACGCGGGAACAGGTGATAATCCTGAAACACGAAACCGATTCGATTCAGGCGAAAATCCGCCAGCACATCATTTTCCAGGCGCCAAATATCGGTGTTATCGATCAGCACACTGCCGGCGTCGGGTTTGAGAATGCCGGAGATCATGCTCAGCAATGTGGTTTTACCGCTGCCGGAAGGGCCGACCAGGAAAAATATCTCCCCGAAACTCGCCTCGAAATCCACGCCTCTAACCGCATAGGTTTTGGCATCGCCTTCGCCGAAAGTTTTTACCAGTTCTCGGGCGCTAATGGCTATCGCGGACATCTCAACCTCGGAACACGTCGAAAGGCTCGATCTTCAGCACTTTCCGCACGCCGATATAACTGGAGATAACGGCAATGATCAACACCATCGCAAACGCGACCCCGAGGTTGGTATAGGTAATCATGCTGGCGTAGTTGGGCAGGCGCAGTTTGGCGATGGCGATCATCAACGTGCATAAACCCACCCCCAAGCCATAACCCGTCAATGCCGTGAAACCGGCCTGGAATACGATCATCGCGACCAGTTCGTGACTTTTCGCGCCGATGGCTTTTAAGGCGCCGAATTTATCAAGGTTTTCCAGGATGAAGGTGTAGAAGGTCTGTCCGGAAATGGATAAACCGACCACGAAACTGATGACGGTCATAAACAGGATGTTGGTGCCCAATCCGGTTTTGTACTTGTAATAGGAGGAGATGTTGTCGCGAAACTCATCGCTGGTGACCGCCCAATAACCCATTTTGCTGACGGCTTGTTTGATAGTGTTTATATCGCTGTCGGTTTTGGGTTCGACCAACACGTACGAGGTGGTAAAACGGGCGGAGGGTATGTATTGAATGGCGCGATTGTAGGTGGTGTAAAGCGTGGGGATACCGAACAAGCCATTGGAGGCCACCTTGGCGATGCCGACAATCACGCCGCGGTGTTGATTGAGCTCAAATTCGGTGCCTAATGCCGGATTTTCCAGCTTTTGGTATTCGACATCCTTAACGACGATAAAACCGTTTTCCGCAAAAATGTCTTCGATATTGCCCTCCAGCAACTCCGGCCGGCCAAACAAACTGGTATCGTCCAGGCCCAGTACCGTCACCGACTGAAACACCCCGCTACGCAACTTTAAGGTGGCGCCGCCGGAGAATAAAGGCACCGCGTATTTGACGCCTTCGATGCTGCGCACGGCATCCAATACATAATCCGGCATCGATATGCTGCTGGCGACGGTGGTAACCGCCGGGTCCATCACCCAGATTTTGGCGCCTATATTGGTCACCGTCGAGGATGCGCTTTTTAAGACGCCGGCAAAGATGGACGTCATCTGTACCATCAAAAAAACCGCAAAGGTGATGCCGATCAGCAGCGCCGCGAACTTACCCTTGTCGTTGACGAGTAACTTGAATGCAATCCTTAGAATACCTTTCATACCTAGCCAACTCTAATCCCGTTAAGCGCAATCTTATTTCGGAGGCGGCGGTGGCGGTGAGCCAGGCGGTGGCGGCGGAATGGCGGCACCGGCAGCTTTCGGCGCGCTCGGTTGCGGCACGGCATTTGAAAAACTGCCGGATACCGGCACCTGATGGCCTTTTGCATACATGCATTGGATGAAGGCCACGTCATAACGCTGCTGCGTGGCATACATCGAACTGCCGGCGGTGCCGGCACCGACCGCGCTGCCGGCGACTAAGCCGGCACCGGCGCCAATCGCCGCACCGCCTCCACCGCCGATAGCCGCACCCGCAGCCGCGCCGACCGCTGTGCCGACTGCGGCACTGGCGACCCCGCTATTCACGCCGGCTTGATTAGCTGTAATACCACCCACCTGCGCATAGGCAAATTGCCGGCAAATCGCGTCGTCAACGCGAAACTGATCGAAAGACTGACCGCTGCCGGGTAACACCAGCACGCTGGGACCATTGGGCAAACTGGCGCAGCCGGCCGCCAGCAATATCATCGTGATTGGCAATGCTTTTGAAAAATGTGACATCGCAATTCTCCTTTAACGGGGTGGTGCCGGTGGCGTGGGCTCTACCAATTGCCAACCGCCGGGACATTCCTTAACGTAAGGATAATACCCTTCGGGATTATGGCAATAATGCCAATAAGCGGCGGCATCCTGTTGCTGGTTTACCGCCGGCTGCTGTTGGATGTAAACCGGTGGACTTGTCGGCACCGCGACCACCGGTGGCGCCGAATAATACGGATAATAGGGATAGCCATAATAAGAATAAGGATACGAGTAAAAAGGCGCGCCGAAATAAAAACCAAAACCGCCGTGACCGCCCCCGTAGTAACCTCCGCCGTGATAGCCTCCACCGTAGCCACCGCCATGACCACCAACTCCGTGCGCCCAATTCAACCCGCTGTAAACACTTGCGGCCGCAAATAACATTGCGGTTAGCATTATTCGTGTTTTCATGTTTTTCTCCCGAGAAAAAACCCAACATTGTCCTGAACGGACAGTGAGCGATAGAGATCATGTTGAAATTGGCGCTGTTCGCGGTTAAACGGCAGCAATCCAAACGATAAAATATTTAGCATCCGTCAGAAATACAGACTAAGCCATTCGCTGTCTGTACGTTTGCACGCCCACATAGCCTTGGTTTCCGATGCTTTTTGGTTAGGGAAAGCCAATTCCATGCCAATTAACGTTTGCAGCCCTTATCAAGCTAATGACCTCGCTACGGTGAGCACAGCTCCATACCGGCCCGTTCGGTGCGCTTATAAAACGGAACTGATGGTTTAAATAAACCGGTGGATACACCAAATAACACACTATGACCTCTGTTTTACCGGCCGGTGCCGCCGGAAATTAGTCCGGAATCTTCGGAATCACTGGCGCCTTGGACAAGGGAAGCATCCTTTTATATCCGTTATCGCAGGCAACTTAATACCAAAAGAGCTTGGCGCAGTCATTGCTTATAACGATTAAGGTCTGTGCTGGTTATACCAACGGCAAACAGGGGCAAAATAATTCGCCTGAAACGCAGGCAAGGCTCAGAATGGGTATGAAGTCGGTGCATCAATCCGGCATGCAGCGAAGGCCAGGCAGAGGTAGCAAAGCACTATTAATATGAGGCGGATATTTCACGTGACCGGTTTGCTTGTTATAGCATTAGCAATAGCTATTTTGCTCGGCTTACGTCCGATCTCGACGAATTTTATCGGCTACTTGGCCTGGAAAGTCTCAAACCACGTAGCGACCACAACCGGGGACATCACGAATCAGGGCGCCAATATCCGTTATGTCTCTTACGGTCACGGCGATCCGGTCTTATTGTTGCACGGCGGCTTGAGCAACAAACTCAGTTGGTTTTCTCAAATACCCTGGTTAGTAGCATCGGGAAGACGCGTAATACTCATCGACACCCGCGGCCACGGCGAATCGACTCCGGGCCATTCGCGACTCAGCTACCAAATTTTTGCCGAAGACACTTTATTGATTTTAGATAGACTTGATATTCGGCGAACCGATATTATCGGCTGGAGCGACGGCGGCATTATTGCCTTATTGCTTGGCCTGGAAGCCCCGCAACGCGTGGGAAAAATCGTTGCTATCAGTGCTAATTTTCACCCGTCCGGCCTGATTGCGGAAGACGACCGTAATCAGGATGAATCGCACGGGCTTCCGCATCGGGAAATTATGGCCAGAGTGCGTGGCTGGTGGTCTGGCGCGGACGAAAGACACGCCGATCTGGAAGCGGAAATTAAGGCATTATGGCGGTCGGAACCGCAGCTGAAGCATGCTGATTTAAATGCGATCACGGCTCCTACCCTCGTGATTGCCGGCGAGCACGACATTATTGATTTACCTCACTCCGGCGAGTTGGCGCAAATGTTGGCAAACGCCAAAATAGAAATCGTGCTGGGTGCGGGGCACGCCGCGCCGGTAACCCATGCCCGCGAAATAAACCAATTAATTGCCTCCTTTCTAGGCATTGAACGGAAATAACACGCTAACCAATATTGTTTCCAAGCCATGAAAATCAAAACAAAGCTGTTTATCGGCCTGTTGTTCTTGCTGGTACTCGGCTTGGGATTGCTCAAGTTCAGCACGGTTCCAGTCGTGCAGAAAACGCTTCAGACCGAATATTTTGACCAGGTGTTAATAGCCGAACCTTTATGGGGTTCCCAAGCGCAGTTGCTGGTTTTCGTCGATACCGGAAAATTCGTCGCGAGCGATCTTGCGCAAAGTCTGGCGACCATCGGCGTTACCGTCGCCGTCGTAGACAGCTCACAAGTGTTTGCGGAATTCGATACGGCAAGCGAGAAGTGTCTTGATAACAATTTCCTGGTCTCGTCCATATCCTCTCTCAGCAAAATCCTGCCGCCAGCCAATACCCGGCGCTTGATAGTTGCCGGACTTGGCGAAGCGGCATTAATCCCTTTTATCAATGCTCAATCAGCGTCCGGCAAAGACGCCATTAACCTGTCTCTCGGCTTTTCGGTGGACTTGCCGGCCGATCTGACACTGTGTCCGCCGTTGTTTAGCCAACATAAAAATCAAAAACACGTCCTGAGCGCTTCGCCACCCCCGGAAGGCAAATGGCGCTCGGTCTGGACCGATCAGCCGCCGAACCAAACCGCTGTTTTCATCAAAATGCTGGGAAACGTCGACACTCGAATTGCAGCTTACGATACGCCGCTGGACAGGCTCTTGATCGAGGAAGTCAAATCGGCGGCCGGTACGGCACAATCGTTGGCGCCGCCCCTGCCGGTGGTTGAAGTCCCTGCAGTTAATCCCGGCGAATCAGTTACCTTGTTTTATTCCGGCGACGGCGGCTGGCGGGATCTGGATAGAACGGTTGCCGGGGAAATGGCGGCGCAAAATTATCCGGTGGTGGGCGTCGACGTCTTACGCTATTTCTGGGAGCATAAAACGCCGGAACAAGCGGCAACCGATTTAGCCGCCACCATGGCTTACTATCGACAGCACTGGAGCGTAAAGTCTTTCGTATTGGCGGGCTATTCCTTCGGTGCCGATATTTTGCCGGCTATCTATAACCGTCTGCCGCGTCAGGATCAGGATAGCGTTTCGCTGCTGGTGCTATTGGCACTGGCTAATCATGCCGATTTTGAAATTCATGTTTCCGGCTGGCTCGGTCAGAGCGGCGGCGAAAGCCCGCTGGCGCCGGAACTGGCCAAGATGCCTAAGCAGAAAATCTTATGCGTTTACGGAAAGGAGGAAAAGGCGGAAACCGCCTGTACCGGCTTGCGAAATAGCGCAGCCGGCATTTTGGAATTACCCGGCGGACATCATTTCGATCAGGATTATCCCAAGCTGACCCGGCAAATACTGACTATCTATCGACAACACGGCATTCACTAATTTTCGCTTTCCGCCATAAGCATGCACCTATGACCCGTGAAACAGTAAACCGCTTTACCCAAAAACTCGCGCATTGGCTGCCGGTGATGTTATTTACCTGCGCGCTCTTCATCGTACATAAGCAACTTGAAACGCACGACGTCCGCGATATTCTGGCATCGTTGCAAGCCACGCCGGTTGCAATTGTATGTGCGGCTTTGACGCTCACCGTCATCAATTATCTGGTGTTGGCGGGTTATGACTGGTTGGCTTTACGCTTTACCGGCCATCCCCGGATTCCGCTAGCAAAAATGGTCGCCGCCGCCTTGTTAAGTTACGCCATCAGCAATAACACTGGCCACGCCTGGGCGGCCGGCGGCTCGATTCGCTATCGGTTTTATTCAAAATGGGGCGTACCGGGCTGGGATATTTTAAAAATATCCTTGTTTCAAGCCATTACCTATTTATTGGGCGCGCTTAGCTTGGGACTGGCTGGCAGTTTGTTATTGCCGCAGTATTTATCAAGCACCGTACCGGAGCCGCCGGCGATCCATTGGGTCTGTCTGATATGCGCCGCCGCGTTGTTGCTTTATTGGGGAGCCGTGCTGCTTTGGCGCAAACCGCTGTTTATTAGGGGCTTTGAATTATATCTGCCATCGCCGGTAATGGCGTTGGGGCAGACCGCAGTGTCCTGTATCGACGTGGTGCTTTCCTCATTGGTGTTATGGGCGCTATTGCTGGGTAAAGTCGATATTGGATTCGGCACATTCGTGGTGGTTTTTGTCGTTGCCCAGGTTGTGGGGGTGATTAGTCAGGTACCTGGCGGCATAGGAGTGTTTGAAAGTGCTTTCCTGTGGTTGATGTCGGATATCGAACCGACCGACCAGCATTTGATCCTAATCAGCGCACTGTTGCTTTACCGGGTTATTTACTATTTTGTACCCTTGTTGCTGGCGGGCGCCGGTCTGCTGTGTTACGAAATCTACAGCCGCCGGGAATTGATCATCGAAAGCGGCATTGCATTGAGCCGGATACTCTCGGCTATCGTCCCGCAGCTATATTCGCTTTTACTGTTGCTTGCCGGCAGCATTTTATTGGTTTCCGGCGCCCTTCCCGCCAACTCGGAAGCCTTGGAATGGCTGAGCGATCTGGTGCCCTTGCCTATTGTCGAGCTCTCTCATCTGGCGGGCAGCCTCATCGGTCTTTTATTACTGTTTCTGGCGCGCGGCATCCTGCTTAAAATCGATGCCGCCTGGTACGGCAGCCTATTTTTATTGGGATTGGGCATTATCGCCTCGCTGTTAAAAGGCTTCGACTGGCGGGAAGCCTTGACGCTATGCATAGTGCTGACACTAATGCTACCCGCCCGCGGCCACTTTCAGCGCAAATCGTCCTTGCTGCGTATGTCATTTTCCAAATCCTGGCTGGCAACCATAATCATGGTGCTGGCGGGCTCGATTTGGCTCGGATTTTTCGCCTATCGGGATATCGAATACGCCCATGACTTATGGTGGCAGTTTTCCTACGAAGGTAACGCCCCAAGGTTTTTGAGAGCCTTGTTATTGCTGGCTGTCGTCACCGTGTCCTACGGCTTATCGCGCCTCCTGAGCGTCGCCCCGCCCAGCAGCATGGCAAAGCCAAGCGAAATGGAACTAACTGAAGCGCAACAGCTTTTGATTCAAAGCAGCCATACGCAAGGCTTCCTGACGTTGCTGGGCGACAAATATTTACTCTGGAACCCCGAACGAAGCGCATTCATCATGTTTACGGTCACCTCTCAATTCTGGATCGCCATGGGAGACCCGATTGGCGAAGCATCCGCCATCGAAAACTTGCTTTGGCAATTTCAGGAACAAGCCGACAGCTATGGCGCCAAACCGGTGTTTTACCAAGTCAGCCAGGAATTACTGCCTTATTATCTTGATTTAGGGCTATCGCTTTTCAAACTCGGCGAGGAAGCGCGGGTGGATTTATCGGCGTTTACGTTGCAAGGCAAGCAACGGGACGCCCAGCGCAGCGCCCGCAACAAATTCGGCAAATTGGGTTATCGCTTCGAAATTTTATCGGGTCTATCCGCCGTGGCATCGTTGCCCAGGTTAAGAGAAATTTCCGATGCCTGGCTTACCAGCAAAAACACCCGGGAAAAAGGATTTTCGCTGGGCTTTTTCGATGCCGCGTATTTACAACGAACCGATATCGCCGTGATTAAAGACGAATCAGATCAAATCAGGGCTTTCGCCAATCTTTGGCAAACCGCTGATCGGCAAGAACTATCCATCGATTTGATGCGCTACGATCCGCATAGTCCGAATGGCATCATGGATTTTCTTTTCGCCGAACTAATGCTTTGGGGGAAATCGGAAAACTATCGATGGTTTTCGCTAGGCATGGCGCCCTTGGCCGGCCTGGAGCGCCGCCCCCTGGCGCCGCTTTGGCATAAAATCGGTACCACAATCTTCGATTTAGGCGATCACTTCTACAACTTTGAAGGCCTTTATGAATATAAAGCAAAGTTTGCCCCAATCTGGCAGCCCCGTTATCTGGCAGCGCCGGCCGGCATCTCGGTACCCTTCATTTTGATGTCGATTACCCGCGTGATTTCGGGCGGCTGGCAAGGCATTGTCGGCAAATAGCATCCGCCTCCTCTGCCGGCGATTTATGCCTCGGCCTTATCCTCGTTTGTCTGTTTCGACATTAACCCGGAAAACATGGGTAGATAAGCTTGAGCAGCATGATTGACCGCCGTGGTCATTTTTGTGTATTGATCCAGTACATGTTGTCCCAGCGGCGTTAAGGTCGTGCCGCCGCCGTGCCGCCCCCCCTTGGCCGAATGAACCAGCGGCTCGGCGAAGCTTCGATTAATCACATCCACCAACAACCAAGCCCGCCGGTAACTCATATTCATGGTTTTACCGGCGGCCGCTATCGAGCCGGTTTTCTGAATCGCCGTCAGCAGCTCGGCCTTACCCGGTCCCATCGCAATTTCATCGTTATGCAGTAAACGAACAGTAATCTTAAGGTGCGGAAGCTGGGAATCTGATTCTATGTCTGTAAGTTTCATGCCATTTTAACGAATGAATGTGATAACCAAGGATGTTCATGATATGGCTGACCAAAATTACGCCACTACTTCAGCCTAGTTCTAATTACCATTTATAACAACTTAAGTTCATTCGATCAAAACTGTATTAACAGCGCACGAAGACGCCCCGGCTTTTGCGTTGTCTAAGGCGGAGCCGATAAAAACGCCGGCAGCGGCGTATCCAAGCCACCGGCGCCGACCGCCGGAATCGTCAATTGCCGGTCTTTGGCCAAATTGGCGTCGAGCGGATTACCCGCCGCGACCTGCCATTCGTCGCCGGCTTGACCGTCTATTAGCATCAATTGCGGATGATCGAACGGCGCGCGCTGATACCTGACGCGTTCGTCGGTCAACGACAGTAAAAAGTTGGTCATATCCGTAATGTTTTGCTCCGAATTCAGCAAGGTGGAAAAACTGGCGAGGTGAAAATGCTGGGTCTCGCTGCCGAAATTGCCGTGCCGGCCGTAAAACTCGATCACTTGCCGCAAAGTCGCCATGCCGCCGTTATGCATATACGGGCCGGTCAGCTCGACATTGCGTAGCGTCGGCACCTTGAAAGCGCCTTGAGTTGCTATTGCCATTTTCGAGCCGGCCAGATTGGCTTGAGTCGTCGCCGCGTTCGGAATGTAGGCCGTCACCGGATTCAGGCAATTTTGATTGCGCAACATACCCTCGCGGCTACCGTCGGCAATCAAACCATCGCTCGGTAAAAAGTAATTCGGCAGATTGAGCTGAACGTTATAAGCCAAGGGGCTTATGAAATCGCAGGCCCGGATGTTGTTCACGCCCGGATCGACGATGCCCGCGGCATTGCCCAATAAATAATCGACGTATTGCTCGGTAAACGAAAGCGGATTACCGAAGGTGTCCACCCCGGCCAGCCCCGGATCGTCATCGACAGGCACCGCGCCAACGTTGGTAAATCCCAAGTCCATCAATTTGGGCATTTGTTTGATATTGGTATCGCGAGTGACCGTGTTGCCGTATTGATTCAAACCGGCCTTGGACGCCGCGTTGAACGGCCCGAAAGCATTCGGCCCAAAACCGATCGGCGTGGCCGGCGGGCCGAAGATGGCACCGGGTTTGGGTGTCAGCAAGGCGGCATTGGTCGCCACCGCCGCCAAACTCAAGGATGGGCCGGCATGGCAAAGATTGCAATGGTTATTGATGAATAATTCCACGCCGTTTTTCAGCGACGCGACCAAGGCCGCCGTACTGGCCGGAGTATCTGCAGAGACATTGCTCCAGGTCGGCTTCATATTGGCATCGAGCGGACTCAGATCGAACGGCGCCTGGTCGGATACCAGCGTGGATTCGTAAAGCTGGATCGCAATCCCAAAGAACAAGGAAAAATTGGCTTCCATCTGATTGTAAGGCACGCCGCCGCCAACTGGCGTGCCGAAGGGGCCGACGCCACTGTAAGACCAATATTGCGGATTAAAGGCCTGGGTGATCAGGCTCTTGTAAGTGCTTTTCAAGCCCGGTTTCAGGCCGCCTCCGCTGCTCAAACTGAGCTTCCCCAGCACGCTGTCGTCCGGATGGACTTGCTGATTCTGCAAGGCTTGCCGCAATAACAGCTTACGGCCGATATCCGGCCAGCCGCGCCCCTGGCAGCCCATTTCGGTATCGCTGAAAACCGGCGGCGCCAACGCTTGCGACGCCAGCGACGAATTGATCAAATGCAATTTTTGCTTGGTCACGGTTTGCGCATTGACTTTCACCCAAACCCCGGCGTTCGGATCGCGCTCACCCCACGGGCTGCTGCCGTTAAAGATATTGTTGGCGCGGCCATCCCAAAAATTACGGTGATTGAACACCGCATTGATCACGGTCGGCGCGTTTCTGGACGTCACCTTGCGCACGCCGATTTGCTTGACGTTAAACAGCGGATCGGCGCTACGCGAACATTGATCGTTGGCGCCGCTCGTTTGCGAAGTGGTTTTGTATTGCCCGCCGAAGCTGCCGGCGGAACCCACCACGTCGTCGGTGCTGAAAATCAGCTGGCTGCTGTTGTCGGCCGGATTGCTGAATTGATACAACGGAAAATCGTCCAGGCTCAAAGTGTGGTTCGGGCCGCCGCCTCCGGAAGGCAGACTGTCAAAAGTCCGGCCGTTATTGTGACCTGGATGAATCTGATTCTTGACGCGGCCGTCGGCGCCAGCTTGGAAATGGCAGGACGCGCAGGCTTGACCGTCGCTGCCGACGCTCTGATCCCAAAATAGAGCCTTACCCAACGCAATCGCCGCATTCTTATTCACTACCATGGGGTTGGCACCATCCAACAGCCCAGGCACGGGTGGAATCGGTACGTTGCGCAGGGATACCGGAACCGGACCGATCGCTAGTCCGGCTTGCGCCGCCAATACGCCGCCCGCCATCAGAATTCTATAGATGACTCGCATGGCAACCTCGTTAACGGAACCGGTTTATCGTTACTGTTTTTAATTCGTGAGCGGACAACTGACGCCCCAAACTCACTAACATTGGTAAACAGCCGCCTAGAAACAACCAGCTGCCGGCCGGCAGTGGCACTTCGGCAACTCCGGCGGCGGCGCTGACGAAAATCTGCGGATGGCCGCCGGGTTTGGTGAGTTGATTGACCAGATAGGTCACATTCGGGTCCGCTGCCGAACCGAATAGCGACACGATCCCGCCACTGCCGACGCGCGCCAACAAATCGGCGTTTTCGCCCAAATCCCAGAAACGCGGCGCACAAACATCGTTGCTGCAATTATTGGTGCCGTTGAAATCGCCGCCGCTGTAACCGTAGCTACCCAAGATTTGGATGCCGTCCAGCAGTGTACCGTAACTGCCGTCGGCGCCGAATATCGAATTCCAGTTCAGATCGTTATTGGCCAGGCCTAGCGGACCGGCCGCCGACGCGGTAAACCAGCTATCGTGTGCCAATAACGAAATATTAAATGCGCCGGCAGCCGGCACGTTGAACTGCGGGTTATGCGCCGGCACGCCGAGAATGTCGAAATTGCTGTACCACTTCACCGACACATCGGTGACATGCCAGTTGCCGATACCATATTGACTGTCGAATCCGGCCTTGATCGCCGCTGTATCGTAAGCCACCAGCAGATCCAAGGTTCTGGGGTAAACGATACCCTGGATATAATCCGGCAGATCCGCCGAAATCTGCATCGCCCCGAAAGCCGACATATCGCGATTGGCGTAGTCCGGGTCGCTGGAAATAAAAGTATCGGCGACCGCATCGATACTCAGCGTGGTATCGGCCAGGGCCATATCGACATGACCGCTCAGGGTAAACGCCGCGGCCAGCGCCAATCCGGCGCGACTGATTTGATATGTGTTCATAAGTAATCCTAAATTTGGAGAAATATCTGCTTAAAACATGTTCGACTCATGAAAACCGCTTCGCCGCCAAGGCAGACAATGACTGCGAGCGGAGAGCCCAAACAGGGACAGGCAGCCGCTAACGAACAACCAGAAAGCGGCTGGAATCGGCACCGCAGAGGCACTGACGAATAGCTGCGGATGGGCGCCGGCGGCACCGCGCTGGCTGATGATATAGCTGACGTTAGCGTCCGCCGCCGAGCCGAATAAGGAAACGAGACCGCCGTTGCCGATAATGCCGAACAAACCAGCGTTGCTGCCTAAATCCCAAAACCTGGGGTCGCACACCTCATTGGCGCAATTGTTACCGCCGTTGAAGTCCCCGCCGGTATAGGCGTAGGTACCTAGGATTTGCGCGCCGTCCAGCAAATTGCGATACGCCCCGCCGCTGCCGAATACCGCATCCCAGTTCAAGCCGGTATTGGCAAAGCCCTTGTCGCCGGCAGTGGCAGCATCGAACCAGCTGTTATTACCCAACAAGGAGATATTGAACGACCCGGCAGCCGGTACATTGAACTGCGGATGCGTGGCCGGTATGCCGAGGATGTCGTAATTGGAATACCACTTCACCCTAACATCGGTCACCCGCCAATTGCCGGCGCCGTATTCGGCGTCGAAGCCGGCCTTGATGGCCGCGGTGTCGTAAGCCAATAGCGCGTCCATAGTTCTGGGAACATTCATGTCCTTCAGCGGATTGGGCAAATTCGCCGAAATCTGCATCGAGCCGAAGTTGGATAAATCCCGATTAGATAATAAGGGGTCGCTGTTTAGATAGGTGTCTGCCACTGAATCGACGCTTAGCGTCGTGTCGGCGAACGTTGTTTCGGTTTGACCTAATAGCGCTAAGGCCAAGGCGATACTCATCGGCGAACGCTTGGCAAGTATTTCTATCATTGTTGTACTCCTGATAAGTTGTCACTATTCAGCGAATCGGGAAATCTGAAAATCGCTGAGAAATTGCC
>CAZGUM010000065.1:0-2918 GCA_964529085.1 uncultured Methylomonas sp. | reverse complement strand
ATTCCAGGCGTAACCGGCATCGCGCAAAGCCGATTGCAGCGCGTTCTGAATCAAGCCGCGAAACAGCCGATGCGGCTCGGAAACGGGGATTTGTTCGATACGCCCCGCTGCCGCATCGACGCAAGCCCGCGTGTCGTAACAGGCATGGCCGCGACAAGCCAAGGGGCGCACCGGATAAATCAGACACGCACCTTGCATGATGAAGGGGCAGCGTCGTTTTAATTTCACCCGTTGCGCTTCGTCCAAGCCGCAGGTTTCCTGATTGGCCTTCGCCACCCGTTTCGCCAGATTGATCTCGCTATCCGGAAACTTGGCCCAGGCGATGTAACGGGCGATCAACAGCACTTCCGGCGCCGTCGCGGTTACCCGCAACGTGCAGCAGGTGGCGCAGCCCTTGTGGCAGGCTATGGCCGGACAATCCGGTGCCAGCATCGCCATATTGCCTTCGAAACTGCTGAAGGCCTGCGACAATAAGCCGTCGATCAAATCCGCGTGGCCACAGCGGCTAGTCAGCGTTTCCGCGAAAGCCCGCGCTTGCGCGGTAAAAAAATCAAAGGTCTCGGTTTCATTCATAATCACGCTCTCGGTCGGACTATCCTCAAAAAATTGCGAGGAAACTTCGCTTAAACCCACGGTTCCCCGCTCCCCCTCGCTCCGGGATACAGGGCCACTCCTTCTCCCTAAGGGAGAAGGTTGGGATTAGGGGTATCAAATAAGCAAAAAGCTTTGTTTGGATCCCCTCGGCAACTGTTCCATGCCGTTGCCCTGCCTCCTGCATCCTTGCATCACCCTAGCCCTGCCAGGAAAGGGAGCTAAAGCCTCAAGCAGAAACAGCTTTACGCCGGCCAAACAATCCAAATCCAGCCAAAGCACTGCCAAACAACCATATCGCCGCCGGCACCGGCACCGGCGCTACCGCCGTGGAATTGATGGAGTAACCGCTTTGGCCGGCATCGGCCAAATTGCCGGACACCCGGTTGGTCCAATCGATCGAATTGGCGCCAGTGTTCGAGGTATAGGCAAAAGCGTAAGCGTTAAATGCCAGCGTGGAGCTGTACAGGCCGGAGACGCTGAACTCCACCTTCGCGCTACCGGCATCGGTTTGCGAACGGGTTGAGGTATTTCCCACCCAGAGATCGATGAACATCAGGTATTCCGCCGTGGCCGGATCGTTGACGTTCTGGCCGGAATAAAACGGCAATATCCCGGTACCCGGTCCGGGTTTAGTGGTCTGAGGGCCGTACAGAAAATCGCTTTTGCCGAAAGTTTCATTGACGGCGCCCGACACATAATGAATATCGGTGCCAATAACATTGGCCGCCGCGGTCCATTGGTAACCGCTGGACTTGATGCTTAAATTAAAGTCGTTGGAAATAGGTCCCTTGACCGACGCCAGCAAAATGATGCTGTCGTTGTAGCCCCGGCCGCCGGTAGTAGTGACCCAAAAGGTTCCCGAGGTAGTCGAGGTATCGATATTTTGCGTAGTCACCTGGCCCGCCAACGCAGTTGAGGTATTGGCGCTGCTGGTCGAGATATGCAGTTGATTCAAGCCGCCGCCGTCCGCCTTGATGTAATAAGAGTCGCTAGGCCCCGAGCCATTCTGCGCGCCATTGTCATTGGACACGTTGATATTAATATGGTGAAAATCCGGCAACGGCGCGATATCCGCGAACGCCGGAATTGCGGTACCTAATAATACCGGGCCGATACACAGTGTCAGAACTGTTTGCTTCTTCATGATCTTTCCTTTTTATTGAGTTTAATGGTTAAAAATAAAATGCCCGTGGCTTGCCGGCGCCAAAACAGCGGGCTGAGCAGTTACAGCCAACGGCGCCGGTAGAAAGCCAACCTGCGTTTGGGAATACATCGCCGGATACGGGACCGGGTTGTTTGCTGATCAAACCAGCCGGCATATTTTTGGTTTTGCGCTTTGACTCTTCTTTTGTATCGCCCCAATACCGAAGAGACCGCTAGCCAAGAAAACAATGGAAGGCGGGACGGGTACCGGCGCGGGCGCGGCTCCCGCGCCGGTCACGGTATAGCCGGTGGTGGCGGTTGGCGTGGTCCAACCGATCTCATCGACGGCGGTGTTACCTCCGGTAATAAAGTCATAGGCATAACTGCTGAACGCCATAACATTCCCGGCGTAGAGGCCGGTAACGCTGATAACGATCTGAGTTGACAGACTGCCGGTGCGGTCGGCAACTCCAAGATCGACGAACATCAACGAACCCGTAGCGGAACCTTGGTCGTTATAGAGCGGTTGATACCCGGACTGGTGAGCCGCCGGTCTGTTGGCCATGGGGCCGTAGATAAAGTCCGATCCATAGAAAGTTTCGTTCACGACATCGGTTTGCCAGTTATTCGCCGTCACCGACGGTCTACTGGTTTGGTTGGGAGCGACGACATAGCCGTTGGACTGAATGGTCAGCGCAAAATCGCTGGAAACCGGACCCGTCAATGCCACGCCTAAAATCATGTCGTCATTGCCGCCTTTACCGCCATTGGTGGCGATCCAGAAATCACCGTTATAGCTGCCGGCGGTTGCGGTGCCTCCCAGCAGTTGCGCAACGCCGGAAGCGCCGGTCGAGTTAATCTTGAGTTGATTCAGGCCGCCGCCTCCCAGTGAAAAGTTATATTTGAACTGCCTGTAGCTGGGATCGGCATTCGAAATGGCCTTACCGTTGGCGTCCGCCGCGGAGGTGTAGAACCTGCCTGAATCATTGACCACCGTAAGCGTGCCTATGTCACCGGATAAGGTTGCCGCCCAAGCGCCTTGACCCCAAGCCAGCATTGCCGCTGCAACGCTTATAACTGTCTGCTTTTTCATGATCTTTCCTTTTTATCAACGAGTTGAATACTTAAAATGTAAAAGCCTATGGTTTGCCGGCCCTATCGGCTTTACGCCGGGTTAAGCT
>CAZGUM010000064.1:0-20264 GCA_964529085.1 uncultured Methylomonas sp. | reverse complement strand
AAGAGGTAAAACCATGACAGAAGTAAAACAAGAAAAAGATAACTTCGTGTTGTATGTGGTGTTGGCTACGGCAGTCGTCGTTGGCGCCATCCTGGCGGTGAAGATGAGCGAAAACGAAAAATTTGCGCCCATCAAAGATCAAATTGCCGAAGAAAACCGTTTAATGAATATCCGTGTCATCGGCAACCGCGAGGATTAATTATGATTAAAACAACTTTTATCGGTACGCTGTTTGCATCGCTTTTGTTAGTCAGCCCAGTTCAGGCCACCGAATATATTTACCGCGACATAATGGCGAATACCTTGGCACCGGAGCATTGCCAAGTTGAAGGCAAAGCCAAGGAAAATGCTTCCAAGCATTACAATATCGACAGATTCAGCAAGAAGTTCTGCCAATCCCAAGGCTATGGCTGGCATGTCGATGAAGTCAAAAGCACCGGCAATACGGTTTGCGACACCTGCAGCAACCCAGAGGAAGCAAAATGCCGTCAGCAAGATGTCGTTGTCAGTTGTAAACGGATCAAACCAGGCACGGTAGGAATGCTGCCCGGCAAAGGATAAGCTAAAAGCCGCATCCAAGGGATAAGCATCCCGGATACTTCACACCTGTCGCCGCCGGAAAACGAAGGTTACCGGCGGCCCAGCCGGCCCTTATTCAGGGCTGCAACCATTCGATAATATGATCTTCCAGATCGGTAACCTGCGATTCCTTGATCGCATAACTGCCGATAGACACGCCCGCCTCTTTCACCGATTCGTTAGTCCCGGTTAGCAAGGGATGCCAGCTTGGCAAAGGTTCACCATCGGTTAACAAGCGGTACGCGCAGGTCGCCGGCAACCAGTTGTATTCGGCGAAGTCGTGCTGTTTCAAATCGATACATTCCGGCACCAATGTGCAGCGTTCGCTGTAACGGGTGCAGCGGCAAGTTTCCAGATCGATCAGATCGCATGCTACGCTGGTGAAGGCAATTTCGCCGGTATCCTCGTCTTCCAATTTATTCAAACAACACTTACCGCAGTTATCGCAGAGCGACTCCCACTCTTCCGTGCTCATTTGCGCCAGGGTCTTCGTTTCCCAGAATTTCACGATTTTATTGAGGTTTGAGTTGACGCAGTTGGTAATGTAACACCGCCCATGAACCGACTACCGCCAGCACCGACGAGATCATCAATAACAAGACGAATTCCGAAAAACTCAAAAACAGCAGCTCGAAGGAACTGTTATACAAGGTCGATAGTTTCTCGACAGGTGTTTCCAGAATTAACAACATAATCGTTACGATCAACCAACCCAGAAACCCTGCGATAAACCCCAGCCAAAAGCCGGTGTATAAAAAAGGGCGCTGAATAAAAGCATGGGTAGCACCCACTAATTTGGATATAAATACCTCATCCTGCCGGTTTTGCAGCTCCAAACGTATGGTATTGCCGGTAATAAAAGTCACCGCGAAACCCAATAACAAACTGACCAGCAACACTCCGCGCCCTGCAATCAACATGATAGTTTGCAAACGCGCCACCCATTGCATATCGACCTGCACGAAATCGACTTGCGGGAATTGTTTAAAATCGGTCATTAATTTTTCGATGTCTTCGTTACTCTCCAGCGCGTTTTTCGGCACGACCTGAATCACGCTCGGCAAGGGGTTGCGTTCCAGCGCATTTAAAGCGTCGCTAAATCCGCTATTGGTTTTAAATTCCTCTAACGCCTGTTTTTTGCTGATAAATTTAACTTCGACGACACTACCGTTTTGTTGTATTTGCTCGGCAAGTTTCTGCCCGGCCGCATCGGTAATGTTATCGTGCAAAAACAAGGACATTTGATTGCTGGACTCTAGATTGCCGGTCAATTGCTGGATATTGGCAACGACGATGTAAAAGCTGCTTGCCAAAGAAATGGCAATAGCCAACACTAAGATAGTCATCGTCGAAGTGAATGGCGTGCGGCTTAAACGACCCAGGCTAGAAAACAGACCGTGAGCATGATTAAGCAAATAGGCGTGAAACAATTCAACTAAGCGGCTACCTGCTTGTTTGCGGTGATTATGTTTCATTGTCAGCTCGCTATCAAATGGCCTTTATCAAGCGTCAACACGCGATGGCCGAGATGATTAATTAGCTCTATATCGTGGCTGGCTATCAACACCGTCACGCCGACCTGCTTGAATTGCTCGAACATGAACATGACTTCGGCGGAAAGATCTGGATCCAAGTTTCCGGTCGGCTCGTCGGCCAAAATTAACTTAGGTTTATTGACAATGGCGCGGGCAATACCTACACGTTGTTGCTCCCCACCGGACAGCGCCAAGGGATGCTTCCTTTCCTTACCCAAAAGCCCCACTTTATCCAGAGATGCCCTTACCCGCCGCGCCACTTCCTGATGGTTATAACCCGACACCACCAACGGCAAAGCCACATTATCAAACACGGTTCTATCGTTCAGCAGTTTGTAATCCTGAAAAATCAGGCCCAAATTGCGCCGTATATAAGGGATCTTGCGCTCGCTGATCCGGCTAATGTCTTGGCCGTCCAAGGATACAGTACCGCGCGTAGATTGTTCCATCATCGCGATCAACTTCAACAACGTACTCTTGCCTGCACCGGAACGGCCGGTTAAAAATGCCATTTCGCCGCGTTGCAAGTGAAAACTGACGTCGGTTAACGCCTCCCCGGCGTCCGGATAGCGCTTGCATACGTGCTCGAATCTCAACATAAAATCAATCTTTTAAGCTTCATTCTTGAACAAACAGGGCATCGACAAAGTTTTGCGCGTTGAAATCCTGCAAATCGTCAATCTGCTCGCCCACCCCGATAAAGCGGATTGGAATATGCAGTTGATTAGCCAGCGCGAAAATAATGCCGCCCTTGGCGGTACCGTCCAGCTTGGTTAAGGCGATACCGGTCAATTCCACCGCTTCGTTGAATAGTTTAGCCTGCGACAAGGCATTTTGCCCGGTACCGGCATCCAGTATCAGCAACACCTCGTGCGGCGCCGACTCGTCCAACTTGGTCATGATACGTTTGATTTTTTTCAATTCGTCCATTAGGTTGGACTTGGTATGCAAACGTCCGGCGGTATCGGCAATCAATACATCCACCCCTTTGGCTTTGGCAGACTGCAAGGCATCAAAAATCACCGATGCGGAATCGGCACCGGTATGCTGCGCCACGACCTGAATATCGTTACGCTCGCCCCAGGTTTGCAACTGCTCGACTGCCGCAGCCCTGAAGGTGTCGCCCGCCGCCAGCATTACGCTATGGCCTTGTTGTTGCAGGCGTTTGGCCAATTTACCTATCGAGGTCGTCTTGCCGGCACCGTTAACCCCAACCACCAGAATCACGAAAGGCCCATCCTGCTTAGGAATTTGCAGCGGCAAACTGCACGGTTCCAGCATGGCCAATAAATTCTGCTTCAAGGTTTGGCTCAACATCTGCCCGTCGCTAAGTTGATCGCGCTCCAGACTATCGGTCAGTTGCTTGATCAATTGCGTGGTGGTTTCGATACCCAAGTCGGCCATCAATAACTGGGCTTCGATGTCCGCCAACAACTCCTTGGTAACCGCTTTTTGCCCGAATGCCAAACTGCTCAGCACGCCGCCGAGACCGCTACGGGTCTTTTTCAGCTGACTGGTTAAACGCAGGTATAGCGAATCTTGACTGCCTAGCTGCGAAACTTTTTCCGGCACCTGCTCGGCGGTATAAGGCTCAACTTCGCCGACCGGACTTTCGTCGGCGGCGCCAGTGCGATATCGACTGTAGAATAAAATTGCAAGCAAGGGCAGCATCATTAGCGCCGCAACTGCGTTATGAGCGACAGCCAATGCCAAGGGCAGCTGGTATTTGACGCTAAAAATCCCCAACACTATCTGCAGCAGTAACAGCAGACTAAGTATATTGGCGGCCAAACGCACCGGCTTCGGATAACGCTCGGAAGTGGCCGACAACATCAATCCGCTTAATACGATGAAAGTCAATCCGGCAAGCACTCGATGTAACGCCTGTATCGCGCTTTTTGCATCCGCCGATAAACCACTATCCCGGAACGGATCAAGAATGCTCGGATATTCGGCATTCGGCAACCAGCTACCGTTGCAACGCGGGAAATCGCTACAGGCCAAGCCAGCGTAGTTACTACTCACCCAACCACCCAACAAAATCTGGATCAGCAACACCAGAATAGCCAGACCGGTAAATGCCAGCGGGCCGGATCTGACCGGCCTTAACTCGGCAGCGGGGTTCAAACGTAAGTAACTCCAACCTATCGTCCAAAAAGTGAAAAAGCCCAGTAATAAATGCGCCGTTACCACGCCGGGTCGCGTACCCGATGCTACTGCCCACATGCCGAGACCGGCTTGACCGGCAATCAACAGCAATACCAGTACGGTCAGCGTCACTGCGGGGAAACGCGGTTTTTCCCGCCACGCCAAGCCGAACCAACTCAACACCAGTACCGCCAGGCCGCCCGCCAAATAGCGGTGAGTCATCTCTTTCCAGGCTTTTGCGGTATCTACGGCGTATTGGGGGAATCCGGCAGCGGCATCGGCTTTGAATTCCGCGCTATCGCTGACGAAGGCCTTGCCGTAACAGCCCGGCCAGTCCGGACAGCCCAAGCCGGCGTGGGTTAGTCGGACATAAGCGCCAACGACGATAACGAGCAGCGCCAGAAACGCGCAGCACAGGGTCAATTTTCTGAACATGTTTCTTAACCGATTTGTGAAATTCTGAGTAACTTGCCTAAGTCGTTTTTGACTTTGTAAGGATCGTAGCCTGGGGCGTATTGCATCATCAGGTTCCCTAACGGATCCATAATTAACAGCATGCCTTCCGGCAAGGCCTGCGCACTTAACTTATTTAACTTTTCCCGCAACGATGAGGCCGGCAAGGCTTTTAATAAACGACCGTCGTCGCGCCATTCGGCAGGCAGCTGATACACTTTGTCGAACAGCAGCGCCAGTCGCCGAATCCGGGCAATGTCCTTACCCATCATCAACGTCAGTTGATGGGTTTTGTACAACGCATCCCGGCAGGTTTCACTACAATCACGAGGCACGGGATTGATTAAAACCCAGTGCCCTTTCAGTTCGTGCATATTCTCGGCGGAAAAGGCGTCGTATCCCGTAAACTCTTCCGCTTCCGTCACTTGCGGCGGAGCAATCAACACGCCGTGATTAGTGCCTAGCTTAACGATGTCAGGGTTTTTCGCCAGAAACCAAGCTATCCCGAACGGAATAATGGACATGGCAAATATCACTACGATGGTGATACGATTTTTTTTATATTGATTATCCACGTGGTGTTTTTCGACTACTAATCCAAATAAACAGAGCTGTTAACGTCAGCGCCAAACCGAACCATTGTACTGCATAGGCTAGATGTTTTTCAGGCGGGATTGCGACGGCAATTTTCCATTGCCGTTGATAGCCTTCGGGTTGTGTCGAGTCCAGCTCGATCTGGTAATTGGCTAATGCATAACCCAATTTGTCCGCCAGCAGCTTACTATCGATAATTTGCACTCGGACCGGCCAACGCTCCCCCGGAATTTCCGCCCCCTTCAACTTCAAGCCCGGCTCGGGGAAATTGTTGATTCTACCTTGCACTCGTTGAATGGCCGAATTGATTGCGATATCAGGCAAGACCTCGCGCGATGCGCCTAAGGCGACCCAGCCGCGATTGACTAATATGCCGGGTTGACCGCCATCGGGCAAAAACGGCGTTAAAACCAAATAACCGGGTTTCCCTTCCAACATCTGATTGTCGATAAAAATCTGATGACTAGTATCGTAATGCCCCGTCACCAATACCGGCCGATAGCGCAAGGCTTCTTTGTCGATTTCGGATTGTCGATTCAAATCCAACGCTGCCGCGCTAACGGCCTGTTGTTGTTGCGCCAGCAAAATTTTTTTCTGCTCGCCTCGACTCAGCTGCCAAAACCCCAAGCTGCACAACACACCCGTCAGTAGCAAATAAGTCGCCAAAGCCGGTAGTGAGCTGCGGAATTCGGTACCGAAAATACTAAATTTGATCATACGTAATAACTCCTGCTTTGAATATGCGCTATTGGCAAGCGTAATCTAATCGTCCAGAATGCCGGTTTTTATTTATTAAAGCTCCCCAATGTTTATCAAAACACTCACTATCGTTGCATTCCTGGCCATAGTCATTAGTCTCGGTTCGGCGCTGTTTCATATCGTTAAACATAAGGGCGACGACGATTCGCGTAAAACCGCAAAAGCTTTGACCACTCGTATCGGCATATCGCTGGCTTTGTTCATTTTGCTGTTTATTGCCTATGCCAGCGGTTTGATTCAACCGCACGGTATCGGTACACGTATTCACTCCAACCCAAATCCATCAGCCGCAAACTCGCAACCCTGATAATTCGACAAAAAAAAAGCGCGATCCGCAAAGATCGCGCTTTTTAGGGCTTAGCCTACCGGTTTTACATCATGTAGACAAACACGAACAGCCCCAACCAGACCACGTCGACAAAATGCCAATACCAAGCAGCCGCTTCGAAAGCGAAGTGGTTTTCCGGGGTGAAATGACCTTTCCAACTTCTGAACAAAACGACGGATAGAATAATCGCTCCGACGCAAACGTGGAAACCATGGAAACCCGTCAACATGAAAAAGGTTGAACCGTAAATACCGG
Organism: uncultured Methylomonas sp.; assembly: GCA_964529085.1. Classification (GTDB taxonomy): domain Bacteria; phylum Pseudomonadota; class Gammaproteobacteria; order Methylococcales; family Methylomonadaceae; genus Methylomonas. Next base: position 13,613 of record CAZGUM010000064.1, on the reverse strand, counting down.
AACCCAATGTCAAACCCATTTCGTGGTAGGCTTCGTAATACTCGGTTGCTTGGCAAGCCACAAACAAAAAGCCTAAGCCAACAGTAGCCAGCAACCCTTTGATCAGCTGACTGCGATTTTTTGCCAACAAGCCGTGATGCGCCCATGTGCAGGTTACACCGCTAGACAACAGTAACAAGGTATTCAGGAACGGCAAACCGAACGCGCCCATGGGTTCGAAATCGCCGCCGACCTTACCTGGACCGTTAGTCGGCCATACCGCTTCGAAAGCCGGCCACAACACATCGTGAGTAGAACGCCCCGGACCACTAAGCATGCCGCCTTCGCCTAAATGCGGCACCGAGATATTCCGGGTATACCACAAGGCACCGAAAAATACCGCGAAAAACATGACTTCGGAAAAAATGAACCACATCATGCCCATACGATAAGAAATACCGACGCCGTGATTATACATACCGGATTCGCTCTCGGTGGACTGCAGCGCGAACCACAAGCCCAGCATCACCAGAAATATCACAAAGCCGGTGAGCATCATGCCGGGACCTATCGACGAACCGTTCAGATGATTGGCAAAACCGGCTAGCGTCATCATCAGGCCGCCGGTAGCCATGACCGGCCACACGGCTTTATGCGGTATGTAATAACTATCGTGTGTAGACATATCCTTCCCCTCTATTTTTTACTGATGTTAGTGTTATCAAAAAAAGTGTATGCAAGCGTGACGGTCTTATAGCGATCGGGCAACTTCGGTTCGACAACGAATCGGACCGGCATGGTTTTTTCTTCGTTAGCCGCAAACGTTTGTTCGGTAAAGCAAAAACACTGGGTTTTTTTAAAAAATTCCGCCGCCAAACCCGGCGTAATGCTGGGTATAGCTTGGGCAATCATTGGTTTATCAGTGTTATTCTTGGCATAAAAATTAACCGTGTAGTATTCACCCGGATGCACTTTCATACTTTTCACCTCGGAGCGGAACAGCATAGGCGTCGATTCGTTTAAGGACGTGAGAAACTCCACAGTCACCTCCCTACTCTTATCCACTACATACTCGGTTTCCTGTACAGCTTGACCCGCAACCTTCCCGTTCAAACCGGTCAAATCACAAAGCACATCGTAAAGCGGTACTAAAGCATAACCAAACCCGAACATAGCCACCGCAACCAAAGCCAGTTTACGGACCAGCTTGGCATTCTTTTGGCCTAGATCATCGCTCATTGCGAGATAGCCTTAAGTACCGCGAATACGTATATGGTTAAAGCAATCGCAGTCAGTACCACAGCCGTCAAAATGTTTTTCTTTTTTGTGTCCATATCGTTACCCGACACGCCATGCACAAAGGCATGACGCGTCTCGTTCACTCATTTTAAGCATTAAAAATGCTCGGTAGGGATTCTTGCCGGCGGTGTCGTAAAGGTGTGATACGGTGCAGGCGAAGGCACAGTCCATTCCAAACTGTGTTTGCTGGCATCTTCCCAAACCTCATCACTGACTTTTTCACCAGTACCGCCACGAATAGTGTCGATGACGATATATACGAACAACAACTGGCTGAAACCGTAGATAAAGGCACCAATACTGGACACCATATTCCAATCTGCGAATTGAATCGCATAATCAGGGATACGGCGCGGCATGCCAGCCAAACCCAAGAAATGTTGCGGGAAGAACAAGATGTTCACCGATACTGCCGACAACCAAAAATGCAGTCTGCCGATTTTCTCGTTGTACATATTGCCGGTCCATTTAGGCAACCAGAAATAACCGGCAGCCATCAGGATGAAAATGGACGCAGGTACCAAGGTGTAATGGAAGTGGGCGACGATGAAATAGGTATCGTGGTATTGAAAATCCACCGGCGCCACCGACATCATCAAACCGGTGAAACCACCCATTGTGAACAGCACCACAAACGCAATCGAAAACAGCATAGGCGTTTCGAACGTCATCGAGCCTTTCCACATGGTCGCGGTCCAGTTGAACACCTTCACCCCGGTCGGAATCGCGATCAGCATGGTAGCGTACATGAAGTACAACTCACCGGCCACAGGCATACCCACGGTAAACATGTGGTGAGCCCAAACGATGAAAGACAGGAACGCAATCGCACCAGTCGCATACACCATCGAGGCATAACCGAACAGAGGCTTACGGGCAAATACCGGAATGATGGTGGAAGCCACACCGAAGGTCGGCAGAATCATCACATACACTTCAGGGTGACCGAAGAACCAGAAAATATGTTGATACAACACCGGATCACCGCCGCCAGCTGCATCGAAGAAGCTGGTATCGAAGAATTTGTCAGTCAGCAACATGGTTACCGCACCGGCAAATACCGGCATGATAGCGATCAACAAAAACGCAGTGATCAACCAAGTCCAGACGAACAAAGGCATTTTCATTAACGTCATGCCGGGCGCACGCATATTGAAAATGGTCGCGATGACATTGATCGCACCCATGATCGAAGATATACCCAGCAAATGCACCGAGAAGATCGCAAACGGAAACGCTTTACCGGTTTGCAACACCAACGGCGGATACAAAGTCCAACCACCGGCAGGTGCGCCGCCTTCCATGAACAAAGTGCTGGCCAACAACAACACGCCGGCCACCAACATCCAGAAGCTCATGTTGTTCATCCGCGGCAGAGCCATATCCGGCGCGCCGATCATCATCGGAATCATCCAGTTGGCTAAGCCGACGAAAGCCGGCATGACCGCGCCGAATACCATCACCAAGGCATGCATGGTGGTCATCGAGTTAAAAAAGTTGGGATCGACAAATTGCAGACCCGGCTCGAATAATTCCGAACGAATGATCAAAGCCATGGTACCGCCGACAAAAAACATTATCAGACCGAATACCAGATACAAGGTGCCTATATCTTTGTGGTTGGTGGTGAATATCCACCGTAAAACGCCCTTTTCAGGGCCGTGATCGTGGTGATCGTGATGATCATCATGTTCAGCTACGACAGCAGTCATACTTTATACCTCAGCAAAAATTAGAAAATGAGTTGATCGCGAAAATCGGTGAATTACTCATCATCGTCCCATTTGGGTGTGATTTTATTAGGCTGAATCTCATCGCCCACGTTGTTACCCAATGCCGGCGCATTTCTGATGTAAGTAATCAGCTGCGCCAATTCATCATCCGGCAATTTTTTGAACGCCGGCATTTTGCTGGTACCTGCCTGAATAAAACCGATCAGCTGATCCATATTGCCGGTGACTTTGGCGCTACCTCTTAAAGCGGGGAACCAACCGGAGATACCGTTACCATCGATTTGGTGGCAAGCCACGCAGTTTTTCAGATAAACAGACTCGCCTTTTGCCATCAGCGTATTGCGGGTTTGATCGCTCAAGTCAGGCTTCTGATTTTGCTTATCCAAAGTCGCTTTTACCCAAGCATCGTATTGATCCTGCTCCATCGCAATCACTACCACCGGCATAAAACCGTGGTCGCGACCGCAAAGCTCGGTACATTGGCCGCGGTAAGTACCGGGTTTGTCGACAGAAGTCCAAGCTTCATTGATGAAACCGGGGTTAGCATCTTTTTTCCAACCCAAATCCGGTACCCACCAGGAGTGAATCACGTCGGCCGCTGTAAACAGGAAGCGGATTTTCTTACCGACCGGTACTACCAGCGGCTTGTCGACGTTCAACAAATAGTTGGGAACGTTACGCGGATCCATGGTGCTAACCCGGTGCGTTTTTTCGCTAGCCTCGTCTAAATGGCTTTCGAAATGTACACCGCTATCCAAGTATTCGTACTCCCAATACCATTGTTTACCGGTGACCTTGATGCTCATCTCGGAATCCTGCACCTTATCCAGATCGATAACGGCCTTGGTTGCGGGAATCGCCATACCCACCAGAATCAGCGTGGGGATGATGGTCCAGATAATCTCGACAGTCGTATTCTCATGAAACTGCTCGGCTTTATGACCCTTTGATTTACGATGATGATAAATCGAGTAAAACATAGTGCCGAACACCGCGATCCCAATAAACACGCAGATCCACAGAATCAGCATGTGCAAATCGTAAAGCTCGTTACTGAGTTGCGTCACGCCCTTCATCAGGTTGAGTGTATAGTCCGCATGCGCAGTCCCCAGGCCCAAAGCCATCAAGACCAGACAAGCGAGCAGTTGCTTTGTTTTCTTCACGGAGCAGCCTCCCCATTAGTAGTTATAAACTTGTATGCGTTATATCTTCGTAATCTTGTCGCACCACACAAAGCAGGCCACAATTCCTTTTACTGATAATTATCATAAATTAACTGGGTAATTTTAACCCATGACTCACCGGCAGACCAGAAGAGGTTTTCCCGTTTGTAAAAAATAAACATAAAAAAGGCTTGAGAGCATCGCTGCTCGCAAGCCTTTTACCATCTGATAGGGACGGTTTTTTAAGCTGTCACTACTTCAACGCATCCGAATATGCCATATCAAATTTTGGAATATGGTTATCCAGCCAGCTTTTCACCAATTGCCCGACATCTTCGGTCACTTCCGCCTCGCCGGCATGAAATTTTTTCTGCAAATCCGCACAGATACCGATTAGCGCTTCGTGTTCGGCTTTATGACGATCGTAACCGCCAAAGCCTTTAGCGACCATTTCCCTTTCTTCATGCGCGAAGTGATCGACCACATAGGCAATCAGAGCATCCAGCGAAGCGCCAACAGTAGCGCGCGCAGCGCCACCCGTGGCTTCATCGTACAGTTTATTCAACAAACCGAACAAGGTTTGATGTTCTTGGTCGGCAAATCCGACATTAGTGCCATACTGAGCCGCAGTCCAAGTAATTAAAGCCATAAAACGTCTCCTGGTTGTTTTTGTAATGGAGTCGTCATTTTGAACATCTGCCGGTCAAATATTTTGATGTAAATCAAATTTCCGCCAGTTTGGCAGACTTAAATGCGTTGCCAGACTTTCAAAATCGGCATTGGCCGAATGCGGCAAAACTCCTATCAACGGCGCATCGATCACTTCCCGCAAAAAATCCAGATTGCTCTCGAACCCGGGCATAACTTCGACAATTTGCACGGCAACCCAACCGGCAAACGGCAAACCGCTCTGCCGTAAAGCCTGAACAGTCAGGCGCGCGTGATTGATGCAACCCAGCCTGATACCGACCACCAAAATCACCGGCAAACCCAAGGCATGGGCGAGTGCCGCATTATCCAGCGTCCGGCTCAACGGCGAATACCAGCCGCCGGCACCTTCCACCAACACGATATCGGCTTGTTGCCGCAACCGGTCAAAGGCGTCGCCGATAACCTCCAGCCTGACTTCGACGTCGCCGCAAGCCAAATGCGGAGAAACCGCAAGCTCGAATGCATAAGGATTGATCCGGTCGTACGGTAAAAGCTGAGACGCATAGGCTTGCAGCATGAGCGCATCGCTATTTTGCAAGACACCGTCGCGCCACACGCAACCGGCTGCAACCGGCTTCATCCCCGCCACCGTCAAGCCCTGCCGCTGAAACCCGCGCATCAAGGCAATCGTCGTCCAGGTTTTGCCTATATCGGTATCGGTACCGGTCACAAAAAATCCGGCTTTCATACCCGCGCCCGTACGAAAAGAATTTCGTAACTCGCGGTAATCCGCTCACCGCCCGCACCGCTTTCATAATGGCCGATCATCTGCTGCAACTGCCGGCGCGTCGTCGGCCGCCGCTTTCTGGCCTGACTGACGTTATGCGCGCCCAGGTCTTTTAATTCCCGCATCAAAGCCAATACCGAAGGATATTGCAATCGATAGATCTTGGATTCCAAATCAACAGCCGCCAAACCGCTGACTTGTAAAAACTCACTGATTTGTTCGAGACCATAAAAATCATTGACGTGCGCGAAGTCGTCAACCGCCGCCCAAGCCGCTTTCAGTTCCGTAAGAGTCGCCGGCCCGAAAGTCGAAAACACCAACTGACCACCCGACGCCAATATTCGCCGGGCATCAGCAAACACCGCCGACAAATTCTGACACCACTGCAAGGCTAGATTTGAGTAGATTTGCCGAACGCTATTGCCGATAAACGGCATGTTTTCGGCATCGGCACAGATATAAGCGGCTGGTAACTTTTGATTATTGATGCGCGCCACCTGCAACATGGGCGCGGCAATATCCAAGGCCAGCATAGGCTGGGCAAGCCGATCCGCCATTAATTGCCGCGTCAGAAAACCGGTGCCGCAACCCAAATCCAGCACCCTGCCGGGAGCCGGCTGCAACGGAAACTTTTGCAATAAGCTTGTCGCTACCCGGCGCTGCAACATCGCCGCCGAATCGTAACTACCGGCCGCCGCCGCAAACGAGCGCCGAACGCCAGCTTTATCCAATACCGAAAGGCTCATACAGCCGCCGCGATGATCTCGCACAATTGGTGTGAATGCGATAAAAACGGCACGTGCCCGGCATTTGCCAGGACATGTAAATCAACGCGCGGATTTAGCTTCTTTATCGATTGCGCGGTTTGCAACGGTATCAAAGTATCTTTATCGCCCTGCACTACTGTAATCGGACAACGCAAACCCGCCAAGGCTTTGCGCAAATCGCTGTATTTCAAAATACGCAATCCGCCCTGCAACGCATTGATAGCCGGGGCGTCGCACTCATGCACCGCAAAGCGCAACTGTTGCAACAGCTGCCGGCTCTCAGCCAAACCCTGGACTTGCAAGCTCAAAAAACGTTGCAAGGTCAGCCGGGCATCTTCGCCGAGTTGACCGGCGAAACCGTCCAACACCTCCGACCGTACCCCCGGCCAACCAAAGCTTTTGACGAATTTCGGATTACCGGCCAACAACGACAAGGATTGCACTCTGTCGGGAAAACGCGCCGCCATCTCCAGCGCCACCGTGGCACCTAGCGACCACCCCAACACACTGAACCGATTGACCGGAATGGTATCCAGCAACGCATTAGCAATTGTAGGCAGATCGAACGATTCCAATTCGGCGCTACGGCCGTGACCGGGCAAATCCAGGCATATTACCTGACGCTGTTGCGCCAGCTGCCTGGCAAACTGGCGCCAGATCCCGCTATGCATCGCCCATCCGTGCAGCATCACCAACGGCCGGCCGTGGCCATATATTTCCCGATGAATACCGGTCATGACAAAACTCTCCCCAGCGCATCCAGCAAGGCGTCGACCTGTTGTTCGGTATGATCGGCGGCGAAAGTGATCCGCAAACGGGCGCTGCCGGCCGGCACGGTCGGCGGCCGAATCGCGCTGACCCAGAATCCTTGTTCCCGCAGACACCGGCTCGCAGCCATAGCTTGGCCGCTGTCGCCTATCAAGATGGGTTGAATCGCGGTGAAAGAGTCCATCAGTTGCAAGCCTTGCTGCCGCGCGCCTTGCCGGAACCGGCGGATTAGATTTTGCAACTGTTCGCGGCGCCAGGTTTCGGCTTGCAACAAGCGCAAACTGGTCCGGGTTGCTTCGGCCACCGCCGCCGGCAGCGCGGTCGTAAACACATAACTCCTGGCTTTTTGAATCAACATCTCGATCAAATCCTCGGAACCGGCCACGAACGCGCCGAACGTGCCAAACGCCTTGCCTAAAGTGCCAATCAGAATGGGCACATCATCCTGAGTCAAAGCAAAATGCTCGACTATACCGCCACCGTTTTTTCCCAACACGCCAAAACCGTGAGCATCGTCGATCAGTAAGCCGGCGTGGTGCTGTTCCGCCAAATCGGCCATTGCCGGCAACGGCGCCAAATCGCCATCCATGCTAAATACGCCGTCGCTGACCACTAAAGCCTTGCCTACGGCACCGGACAGTTTAGCCCGCAAATCTTCGATATCTGCGTGGCGATAGCGTTGAAAGCGCGCCCGCGACAACAAACCGCCATCCAGCAGCGAAGCATGATTCAAGCGGTCTTCCAGCACAGTATCGCTGCGGCCCAACAATGCCGAAATCACACCGAGGTTAGCCATATAGCCCGTGGAAAACAGCAAGGCCCGCTCCCGTCCGGTAAAAGCCGCCAATTCTTCTTCCAAGGCATGATGCGCACTACTATGGCCGCAGATCAGATGCGCGGAACCGCTGCCGGCGCCGTAGCGATCAACCCCGGCTTTAAACGCTGCAATAACTTGGGGATGATTGGCCAACCCCAGATAATCGTTACTACAAAAATTGATCAGTTCCCGGCCATCAGTATTCAAAGATACGCCTTGCGGACCGTCGACGACGCGTCGCCGGCGATACAGGCCATCCTGTTCCAGTTGCCGCAGTTGACCGGCAAAGTCGTAAAAAGCGTTGGCCATTAGGCGTAACTGGAGCCGCCCATCCTCACACCCAAACGCTCGAACAACTGCTGGTCGTGGTTGGTCATCGGATTATCGGTAGTCAGCAGTTTATCGCCATAGAAAATGGAATTAGCGCCCGCCAGGAAACACAAGGCCTGCATCTCGTCGCTCATTGCCTTACGCCCGGCCGACAAACGCACCCGCGACTGCGGCATCAAAATTCTGGCGACGGCGATGGTACGCACGAACACGATAGGGTCCAACGCATCAATGCCGTGCAAGGGCGTGCCTTCCACCTGCACCAGCATATTAATCGGTACGCTTTCCGGATGCTTGGGCATATTCGCCAGTTGCAACAGCAATTTGGCCCGGTCGGTTTCCGACTCACCCATCCCAACAATACCGCCGCAACAAACGTTAATACCGGCATCGCGCACCCGCTCCAGCGTATCCAAGCGGTCTTGATAAGTCCGGGTAGTGATGATTTCAGAATAATACTCTTCCGAGGTATCCAGATTGTGGTTGTAATAATCCAGGCCGCCGTCTTTCAAGGCTTGGGTCTGTTTATCGCTAAGCATGCCCAATGTCACACAGGTTTCCATACCCAGCGCCTTCACGCCCTGCACCATTTCCACGACTCGCTCGATGTCGCGGTCTTTCGGGCTGCGCCAAGCTGCCCCCATGCAAAACCGCGATGCACCCTGCTCTTTGGCCTGCTGCGCAGCCTTCAATACTGCATCCACCGGCATCAAGGCTTCCGGATTTAGGTCGGAATCGTAGCGCGCACTTTGCGGGCAATAACCGCAATCCTCGGAACAGGAACCGGTCTTGATACTCAACAGACTGCTAACCTGTATCTCGTTAGGATCGAAAAAAACCCGATGTACGCTTTGCGCCTGAAAAATCAGATCGTTAAACGGTAGCGCCAGCAATGCTTCGACTTCGTGTAATTGCCAGTCGTGGCGGATGGTAGCCGCCGATTCCAAGGGTTTCTGGCTTGCAGACATTCTGATAATCTCCGAGAGTAAGGACAAAGCGGCGCCAAGCACCAACTTATCAACCTATATTTAAAATTATGGTAAACAACTGGCTGAACATTATACAGAAGAAATTGCTGCCGCCACGTTGCGTGTTATGCGGCAGTGCCGGATATGGCGACATGGACTTATGCGCGGGCTGCTTGACCGATCTGCCGCGTAACCTTTCAAGCTGCTACCGCTGCGGCGAACATTTCGAAATCGCCATCGAAGTCCCACAATTATGCGGCCGGTGCCTGAAAAAATCGCCGGCTTTCGACGAGACCCATGCGCCGTTTTTATACCAAAGCCAGATGCGCTATTTGGTCGGACAGTTAAAATTTGCCCACGATTATAAAAATGCGCGTTTACTGGCTACCTTGCTGGCCGAACACATCGCCGACAACGCGGAGTTGCCGGATGGCCTGATGCCCGTCCCCTTACATCCCAAGCGTTATCGGGACCGAGGCTTCAATCAGTCGATAGAAATTGCCCGACATATAGCCCGGCAACTCCGCATTCCGCTGGATTTAAGCAGTTGCATCCGCCAACGCGATACCGCTCATCAAACCGGCTTACCCGCCAAACAGCGGCGGAAAAACATGCGCCAAGCCTTCGAATTGGTAAAGCCTGTAAAATACCGCCACATCGCGATCATCGACGACGTGATGACCACCGGCGCCACCGCCTCCGCAATGGCATCGGCGTTAAAACGCGCCGGTGTCGGCCGGGTGGATGTCTGGGTTTGCGCCCGGGCTTAAACCGCCGGTTTCGAGCCGCGCTTGCGTGCTCACGCCCCGCGGAAAAAATTCAACGACTCGGGGGATACGGCCAACCCAGGCCCGACCAATACCCGACACATCCAATCGTTATCGATGCGGCTCGACTCGGTCGCCAAGATTTTCCGCATCCGAAAACAGCGACCCGCCGCTAGCGCCGTGCACATCCACCCAGATATGGGGCAAACTCAGCTGGCTCAACCAGTCGACGCCGTCCGCCTCCTTCAGCATTGCAATCGTCGAAGCGCTGCCGGCAACCACGCAAAAATCGCCAACCACGGTCACCGCCGCCAAATGCCGCACCGGCCAGCCGGTTTTCGGATTCAGAATATGGCCGTAACGTACGTTATCGATCACCATGCAGCGTTCATAATCGCCGCTGCTGGCGACCGCGCCCTCGTACACAGTCAGCGTCTGCAGCAAACCGTCGCGCTGACGCGGATCGCGGATTCCCACTCGCCAGGGACTGCCGTCGCCGCGCGGACCGATCACCCGAATATCGCCGCCCAAATTCACCACCCCGCGCTTGACGCCATGGCTACGGCAGATCGTTGCCGCGCAATCGGCGGCGTATTCCTTGACCACGCCGCCAAAATCGATCTCCATGCCGGCAACCGTAAACGACAGCACCGGCCGCCGCCAAGACACCTTGTGCCAACCGACTTTTTCCAACAGAGCCGCCAACGCCGACGGTTCCGGCAAGCGGCCGGAATCGAACTTCCAGGCCCGGCGCAAAATCCCGGAGGTCACGTCGAACAAGCTCTCGCTTTGATCGTAACAGGTCACCGCATAATCCAATAGGCTGGCGGTTTCGTCGTCGACCTGTATCGAACCGCCTACCGCCGCCACCCGATTAATCTCCGACAACAGGCTGTCCGCCCGGTAACGGGAATAACGCGCCTCCAGGCGCTGCACATCCGCCACCGCCGCGGCTGCCGCGGCATTGGCCGCGGCCGAACTGACAGCGAACAACTGAATTTCGCAGGGTGTCCCCATCGCCTTAAATTCGCGGCGATAGTATTTAAGCGGCTGGCTCTTGCTGGTTTTTTTGGGTTTCACGGGGCTGGCGTTGAAATAATATTTGCCGAGGATTTAAACAAATTCCGCTTCCTCGATAAAGAGAAGCTCTAATAAACCTCTCTTCTTGCGGATGCGGACTAGCCGTAGTCGGATTTACCCAAGGGCATAACTGCGTTACGTAACCCTGCAATTATCGTTACAGGCTTGCCGGTTCGTCCAATAACTGTTTGAGTACGCCGCGCAACTCGTCAACCTCGCCCGGCCGAAAGCCTTTATGGATGTAACGCAGCCGGCCCTGGCGGTCGATCAGATAGGACGAGGGCATGGCTTCCACGGCAAAATCCTTGGCGCATTGCCGCTGCGGATCGGCGACTACCGTAAAATCGGGCCGCGCTTTACCCAAAAACGCCTCGGCCTCCTGGGTTTCTTCATCCAGATTAACCGCCACCACGTGCAAGCCCTGGGCTTTATGCAAGCGGCTCAGCTCGTTCATGAACGGAAACGACTGCATGCAGGGGCCACACCACGAGGCCCAAAAATCCACATACACCACTTTGTTCTTGAACTGTTGCAATTGAAACGGCTGGCCGCCCTGCATACCTTGCAAGGCGCAGACCGGGGCCGCTTGATTGACGCTTCCCGCCCGCGCCGCCACCGGTAATAGCGCTAAACCGCAAGCCGCCGCGGCGGTCGCCAGCCAATACCGGCTGGCTTTCCATTGAATTTGCATCATAATTTTTTCCGTCTCCGGCTTTACACCGCCCAAGGTTAATAAAAATGCCGGCATCGGCGCCGTCAAAAAGGCTTAGAGGCGGCAGTACAAAATATCGGCCGGGTAATAACTCCGTTCGGCGAGCAGTCTCCGCCGCTCGGCGCCGCAATTCAAATACCCGGCCGGGCAGTAAATTTCATCGACGGGGTAGCTCGGAGCTACCCCGTCGAGTATTTGAGCGGCCTCGTCGAGCATCCGAACTAACCTGTCGAGTATCGAAGCTCCCGCTTCGAACGAATCAAGCTCGCCGTCGAGCCGGCGATTGCCCGTTTCGAGTTTATCCCATGGCCTTAAGTAAACGCCCTAACGGACAACTGCACGAGCGAGAAGCTCTGGATTTTTTTAACTTGACGGCATTGAGGCTTTCTCCTGATCCCCATATCTTTAATTAAGTGGCTGCCGGTGCAGCCGCCTTGGCGCTGCTATTGCCTGGGAAACGGGTACGCATATCCTCGTACAGGGTTTGAGCATTGGGCCGGCCGCGTTTGGCGGCTTCGCGCACGCTTTGGTAATACGCCAGATTCGCCATCCAAACATCCTGATTCACCACCATTAAAGTATCATCCACTTGCTCGGTCAAGGCATGCAGGGTACTCCAAAATCCCAGAATCTGCGCGCGCAAGGCCCGGTCGCGCGCCACCTCTTCCATGTCCAGAAAACCCGGCACAAACTCGGCATGATTGGCCATATACAAGGTGCATTTTTCATCAAAGCCTATCGATTTTTCGCCCATCTTCACCATCTCCCGCCGGTCCTGCGGACTCAGCGACACCAAAAATGGCAGTTTGCCGCGGATCAAGGCCAGCGCGTCCTTGATGGCTTGAATGTCGTCGTTACTAATACTGGCGGAAATTAGATTATCGTTGGACATGGATACACTCCTGGTTCTAGATTGAAAACCCGGCGGACCAGCCGCGGGCGGATATAAGGACAACCGGCTGCCGTCCTCAAAACAAAATCCCAAATTAAGGTTGTCGGGTTACGCTTTTGCCTTTATGCCCTCGGGTAAAACTGACCGACGAAAAGCGGCGAACATCCCGCCCTCACAGGCCACCACCGACATCCGCAACACCAGCGGCAAAACCCGGTTCTCGGTTTGCTTTAACTCGAATGCAGCCGGTTACCCGGGCGGGCGTCGGCCCGTCCCTCGGTCGGCCACGGCGCCGGCTTCTCGCGCTGCCGGGCCAATTGCGCTTCCAGGCCCTGCACCTGTTCGGCCAACGCCACCATCTGCCGAGACGCCAACTGCAACTGCTCGTGCAGATATTCGAAATGCACCTGAAAATAACGCGCCGACGGAAACGGACCGGATTTGAGCGGTGGTGCAGTGGTTTTAGTTTGCTTGGCGGGTTTGCTCATCATGCCCCCTGAGTGAAGTTTTCTATCGCCGCCCAAGACGGCTATCAGTTACAGCCGCAACCGCCGCCCTGGGCGCTGCCGGCCGCCGAGGCCGCCTCGCGGCTGCTGTAATTGTGTTGGCGAATCGTACTTTGCAGCGGATTGGCATCGATGGCCATCTGCGGCTTGGCCAGATTGCCGCGTTCCCAGGGTTGCACGTCGGCGCAACCGGCCAACCCGGCCAATACCCCGCATAACAAAATGCCTTGCTTGATCATTGATAAACTCCTTTGTTTTTGAATGGCTTCTTGACGGCTTTCTTTGTAGAGTTAGGTGCGAGCCTTAACCCGATCTACGGCTGACCCGGCTGAATACTGTCCAGCTCCAACTCGCAAATCAGCGTCTCATTCGGCAAAATGCCGTGAGATAGCGA